>JBOGLX010000188.1:0-9083 GCA_050745765.1 Occallatibacter sp. | reverse complement strand
TTGCGGCACGACTAAAGTCGTGCCCTGACACAAAACCACGCGCGGACCGAGTTTTTCCGCAGCCTGTGAAGTCGTGCCCTGATACAAGACTTTGGCCGATCCGACTTTTCCGCGACCAGTAAGGTCTGTACCCTTCGACGATTCAGGCGGGGTTGCGCATTTCGCCGAGGGCGGCGGCGAGCGCGGAGCCGAGGGATTGCTGCGCTTTAGGGGTGAGCTTTTCGCCGCGGCTGGTGAGGTAGAAGACGTCGATGGCGGTTTCGCCTTCGGTGTCGATGAGCGCGACCTCGATGTTGCAATCGTGGGTTGAGAGCGTAAGGGCGATCTGGCGGAGCAGGCCGGGCAGGTCCTGGGCAACGACTTGAAGAAGCGTGGAGTGCGTGGAGGATTCGGAGTCGAATTCGAGACGGGTGGCGACTTCGACCTTGAAGCCGGAAGGGCGGTTCATGTGCTTGCGAGCTTCAAGAAGCTGCTCGACGGAGACCTTTTGCGCGACCACGTCGTGAAGATTGGCGAGGAAGCGGTCTTTCTCGCTGGGGTTGAGCTCGATGGTGCGGAAGGCGTCGGTGAAGTGGAAGCTGTCGACGATGACGCCGGCTTCGTTGGAGAAGGCGCCGGCGCGGACGATGTTCATGCCCCAGGCGGCGAGAGCTCCGGCCACGTCGGCGAAGAGGCGCGAACGGTCCCGGGTGATGACGGTGAGGTCGAAGAGCTGGCGGCTGGGGTGGAGGTCGAGCTGGACGGGGTCTTTGCGGAGATTGACGGCCATCTGGAAGTGATGGCGGATCTGCTCGGGGAGGCGGGTTTGCAGGTAGCGCTGGGGAAGGCCTTCGAGGAATTGCTTCAGCTCGCCGGACTGGCTTGAGGGGACCATGGAGCGGATACGGTTGAGCAGTGTGGGGTCGATGGCGGCGTGGTAGCGGACCTCGTCGACGGAGCGGTCCATGAAGTTGGCGGTGGACATGTAGAACTGCCAGAGGTTTTCGGCTTTCCATGGGGTGAGCGCGTCGGGGTTGACGGCCTTGATGTCGGCGTAGGTCATGAGGGTGAGCATCTTGAGCAGTTGCGGGCTGCCGATTTTGGCGGCGAAGCTGCTCACGTTTTCGTGGTCGAAGATGTCGCGGCGCAGGGCGGCCGACATTTCAAGGTGCAGGCGGATGAGCTTGAGGACCGACTCGCGCTCTTCGGCGTCGAAGTTGAGGCGGGCCAGGAAGCTGTCTGCCAGCTCGACGCTTTGCGTGGTGTGCTCGCCGGTGCGGCGGGCTTTGCCGGTGTCGTGGAGCAGGAGGGAGAGGAGGAACAGGTCGAGGCGGTCGATTTCCGGCAGCAACTGGGCGAGGCGCTGCTGGTAGTCGTGCGTGGGCTGACGGAGGCCGTGCACATTGTCGATGGTGAGAAGGGTGTGCTCGTCGACGGTGTAGCGGTGGTAGCTGTCGCGGATGACGAGGGCGTCGATGCCGTGGAATTCGGGGATGAGCATCTCGAGGATGCCGAGGGCGTGCATGGTGCGCAGGGCGTGGGCGGCGTGGGGGCCGATGAGCACTTCGCGCAGCGCGTTCCAGAGATAGGGACCCTCGGGGATGTGGATGGCAAGCACCGGCAGCGTGTCGGTGATGCGGTCTTCGGCGGCCTGGGAGAGCGAATAGCCGTGCGTGGCCATGAGCGAGAAGACGCGCAGGATGGCGGAGGTGTCGTTGAATTGCGCGCCGGGCTGCACATCGATGCGGCCCTGGTCGAGGATGAAGTCGGCGCCGGCAACGGGCGTGCGGCGGCGGCGGAACTGGCGGTAAAAACTGACGGGTGCGGGCAGGTTTTCCATCAGCAGCGCGGCGCGGCGGTAGACGACGCGGGCGTGGCGGAAGTAGGTGCGCATCCAGTAGGAGGGGTCGGCGGTGCCGCGGGTTTCGAGCCCGATGGATTGGGATGCGGCTTCGTCCTGAGATTGCCAGTCGAGGATGTTGTCGTCGCGGCCGTGGCGGAAGTGGAGGAAGCAGCGGGCGGCGGCGAGGAAGTCGAAGGCGGCCTCGGCGTCGCCGCGGGCGCTCTGGAAGACGCTGCCGCGCTGGCGGGGCCACTGCTTTGTCTCCTTCAACTGGAAGAGCAGTGCGAACCAGACGGCGAGGTGATAGTCGCGCAGGCCGCCGGGACACTCCTTGAGGTTTGGCTCCAGGTGGAAGATGGTGTTGCCGTACTTGGCGTGGCGCCCGCGGGCCAGCTCGCCAAGTTTTTGCGTAATCGAATTCCACTCGCTGAGCATCTGGCCGGGCCAGGTGGTCTGGTGAAGCTGCTGGTAGAGAGGAAACTGGCCGGCGAGAAAGCGGCGGTCGAGCGTGGCCAGGGTGAATTCGAGATTGTCGGGATCGAAGCGCGCGGCCTCTTTGACGGTGCGGGATGAGGGACTGGCGCGCAGGCCCACGTCCCACATGCCCTGGATGACGGCGCGCGCGGCTTCACCGGCGCGCTCCTCGGTGCGATCGTCGGCAAAGGCGAAGAGCACGTCGATGTCGGAGAAAGGGAAGAGATCTTTGCGGCCGTAGCCGCCGAGGGCGATGAGGCAGACGTTCTGCGCCGGGAGTCCGGAGAAGGCGCGGCGCCACATTTCTATGACGATGCGGTCGACGACGGCGGAGCGGCGGCGGATGGCGGCGGTGCCGTCGCCGGTGCGCTCACAGGTCTGGCGGACGAGCGCCATCTCGCGCGTATACTGCTCCCGAAGATCGTCAACCGCCATTGCGACTGGATTCATGTGTGAGTGTATTGAGCTCGCCGAAGCAAGAATGGATGTTTTAACAGGATAAGCGAAACGCGCGGCGATGGCGCGGATCGGCATTGGGTTAGCTTGAAAAATTTTTCCTCAGGGGTTAAAGCTTCCGCTGATTTTGCTGTCTCTATATGCGGGCTAATGAGGTTGCGGACAAACTCTCAATTCGGGGCGAAATTCCCGAAAAACATCCCTCAGCGGCTAAAGCCAGCATTGATTTTGCTCCATTTACGGCACGACTAAAGTCGTGCCCTTTCAAAGCTAAGAGTTTTTCCGCAGAAAGTGCCGAGGTTTTTTTCGCAGACTGTAAGGCCCGTGCCCTTCAAACCGACCCACTGCCCGGAGATTTGGTTCCACGGTGCGGGAAGTTGGCGGCGCGAAGGGGCGAAAAAATGCGCAGATGGGCAAGTTGCGGGCGGCGCGCCGGGCCGGCGGAACACGCGCAATTTGGGCCGCGTGGTCAGACCTTTGATTGACAATGGCCGCCCCAAGATAGTAAAAACCGGCACATGCGCCTCAACAAATTCCGAACGGGCACGCTCTTCCTGGCTGCCATCGCCGTTTTCATTCTTCCTCAGTCGCTTTCCGCCAAAGTCATCGGCATGAATGCGATTGCCCAGCCGGTGACGCGGGCGCGGATCGCCATGCTGCCGAAGAGGGAGCAAAAAGCCTGGCTCGATTATCTTGACCGCTCGGAAAAGCAGAAAGCGATCGACAAGCAGACGTTGAAAGACGAGCAGAAGGCCAACGGCGTGACCGATGCGAAGTATGCGCCGATGGGCCGCGGCGCGTACGCGCTGCGAATCCCGCGTCCGGCCGATTGGTACACGGGCGCCGACGCTTTGCGGATTGCGCACAACGTGGTTACTTACCAAGTGCCCGACGGCGGCTGGAGCAAGAACATCGACATGGTGGTTGGGCCGCGCAAGCCTGGCGATCTTTACGACGCCAACAACCTGAACCGTTTCTCCGCGCCGGGCGATTTCGACAAGCCCGTGGACCCGAACTGGCATTACATCGCTACGCTCGATAACGACGCGACGTGGATGCAGATCGATTTTCTGGCGCGGGTGACGACGGCGCTGCTGGCGGCGCATCGCGATGCGGAAGCGGCGCCATTTCGCGCTTCGGTCGATCGCGGCGTTGAGTATCTGCTCGAATCGCAGTATCCCAACGGCGGATGGCCGCAGGTGTGGCCGCTCGAGGGCGGCTATCACGACGCCATCACCATCAACGACGACGCCATGCTGCACGCCGTGGAGATTTTGCACGATGTGGCGACGGGCGCGCCGGATTTTAAATTTGTATCGAAGAAGCTGGTGAAGCGCGCAGGGCCGGCGGCCGACCGCGGCATCGACTGCCTGCTCAAGCTGCAGATCGAGGAGCACGGCGTGAAAACCGCATGGGCGCAGCAGTACGACGCGCTGACGCTTGAGCCCACGTCGGCGCGCAACTACGAGATGGCGGCGTTGACCAGCGACGAGAGCTTTCCGATTGTCGACTTTTTCATGAGCCTGCCCGATCCCACGCCGGCTGAGGTTGCGGCGGTACACGATGCGGCGGCGTGGTTCAAGAAGGTTGAGATCTTCGGCTACCGTTACGGCAGCGGGAACTTTTTCGCCGACCGCAGGAGCCCCGAGGGGCGCAGGCTGGTGGCGGTTGCCGGCGCGGGGCCAATCTGGTCGCGCTACTACCAGATCGGCACGGACAAACCCATCTTCGGCGACCGGGACAAGACCATCCACGACGACGTGAACGATTTGAGCCGCGAGCGGCGCAACGGTTACTCGTGGTACAACTCCGAAGGGGTCGCGGTGCTGGCGCGGTATAAGACGTGGGCGGCGGCGCAACCGGAGTGAGATTGGCATTCGATTGCCGCGCCGATCGTAGGGAGTAAGTTTCCGTGGTAGGATATTCCTACCGAGGTGCAAGCGATGTCCGCACAGCAGCCGACCATCGAATACCTGACTACCGCAAAGATTGGGGAAAAGGGACAGATTACGGTTCCGAAGCCGTTCCGCGACGACCTGGACCTGAAGAGCGGCGCGCCGCTGGCCGTCTTGCGCATGGGCGATGGGTTGATCCTTTTCCCGGAGCAGCGGCGGTTCGATCTTCTCTGCGAGCGGATCGGCGCCGCGCTGACCGCGGCCGGAGCAACGCCAGAGATGGTACTGGCGAGTTTACCTGAAGCGCGGCGGCGGGTCTATGAGCGGCGCTATGGTAAGTCTGGCTCGGCAACGTCCGGGCCGAGCCGGCGGCTGCCGAAGCGCGGCGCGAAGTGATGGGCACAGGAAGACTGCGGCTGTTTCTCGACTCAAACGTTCTGACCGGCGGAATCGTCTCACCGTGGGGTCTCGACAAAGCCGTCTTATCGCTTTGCGCGGCGAGAATCTGCCGCATGGTGCTCGCCGAAGCGGTCCGCGACGAAGTCGAAGAGAATTTACTGCTTCATGCGGCGGCTCTCTCGCCACTTGAAGCGGACAAACTCATCGAAGCCTACCGCAAACTGATTCAGCTCACAAGGCCCGAAGAAATTCCGCATCCGGATGCTGATTTGGTGCGAGCGAACCGGCATCTGATCCGCCACGCGCCGGATGTGCCGGTGCTGCTTTCTGCAATGGCGGCAAAGGCGGACTGGCTCCTGACACACAACATAAAACACTTCACGCCAACGGTAGCGCGGCGTGCGGGGTTGCAGATCGCAACCCCCGCAGAGTTCTTCAGGAAGCTGTCGTCGCTGCTCAAGTGATGCGAACTCCGCGGAAGGGTCCCCATTTCATTGACAACTTCTCCGCGGCAGGCCTCGAGAGGTTGTGGAAAAAGGGCAAATTCGCGGGCCGAAGCCCGAGGAGCTTACCTCAGGGGCTAAAGCCCGCATTGAGTTTGCGGTCTTTGCGGCACGACTGAAGTCGTGCCCTGACACAAAACCTCGCTCCCAGCGGTTGTTCCGTAGCCTGTCAAGGCTTGCTGCCGAAGTCCGCAACGCCGACCTGCACAACCGTGGTCCGCGCTGTTCCCTCCCTCGATGCCCACGCTCCGTAAACGCGGCCGTCCCATGCTGTGAGCGCGCTGTAATCGCCCATAAAAACTCCGGCGGTGTTGAACGGTTTTGTGGTCCAGGCGTAATTGGCGAAGGTTTTGCCCTGGTCCGTGGAGCGCGCCAGGGTGACCGTTGTCATGCGGTCCTTGGGATCGGCGCGGCGGTCGTAGAAATCGACGTAGACGTCGCCGGTGACCGGATCGACGGCCAGCCACTGGAAGAACTGGTCGGCGCCGTCGTGCACGGGATCGTTGTTGACGCGGATGGGCGCGCTCCAGGTGCGGCCGTGGTTCCTCGAGACGATCAACCACACGTCGATGTCGCCGTTGCGGTAGTCCGACCATGTGACGTAGATGGGGCCGCCGTGCCGGCCGCCGCGAGCGTCAACAGCTATCTGCGGGAATCCGTTGGCGCGCCCCATGCCTTCGATCGCGAACATGGTGGGCGCGGTCCGGACGATGTTGCGCGTGGGCGTAAACGTCTTGCCGCCGTCTTTCGATTCGGTGAAGACGATGTGGTCGTTGAGAGCCCACACTGCGTAGAGCCTGCCGTCCGGCGCCACCGCGCCGTCGAATCCCTCCAGCGCGCCGTTGTCGTCGCGGGGCAGGCCGCGCTCTTTGGAAATCTCGATCGGATTGGACCAGGTGAGGCCGTCGTCGGTGGAGCGCGTGAACATCATGCGCGAGTCGGTGATGGTCCAGCGCGTCCAGCCGATGTAGAGGTTGCCGTCAAAGGGGCTGGTTTTTGCGGTGTCGGCCACCAGATAGGGTTTGTCTTCAAAAGGAATCCCCGGCTCCGTGGGCTGCGCGACCACTTTGTACACATCCGGCTCCCATGTCGCTCCGCCATCGAGCGAGCGGCGTACGTAAATGCCGTTGCGGATTGCGCCGTGAGCCCAGTAGTTCATGGTGCCAAGCTTGTCGAAGGTGATGTAGCAAATGATAGCGTGGCCTTTGTTGTCGAAGACCGTGGAGACGTCGCCGGAGTTGGCCCAGTGCGGCGCGGCGACTTTTCCGGCCAGTTTCCATGTGTGTCCGGCATCGGTGGAATAGCCTGCCTGCGCGGTGTACTGGAAGACCACGGTCACCTGTTTGGGATTGAGCGGATTGACCGCGATCCCCGGCTCGGACCAATGCCACGGCGTGGAAGAAAGCTGAGTGACCACGGCTCCCGGCGCCAGCGGCAGAGGTTTCGGCGTCTGCGCCTGGGCGGCAGCGGCCAGCAGGGCAAGCGCCATCGTCATAAAAACTCCGGATTTTTCCATGAGCACCATTATCGCGTCGGGAACGATTTTTCGCCACTGGGTGAGCGGAGAAAAGCATCCCGCAGGGGCTGAAGCCCGGGTCGTTGTTGCGGCATCTTCGGCACGACTGAAGTCGTGCCCTGACACAAAGCCTTCCCAGATTCGAGTTTTTCAACGAAAAGTCGTGCGTCGAAAGAAACAAACTTGCAGGTGATTGAAAACGAACAAAGAGACAAAAGCGGCAAGTTGGCGTCGCTGGCGCGACGTGGCAAGTTCGCAGGTTGGCAGTTTCATCCATCGAGGTCGGAAACACCGGTGGGGGACTGATACAAGGCCTTCCCCGATTCGAGTTTTTCAACGAGATGTGAAGTCGTGCCCGATGCATAAGATCGTGGCGCGACTCAAAGAACCATGCCCCGGATCGTCACTGCTCCGGAAAGGGCACGAACATGGCGGAGCATGAGGCCGGTGTGCCGTTCGACGGCTTGCCGGCGATGGTCGAATCGCTGCCTTCGGGGAGTTCGAGATTCGTTGGGTCGGGGCCGAGGGTGATGTCGGCGTGGTTTACTTCGTAGGTGTAGTGGGCGTGGTCGGTGATGAGAACGCCGTTGAGCTGGACGGCGATGCGGTGCGTGTGGTCGTAGCCGTTGAAGGTGAACTTGCCGCCGCCGGAGACGCGGACGTTGTGGAGAATCACATCGCGCATGGTGGGCGGCGAGTTGCCCTTGAGCGTGCCGGCGGCGTTGTAGGCGGTGTCGAGCGTGATGGGGTTGGGCGAGTTGCGGATGCAGACGTCGTCGTAGACCACGTCTTGAACCAGCCCTCCGCGGGAGCCGTTGGACTTGATGCGGATGCCGTTGTCGGGGCCATCGAGGGAGAGATCGAAGACGCGGATCTTGCTGACGCCGCCGTTGGTCTCGCTGCCGATGGACATGCCGTGGCCCCAGTAGAAATGATCGTGGCTGACGGTCACGTTGGTTACGCCGCCGGGTCCGCCCTTGATGGCTACGTTGTCGTCGCCCTCGCGGAGAAAGCTGTGGGTGATGGTGATGTTGTGCGCGTCGGGGCCGGGATCGACGCCGTCGGTGTTGCGGGCGAGGCGCTGCGGCGTGTCGATTTTGAGGCCCCATACGGTGAAGCCGTCGCCGTGGCCGTAGACGACGTGGAAGTTGGGGGAGTTTTTGAGCGTGATGTTGTAGAGGGTGAAGTTGTTGGAGTGCTCGGCGACGATGAGGCGGAAACATTGCTGGGCGCCGCCGGCGCGGGCCTGCTCGGCGAGGTTCCACCACGAGTATTGTGAGCCGAGCATTTTTTCGCCGCCGCGGCCGTCGATGATGCCGTCGCCCATGACGGCCGCGTTGGGAGCATGATCGACGGAGATGAGGGGCTTGCAGCCGCGCGGGCCGAAGCCGTGGACGACGATGCCGCAACTGCCGGGCGAGACGGCGTAGAGGGCGGGATCGCGCGAGGCGAAGAGGGTTACGCCTTTGCCGACGATGAGGGTGACGCCGGCACGCAGCGCGAGCGGGCCGCTAAGGAAGGCGTCGTTGGCGCCGCTGGCCGCGAGCAGTACGCCGCGGCCCTTGCGGCAGTGGTCGATGGCGCGCTGGATGCGGGCGGTGTCGAGCTTCGATTCGTCGGCTGGGGCGAGGGTGTGGATGCCGGAATTGTTCACGGACGCGAGTTGTGCATCGAGCTTGGCGCAGACTGGCGGAAGGACCGGCTCGGTGACGGTGCGGGTGTCCTGGGCGGCGGCGATGGTGGCAAGGGAAAGAGCGGTGAGAAGCGCGGAAAAGAGGCGGAGATTCATTTGACGATGGTCCTTGGACCGCTTTCGTGGTCGGACCAGTTTAACGCAATGGGTGGGCGAGACGATGCGCAAATCTGCGATTATGCGGCAGAGTGCCTAGGTGTGAGGGCTCCGCGCAGATTACGGAAAAACTCGGTGATGGCGAAGTTTTGTAACAGGGCACGACTTCAGTCGTGCCGCAAGCCGAGCAAAATCAACGCGGGCTTCAGCCCCTGTAGGGATGGTCTTC
>JBOGLX010000187.1:0-13562 GCA_050745765.1 Occallatibacter sp. | reverse complement strand
TGACTTTATTCGACTTGCGGAAGATCGGTTTTGCAAGGAAAGGACTTGCAGACCAAAAATCCGCGAAAAATCAAAAAGGTCACAAACTCTGAGCGTAGTCGAAGGGTGCCGTAAGTGGCCCAAAATCGGCGCGGCTTTAGCCGCTGAGGGAAGGTTTTTTGCGGAGTTTTCGACTTTCGCCACAGGCTGCTAGGCATCCTTTCTGAAGGTGGGGGGTGGGGTTGGCGCAAATCGCCCCATTTTCAGCGGATTGCGTATTGTAAGCCACATGCAATGAGTTGCTTGCGAAATATGCCAGTTTATCAAGTAGTAAACAATAAATCCGTTTTTAGGCAATTTTAGCCTCACTTAAGCCTGTTAAAGGTTGCCTTAAGCCGTTTGAAGACAGTTCCGCGGCCAGCGGCCCGAACGAAACTAAAGAGGACACAGCAACCCTGGTTTCGCTCTAGAAGCAGGACGCAGGCAGGAGGACACAAGGCTCTCCCTGGAAGCGGCCGGCGCAGGGACCGAGCGCCGGCGCGGGCGCGCGAATTCACCGGTAATTCATGCGCCCGCCTGGCGGCTCTTGATTTCGTTCAGCAGGGCTTCGACCTTGTCTTCGCTTTCGAGGGCCTGAAAGCGGTCTTCGAGCGAATCGGGGGCGAGTATCTCGCTGGCGGCGGCATTTTCCGCCGACTTGACGTGGACCTTCGACTTCATGCGGTTGAGCGCGGCCTCCTGGCCATTGCCAACGGCCTGGCGGGCGTCCGTGGCGCGGCCCACGACCTTGGCGCGGCGATGCTCGGCCACGAGCATTTCGCAGCGGGCGCGGGTCTCGCTCAGCTTCTGTTCGAGCTTGCGCAGGGCCTGGCGCAGGTTGTCGGCCTCGTGCTTCTGGTCCTCGGCCTGCGAAGCGAAGCCGGCGACCAACTGGTCGTTGCTGAGGGCGCGTTCGAGCGCGGCGCGGGCCAGGTCGTCGCGGCTTTTTTGGACGGCCAGCTCGGCCTTGCGCCGCCAATCGGCTGACTCCTCGGCGTGTTCGGCGCGCTTTTTCTCGAGCAGATGCTCGTCGGCGATGGCGATGGCCACCTGCGTCTTTACCTGAAGCAATTGATTCTCCATGTCGAGAACGATCTGTTTCAAAAGCTTCTCGGGGTCCTCGGCCTTTTCCACCAGGTCGTTAAGATTGGCGCGGAGCAGCGTGCTCACTCTGTCCAGTAATGCCATGATGATTCCTCCTGTCCTTTAGCGGGCGCCCATCCCCGCGGCGATTGTGGCCGCAAGGATGGGATCGTCCGATGAGCTACTTTTCTTCCTTCGGCTTCATTCCCTTCACGTTGGTCATCAGTTGTTTGATGTCCACGCCGCTCAGCGCCTCAAACAAGGCGGGAACCTGCGCGGCGATTTTTGTCATGTCGCCGGTGATCTTGTGGACTCCGGCGGCGTCTTCGTTGCCTGTCGAGACGATGGTGATCTTGTCTACCTTGGACAGCGGTTCGGCCATGGCGCGGACTACGTCGGCCATGTTGTTCAGAAGGCGATCGAGCACCGCGGCCTGGTTCCATTCGAGGTACGCCTGGGCCTTGACGTTCAGCGCCTTGGCTTCGGCCTCGCCCTTCTGGAAGATAACGGCTGCCTCGGCCTCGCCCTGCGCGCGGATGGCGGAAGCCTGGCCATCGGCCTCGGTGGTGAGTTTCGTCTTCTGCGCTCCGGCCAGGGTCTCGATGCGCTGGCGCTCGATCTCGGCGGCCTTGAGCACGGTGGCGATCAGCTCCTTCTCGTGGCGCTGGATTTCGGCGTCCTGCACCTTGATCTGGCCCTCCTTTTCGACCTGCTGCACCTTGACCTGCTCGGCCGTCACCTGTTGCAACATGATGTTGGTCTGAAGCTCGTAAGCCTTGTCGGCCTGCGCCTGCTGGCGGCGGCTCTGCTCGGAGTACTCGGCTTTCTTGATGTCGAGATCGCGCTGCGCCTCGGCTTGGCGCGTTTGCGAAGCGGTCTCGGCGATCACGCGGTCCTGGTCGGCCTGCGCCTTGGCCACGGCCGATTCGCGCAGGGCAACGGCACGCTGGATGGCCGTGTCGCGCTCGGCTTCGACCGTGGCCACGTCCGCATCGCGCTTGATGCGCGCTACGTCGGGCCGGCCCATGTTGGTGATGTACTCGTTCTTGTCGCGGACTTCCTTGATGGTGAACGAAACCACTTCAAGGCCCATCTTGCTCATGTCGTCGGCGCAGGTGGCGCGCATCCGGTCGCCCACCATTTCGGGCTCCTTGACAATCTGCTCGACGGTCAACTGGCCGATGATGCCGCGCAGGTGGCCCTCCATGACGAGACGGATCAGCCCCTCGCGCTGCTGCGGCGTCTTCGTCAAAAACTGTTCGGCCGCGGTGAGAATTGAGGCGCGGTCGCTGCGCACCTTGATCTGCGCGACGGCCTCGACGGTGACGGCGACGCCCTGCTTTGTGTAAAGGTCCTGCTGCGGCGCTACGTCGAAGCTCATCAGCTCCAGGCTCAGCTCGCGGCAGTTCTCGATCATGGGAAAGATGACGGTGCCGCCGCCGGAGATGACGCGCGGCCCGCGAAACCCGTAGACGATGACGGCTTCATTCGGCCCCGCCTTGCGATACATCCGCGCCAGCAGGCCAAGAATCAGAATCAGCGCCAGTACTCCCAAACCAACGATAAGAACGATGTCACTTGTCATTGCAGTCATTGCTATCCCGGTCCTTTCGTCCGGGAGAGATGAGTGGATGGTTCAATGCTTGGAGCCGGCTTTGCCGCCGCCCCTGGGAAAGATCTTGGCGAGAAAACCCAGCAGGAAAATCCCCACCAGGACGCTCATATCCGCGATCATTAAGGTAGAACTAGTCATGGTGAGCCTCAGTAGTCAGTTCACAGTTCACAGTTCATAGTTCGTAGTTCTTAGTTCACAGTTCTTAGTTCACAGTTCTTGGTTCTCAGTTCATAGCCCGCATCCGTTGGCCCAAAAACTGCGAACTGCGAACTGTGAACTGGCTTCTGTGAACTACGAACTTGCTTCTCCGTCCTCCCAGCGCCGGACGTAGGCGATTCCTCTCTCATAGCGCACGACGAACACCTCTTCCTGTTTTTGAATGGGGTCGCCGTCTTCGGAGCGCGCCGGTGTGGAGCGGCGCGCGCCCATCTGTTCGTAAACCACTTCACCGGTGCCGCCGGAGCGGATGGCTGAGGTGACCCGGCCCACCACGCCGACGACCGCCGTCTCGTCGGCGCCCAGCTCCCGCTCGCGGGGCATGAGCACCTTGGCCAGAAAAAGAAAAACGATGGCGCCGCCGATCAGCCCGAAGATTGCGGCCAGCAGCAGCACCACGCCGGCGATCAGAGCCCCGAAGCGCGTCAGCAGGTACCCCGACGCGCCAAACCAGCAAAGAAAGATCATGAGAGAGAACGCGTTCCACCATGGAATCGCGGCGCCCTGCGGGCCGGCGCCGCGCAATCCGCCGCGCAAAGCCGCGCCTGCGTGGGCCAGATGCGGCACATGGGCGAGGTGCGGCAGATGGGCGGCGTGAGGCAGGTGAACGTGACCGCCGAAGTGGCCCATGCCCCCCAGCAGCGACACCGCGCTCAGGAACAATCCCACCAGAAAACAAACCAGATAAAAGGTTTCCCAGTTCATTTATGCGCCCCTCCTTTTCTGGCTCGCGGCTTTCGCTCGCTGGCGTGGCCGTTCCCTGTTCCCTGTTCCCTGCAGGGGTGGCTGATCCCTACTCCCTGTTCCCTACTCCCTATTCCCTGCTTTTTGGGCCGCAGCACTTCGGCCAGCCGCGGAGCGAGGCCCGGCGTTTCCAGGATGGCCTCGAGCAGCAGCAGGCACTCGCGCGTATGCTCGTGCGTGGCCAGCGTAATCAGCGCCTGCTTGAGCTCGGGGTCGCGGCGGAAGCGCTCCGCGCCCGAAACCAGCCACAGGTCGAGCTTGTCTTCGACGCTGCGCAGCTCGCTCTGCAGCTCAGGCGCGTAGCCCTCCGGGTCGTCGACCAGGTAGCCGGGATGGACCTTGAAAAACCGGGCCAGAATCTGCCGCGTGGTGTTGGTCAGGTGCGGCCGCGCCCCGCTTTCGATCTGCGAGAGGTAGCTCTGGCTCAGTTTCGAGCCGGTCTCGGCCTCGATGGCGCGGACCAACTCCTGCTGGCTCATGGCGCGGCCGTGGCCTCGGAGGCTGCCCTCGACCTCGCGCAGATAGCGGATTTTTTCGCCGAGCTTCATGGGTTTGGCTGCAATGGCGGCTCTTTCGGGCCGCAGGTCCATCGCAATATGCAATACGTATATCGCAATTTGTGATAGGTGTCAAGAAAAATCGGGAAAATCGGAAAAATCGATTCGGCGAGAGGATTTTCGTGGAATTTCTGCCTTGTACGGCTGTCGTCGGCTTATCGCGGCCGTTCTTGAAGGGCTTTGGCAGCTTCGGTTACAAGAATCATCAGCGTCATGGGCTCGGAAGGTGAGACGCTGAACCCCGAGCGCACGTAGAATTGCTTTGCATCTTCCGAGATGGCGTGGACGAGAATTGCGCGAATGCCGGCGATCTCGGCCGCATGCAAGGTGCGCAGCACGGCATCGCGCAGAAGTGCGGAGCCGAGGCCGCGCCGTTGAAAGCCAGCGTCCACGGCCAGCCTCCCGATCACCATCACCGGCACAGGATCGGGCATATTGCGCCGCACACGGCCAGGCGCCGCCGAGCGGTCTACGCCGCCGGTGGCCAAAGCGTAGTAGCCCACCACTCGGGGGCCAACGCAGACCACATAGGTTCGCGAGGCGCCCGTGGCTTCGTTTTCGAGGGCGCGCCGGCGAAGCCACTCGTCCAGCTCCAGCTCATTCGAGCGAAACTCTTCAAGTTGGTGCGCGGCCGTCAGTCTTTCGGGAGGGCCAACCGGCGCGTCGTCTATTTTTCCCACGGCGCCTTCGTGGCGAGCAGGCGGGCCAGGCGCGGATTGGATTTGGGCGGAGCGTCGAGCATTTGCTCGAAGCGGCGGAAATCCTTTTCGCTAAGGATGAAATAGCGCCGGTCCAGCAGCACTGTTTCCGCGTGGCGGCAGGCCGCATCGAGCATGAAGTCGGAGCGGCTGCGCCCCTGCGCTTCCGCAGCCCGGTCGATCAGCATCTTTTGCGCACGGCTCACGCGCAGGTTGATATTCTCCGCCCGCAACCGTCCCGAATTTACCGCTGCAGTTCCCAAGGGCCCTCCAACTGTATCCACAATGAATATACATCCATGTGCGCACAATGTAAACTGTGCTCACCTGCATAACCGCAAACATCAGGCCGCGAAGTCGACGAACCCACGCTCGGGGTCGGTGGAGACCAGCTGCACTGTGATTTTGTCGCCGACGTCTAGCCCTTTGCCGCCGCGCACCAGCATTCCTTCTACATGCGCCTCGATCGCGCGCACAAAGGTTCCGTACTTGTTAACGCCGGTGACGATGGCGTGGTAGCTCTGGCCGATGTGCTTTTCGAGCACGACGGCCGCGATGCGCTTCTCCATTTCGCGCTCCACCTTATGCGCCGCGTCTTCCATCTGCGTGCAACGGAGGGCGATTGAATTTAGCTGGTCTTCTGTGTACGGGGGCGCGTAGTGCTGCGCGGCGCCGGCGAACATGGCTTTGAGCAGGCGCTGCGTGACCAAGTCGGGAAAGCGGCAATTGGGCGCCGTAGAGTGCGTGTAGTCCTCTACGGCGAGGCCGAAATGGCCTGGCGAAGGCTCGTTTGGCTTGACCAGCACGTACTCGCCCGGCCCCATCAGTTTGATCACCGTCAGCGAGAGGTCGGGGAAGTGGTCGGGGTCTTTCTTCTTCTGGGCGAGGAGAAAATCGTTGAGGGCTTTTGAGTCGGGCTGGGCGGGCAGCGTGGCGCCGAGGCCCGCAGCCACTTCGACGATGCGGTCCCAGCGCTTGGGCGTGCGCACGATGCGGCGGATCGACGCGACACCCGCGTCCCCGAGCGCGCGCGCGAACCACGCCGTTGGCCGCCACCATGAACTCTTCGATGAGCGAAGTGGCGCGGTTCTTTTCCTGGCGCACGATATCGACGGCCTCACCGGCCTGCATCACGGGGTGCGTCTCAATGGTTTCGAGATCGAGCGCGCCGTGCTGGAAGCGCGAGCCCGTCATGCGCCGCGCCGCCTCGTCCTGGAGCTTGAGCTGCGCGGCAAGCTCGGCGCTGGCGGCAACTTTGGCCGGCTCGCCGTTGCCTTCAAGCCAAGCGCCCACGCTGTTGTAGGCCAGTTGCGCCTTGTTGCGCACCAGCGCGCGGTACGCCTTGCCGTCCGACGCCGTGCCCGACTCGTCCACGCAGAACTCGATGGCGAGCGCGGCGCGGTCCTCGTTCTCGTTGAGCGAGGTAATGCCCTCGGAGAGCTGCGCGGGGAGCATGGGAAAGACTTTGACGCCGGTGTAGACCGAGCTCGTCTCGCTTTGCGCATGGCCGTCGATCACGCTGCCTTTGCGGACGCGGGCGTCGACGTCGGCCACGCCCACGAGCACGCGAATGCGGTCGTCGGGGAGCCGCTCGGCCCACTCGATCTGGTCTAAATCTCGGGACGTGTCGTTGTCGATCGACGACCAGAGCAGCGAGCGCAGGTCTTGTGCTCCCGGCGCGGCGGCCAGTTCTGGATGCGCTTCGATGTTGGCGAGTTCCGCGTTGGTTCCTGCCGGGAAGTCGGGCTCAAAACCGTGCTCGATCATGGAGGCGTGGGCGGCGGCGATCAGATTGAAGCGGGCAGGATGGCCGGAATGCATGAAAAATCGTGCTCCTCGAACGTAAAGAGCAAGGCTACCACGCTCAGATGAGCGGCCGACAACAATCAGGCCGGGTGGAGCGCGGAAGCTTCGCCAGCGTCCCGATCTCCAACGACTTCAACGAGCGTCGAGTAAAAGGTTGCGCCGGCGCCGATGTCGGTGAGCCGCTCGCTGGTGAGCGCGTTTACGTTTGAGCCGCCGGGGCTGAGCTTGGCCCAGTCCAGCCGCGCGGCCACCACGCCGGCGGGCACGCTGCCCCCTGGGCCAGCATTGACGTGCGCCGTCAGCCGCACCGAGCCGCGATCGTTGAAGACGCGCACCGGGTCGCCTTCGCCGATGCCGCGCGCCTTTGCGTCTTCGGCGTGCAGTTCGAGAAGCTGGCTGGTGCGCACTTCCATCTTGCGGTGCCCGTCGAGATTTGAGAAGGTCGAGTTCATGTAGCTGCCGGACTTGCGGCCCAGGAATTCGAGCGGGTAGCGCCGCGCGGCCTCGCCCCAGCGGGATTCGGACGCCGGAATGAAGCTCGGCAGCGGGTCTGCGCCGGCAGCGGCGAGCGTCTCCGAATAAAACTCGATCTTGCCGGATGGCGTGGGAACCGGGCCCGAGGTGTACGGTTGAAACGGATGCTCCGGATCGGCGTGGAAGCCGAGCGGAATGTGCCCGCGTTCTTCAAGGTCTTCGAGCGTGATGTGCTCCATGCCCGCGTTGGACGAGCGCCCGTCCGGGCCGCCCTTGGGATCGATGCCCAGCGCCTGGCGAAGCATTTCATCGGTCGTGTCGCGAAAGCAATCCTCGGTAAATCCCATGCGCTGCGCAAGCTGGCCGAAGAGCCAGACGTTGGGCCGTGCTTCGCCGATAGGCTCGATGGCCTGCCGCGAGAGCCCTACAAAGTAGTGGCCGTAGGCGCCCTGAATGTCGGTGTGTTCAAGGAACGTGGTTGCGGGCAGAACGTAGTCAGCGTAGTCCGTGGTGTCGGTAAAAAACTGCTCGTGCACCACGGTGAAGAGATCCGCCCGAGCCAGCCCGCGCCGCACCGCGCTCTGGTGGGGCGCCGTGGCGCCGGGGTTCGAGTTATAAACAAACAGCGCCTTCACCGGCGGCCCATCTTCGTCCGTGCCCATCGCGTTTTCTGTTCCCTGTTCCCTATTTCCCGTTCCCTGTTTTGTGAGCGCGTGGCCCAGTTCGACCATGTTCACCAGACGCGCCTGCCGGCCAATAGGCGAAGCCATTTCCAGGTCGGGGCGTTCGAGCGCCTGCTTGTTCCACTCGAACGCGCCTGAGGTGGAAAGCTGCGCGCCGCCGCCGCGATACTTCCATGCGCCGGTGAGGGCGGGCAGCATGGCGATGGCGCGGGCGGCCGCGCCGCCGTTCTGCGCGCGCTGCACGCCGTAGTTCATGCGCAGCGCGGCGGGGCGCGTGGCAGCGTACTCGCGCGCAAGCTGCTCGACCTCCGCCGCGGTCATGCCCGTCCACGCGGCCACACGCTCGGGCGTGTATTCGCGCGCGCGCTCGGCGAGCCGCGCAAAGCCGTGCGTCATCGCGTCAATATAGGCGCGGTCTTCGAGGCCCTCGTTGAGGATCACGCGCATCATGCCGAGGGCGAGCGCCGCGTCCGTGCCGGGGCGGATGGGAATGTGCCAGTCGGCCAAGGCAGCTGTGCGCGTTTTGTAGGGGTCGATGACGATGAGCCGCGCTTCATTGCGCCGCGCCTGCTCGACCATGGGCCAGAGGTGAACATTGTTGCCGTGGATGTTCGCGCCCCAGGCGAGGACGAGCTTGGCGAGGCGGAAGTCCTCGGTGACCATGCCGATCTTCTTGCCGTAGACCAGGCTCCACGCCACGCCGCCGGCCTCCGAGCAGATGGTGCGGTCAAGGCGGCTCGCGCCCAGACGGTAAAAGAAGCGGCGGTCCATGGAGCCGTAGTTGAGCACGCCGATGGTGCCCGCGTAGCTGTAAGGCAAAATCGATTCGGAGCCGTGCTCGGCGGCGATTTGCCGGAGGCGCGCGGCGATCGAGTCGAGGGCTTCGTCCCAGCTCACCCGCTCGAAGACCTCGTGCTCGCGCCCTCGGGGCAGCGGGCCTTTGTGTGCGCCGGGCTTTCGCTTCATGGGATAAAGTAGGCGGTCCGGTGCGTAGACGCGGTCGAGATACTTGGCTACTTTGCCGCAGAGAAAGCCCTGCGTGACCGGGTGCGCGAGATCGCCCTGCACCTTAACGGCGCGGCCTTCGCTGTCGACTGTCACCAGCACGCCACAGGAGTCCGGGCAGTCGTGCGAGCAGACTGTGTGAACGACGCGGAAGGACGATGCGGGCGCGGCCATGAGGCCATTGTAAGCTAAGCATGGAGCAGAACCGCACCTTTCGCATCGGCGTGCCCAGGTATCCCATCCAGGATCCCCTTTACCGCATCCTCGCCCGCCAGCGCAGCTGCTTTACCCACTATTACTTCTACATATTATTCCTCTTCTTCCACAAGCGGCTCTGCGGACTATCTCTTGCAATGTTGCCTCCACGACGCGGCGATGTATAGATTGTGACTCTCTTCTTGGCTGTTCACCTTGACTATGTGTATCCCGCCTGTTCCTCTTAATTCCCCACGGACGGACGCGCCCCGGGCGGAGTGTAACGGGATGAGGCATCGGCGAGCTGACCCCGATCGCCGCGCTTTTTCTAAACGCCGATATCCGCGGATTGTGCTACACTTCGTTCGGTAAACGCTTTCCGATATGCTGACGCGGCGCTGACCCATTGCGATTCCGGCGGCAGATCGTAATTGCCCTGGGATGGCATTTAGGGCTGCGGTGTTCTTCGCCTTGACAAATGAGCGAGTAAAGCAATTTACTTAAGGGCGACCGTCCGCAATCTCCGGGGACGAGTTCGACCTTTGCCTCAGGTGATTCATGCTTGGTCTGGTCCCAGCCTCGATCGCAGCCGCCGCGTTCGCCCCGCTGCCGGCGGAACTGGCTATGGTTGCCAATCCACTCGCCCGTTTGCGCCCTCTCGATGTAGCCGTCATCGCCATTTACTTCGTCATGGTGCTCTGGATCGGCTTCTACCTGAAGCGGAAATCCAACACCAGCGAAGAGTTTTTCATGGCCGGCCGCGAGATGACGGCGTGGATTGCCGGCCTGAGCTTCGTCTCCGCCAATCTGGGCTCTCTGGAACTGATGGGCTGGGCCGGATCGACTTACCAGTACGGCATCCTGGCCGCGCATTGGTATTGGATTGGCGCCATCCCCGCCATGCTCTTCCTGGGCATGGTCATGATGCCCTTCTATTACGTTTGCAAGACGCACTCCGTGCCCGGCTACCTGAAGCTGCGCTACGGCCAGGGCGCAAGCGCGGTTTCGGCGGTCTCGTTCGCGTTTATGACCGTGCTGATGAGCGGCGTGAACATGTTCGCCATGGCCGTGGTGATGCAGGTGGTTCTCGGCTGGAACCTGAATTTCTCCATCATTATCTCCTCGCTGGCTGTAGCTGTCTATGTGGCCCTGGGCGGATTGCGTTCGGCCATTTTTAACGAGGTGCTGCAGTTTGTGCTCATCTGGGCAGGCGCACTGCTGGTGCCGATCCTCGGCCTCATCGAGGCCGGCGGGTGGACGGGCCTCAAAGCCAAAATCGCGCACAACATGGCCGCCGGCATCATCCCCATGGGCGACTACACGCACATGTGGCGCAGCCTGGGCCACTTTTCATCGAACCCCATGGGCATCAACTGGACCGGCATCGTCTTCGGCCTCGGCTTCGCCATCAGCTTTGGCTACTGGACTACGGATTTTCTGGTGGTGCAGCGGGTGCTGGCCGCGCATAACCTGCGCTCGGCGCGCATGGCCCCGGTGATCGGTTCGTTCTTCAAGATGGCCGTTCCGTTCATCGTGATCCTGCCCGGCCTGCTGGGGCTGGCCATGCTGCGCAACCCCAACGGCACCACCATGGTGCTGGTCGGCCAGAATATGGTAAGCGCGGCGCATCCCTACAGTTACAACGAAGTGCTGCCGTTGATGATGGTACGCTACCTGGGGCCCGGCCTTCTGGGCCTGGGCATCACCGCGTTGATTGCAGGCTTTATGAGCGGCATGGCCGGCAACGTCAGCGCCTTCTCCGCCGTGTGGACCTACGATATCTATCAGCCGTTCATCGTGAAGAAGGCGCGCGACGAACACTATGTCGCAGTGGGGCGATGGGCGACCATTCTCGGCGTTGTCATTTCCATAGGCACGGCGTACATGGTCATGAGCGCAGCCGGCATCATGGATTACGTGCAGGCGTTGTTCAGCTTCTTCATTTCGCCGCTGCTGGGCGTGGTGCTGATGGGCATGTTCTGGAAGCGCGCCACCAAGGCCGCCGGCTTCTGGGGATTGCTGATCGGGACGCTCGCCTCAATCGGGCTCTGGGCGTGGGTCAAGATCGATCCGGCTGCCCTTCGCTATGTGGCGCTTTCGCGGGACGCAAAGCAGATGGCCGAAGATATGTACCGGGCCCTGTGGTCGGTGTGCATTTCCGTGTTCGTGACTTTTGCGGTGAGCATGTTTACCCGTCCCAAACCCGCGGCGGAATTGAGCGGTTTGGTCTACGGCGCCACCGTACTGCCCAAAGAGGAGCCGGTGGCATTCTTCAAGAGCCCATGGTTCTGGACGATTCTGGCCATCGTGGCTCTGGTTGGGCTGAATATTTTGTTCTGGTAGAGGAGCCGAATTATGCATTCCGCGGGCATTTCCATATGGTTCTTCGTCGGCGTCCTCTTGACGATTTACGGGGCCATGATTCTGGGCTACGGAATCTTTTCGTTGATAACCGGCAGCGTCTCGAATGTTGCGCTGGCCAATTTGCACGCGCCTGTGTGGTGGGGCGCGATGCTGACGGCGCTGGGCATCTTTTACCTGGTCAAATTCCGGCCTGGAAAGACGGACAGGTAGATCCCGTCCGGGCATTGAAATAAATAGGGCCGCGATGCGGCAAGAAAGACGAGGAGCAAGGCACATGGCAGCGAAGCGGTCAATGACATTTGGAATTGTGGTGGGCAATCGCGGATTTTTCCCGGACCATCTGGCGAAGACGGGCCGCGAGGAGATGGTTGCGGCGGTTGAGGCTGCGGGCGCCAAGGCAGTGGTTCTGGGGCCGGAAGCCTCGAAGTACGGCGCCGTGGAAACCCATGCCGAAGCCGCGCTCTGCGCGGAGTTATTCAAGAAGCACGCGGCGGAGATCGACGGAATCATTGTCACTCTGCCTAACTTCGGCGACGAGCGCGGCGTGGCCGACGCGCTGCGGCTTTCTGGGCTGAAGGTTCCGGTGCTCATGCAGGCCACGCCCGACCGCGCGGACGCGATGACCATCGCCACGCGCCGAGATAGTTTTTGCGGCAAGATGAGCGCGTGCAACAATCTGATGCAGTATGGGATTGCGTACTCGCTGACTACGCTGCACACAGAGAGCCCGGCATCGGCTGAGTTCAAGGCCGATCTTGAGTGGTTCGCGCAGGTCTGCCGCATTGTGAAGGGGCTAAGGAACCTGCGCATCGGCTCCATTGGCGCGCGGCCGGCGGCTTTCAACACGGTGCGCTACTCGGAGCGCATCCTTGAGACCAGCGGCATCTCGGTCGAGCCGATCGACCTGTCGGAGATCTTCGGACGCATCAACCGCATGAAGGACGCGGACGACGCGGCGCAAGCCAAGCTCGCGGCCATCAAGAGCTATGTGTCCACGAGCGGCATTCCCGACGCGGCGCTCATGAAGATGGCCAAGCTGGGAGCCGTAATCGACGGATGGATGAAGCAGACGGCGGTCACCATCAGCGCCGTGCAGTGCTGGACTTCGATGGAGGAGTTCTTCGGCGTTGTGCCCTGCACGGTGATGAGCATGATGAGCAACAACCTGATTCCTTCGGCGTGCGAAGTAGACGTTCCCGGCGTGCTGAGCATGTATATGCTGGCTCTCGCCAGCGAAACGCCGAGCGCGCTGCTGGACTGGAACAACAATTACGGCAGCCATCCCGATAAGTGCGTCTGTTTCCATTGCTCCAATCTGCCCAAACATTTCTTCAAAGAAGTGAAGATGGATTTCCAGCAGATCATCGCCGGAACGGTGGGCAAGGAGCACACGTTTGGCACTTGCGAAGGCCGCGTGAAGGCCGGCGCGATGAGCTTTGCGCGCTACTCGACCGACGACCGGCGCGGCGTAATTCGCGGTTATACGGGCGCGGGACAATTCACCGACGATCCGCTGGAGACCTTTGGCGGCGCCGGCGTCGCAGAGATACCGCAACTGCAGAAACTGCTCAAGTACATTTGCCGCGAAGGCTTCGAGCATCACGTCGCCGCCAACTTCAGCGAAGTTTCCAAAGCTATTCACGAGGCTGCGGTTCGCTATCTCGGCTGGGAGAGCCATTATCATCCGAAGCTCGAGGACTGAAAACTACAAGGAATAGGGAATAGGGAATAGAAGGCTCGCGTGCTGCGCGAATGGGAACGGGTCAGTTTGACTCCCCGAGAGCCCGGTTTACTCTTTTCTCGATCTGTTTCCATCTATCGAACCCTCTTTTACGATCGCAAAATGATAAGCGCAATTCGCAGTAGCCCAGCGCCCACCGAAGTTCGGCTTCATCTCGATTCTTAATCGCAGCTTCGGTTCGTGAAAGGCCCTTAGAGCGAAACCAGGGTTCCTGTGTCCTCTTTAGTTTCGTTCGAGCCGCTGGCCGCGGAACTGTCTTCAAACGGCTTAACAGCCTGTGGTGAAAGTCAGAATCAGAAGAAGACCTTCCCTCAGCGGCTAAAGCCGCGCTGATTTTGGGCCACTTACGGCACCCTTCGACTA
>JBOGLX010000186.1:0-6664 GCA_050745765.1 Occallatibacter sp. | reverse complement strand
AGGCTATTTGCGCATGGTTTCGCTTGCAGGCAGTGAAGGCCGGCATCCGGGTTCGGCCGGAGTTGCGTGTTCAGGTGGATGCATACTGCTTTCTGGTTCCCGACGTGACGCTGCTGGACCGCAACCGTCCGGCCGAGCCCTATGCCACGCATCCGCCGATTGCTGTGTTTGAGATTATGTCCCCGGGCGACTTGTTGAAGCGGGTGATGAAGAAAGGCGAGCGCTACGAAAAGATGGGGATTCGCACGATTCTGATCGTCGATCCCGAGGGACCGGCTTACCGGCTTCGCGAAGGCAAGCTGGAGCCGCTTGCGGAGCGGGCATTTACGCTTGAGGGCAGCGAGGCGCGGTTCGATCTGGACGAGATTGTTAAGCTGGTGGACTGAAGCCGTGGGTAGCTTGATCCGAGTTCCTTAAAACTTCGAGGTATTCGTAGGCGCCATCCATTACGTGATTCATATCCTTGAAAAGGTAGTGGCCGCTATCACATTTTTTGTGTACGCGACTTGCGAACTGTTGTAGGCATTGGAAGTACTCTTTATCAAGGCCTTCAGGGAATTCTCCGACGGGTTCGCCTTGGAGCAGAACGCCCAGATCATTATGTGCGATTATTTTATTCCTCGCAGGGTTGATGCGCGAATAGAGTTGGTTGAGCTTCTCAGCAAGCTGCCGGATGCTGTCCATCTCGTCGCCCCAATCGAGGTTGGCGATAATATAGCTGATCGATAAGTTAGAGGATTTGGTACCCCTTGAGCAGGCTGGATCATGGAGCTTGCAGATTTGCAGGTAAGAATAGGTCTGTGAAATGCGCCAAAGGTGCTCATTGAAATTGGGCGCATTCCGATCAAGGATCTCTTTGTTTGGGTTGTCATCAAAGATTCTTCTGTGCGCGATCCAGCACGCAAATGCCCAGTTACACTGATGGCAGAATTCTCTTGCGAGTGTTGGCGGACCTATGGGTGAAGCTGTGCCCATATTACCTCCTATAAGCGATGGCGGGAAGGCACGGGGTCCGTCTCTCTTACGGTTGAACGAGGAACTCACTGAGCTCCGCGCGAGGAACTTTGGTTTGTATGCCAGATGCGAAGTCCTTCACCGTCAGGATACCGGAAGCGAGCTCGTCCTCGCCGAGGATGACGATGCGCCGCGCCGTCTTCTCAGCCGCGTCGAAGGACTTCTTCAGGCGAAAACTGCCGTCGCCCAGCTCGATGCGCAACCCCGCGCGTCGCAGCTCGCGAGCCAGCTTGAGCGCCGCAGGATTCAGCCCCTCGCCGAGCGGCGCGATGTAAGCGTGCGCCAACTCCGCCGCCGCGCTCTCCTGCGCGAGCAGCGTGAGCACCAGCCGGTCCTCGCCCATGGCGAAACCGATCCCCGGCGCCTTTGGTCCGCCAATGGCCTCGCTCAGTCCGTCGTACCTCCCGCCGCCTAGCAGGGCGTTCTGTGCGCCTAAGCCGCCGTGCGTAAACTCGAAGGTCGTGCGCGTGTAATAGTCCAGGCCGCGCACCAGCCGGTAGTTGCGCGTGTAGGGCACGCCGGCCGCGTCGAGTGCCGCGGTCACCGCAGCAAAATGCGCCTTCGAATCCTCATCGAGCGAGTCGGCGATCACCGGCAGCGTGGCGATGACGGGCTGGTCTTCGGGTACTTTGCAGTCGAGCACGCGCAGCGGATTGGTCACGGCGCGCCGCTGGCAATCCGCGCACATCTGGCCTACCACCGGAGCCAGCGCCGCGCGCAGCGTCTCGTTATAGCGCGCGCGATCCGCGGCCGAGCCAACCGAGTTCAGTTCGAGCGTCCACCCGGTAATGCCAAGCTCGTCGAGCAGCGTGGCGAGCATTTCGAGCACTTCGGCGTCGCGCAGAGGCGATTCGCTCCCAGCGGACGGAGGCCCGATCACCTCCGCGCCAATCTGCGAGAACTGCCGATAGCGTCCCTTCTGCGGCCGCTCCCGCCGGAACTGCGGGCCGATGTAATAGAGCTTTTGCAGTTGCCCCGTTTCGCCCAGCTTGTGTTCGATGTAGGCGCGCACCACGCCGGCCGTGTTCTCCGGCCGCAGCGTCAGCGACTGCGGCTTTTCGCTCTGCGCCCGCGCCCGATCCTCCCACGTGTACATTTCCTTGGAGACAATATCGGTCTCTTCGCCCACGCTGCGCGCAAAGAGGCCCGTGTCCTCGAAGATCGGAGTGCGAATCTCGCCAAAGTCGTAACGTGCAAAAACAGTGCGCGCGGTCGTCTCGATGCGGTTCCAGAGCGCCGTCTCCGGCGGCAAAAGATCGCGCGTCCCGCGCACAGCTTTCAGGGTGGACATAACCTTCTAGTCTAAATGCACAGCTTGTCCCGCCCGCTTGACTTGGTCTAACGGCCCACCCATACTTAACCCATGACTTACACCGTCCAGGAAGCGCAGCAAGACTTTCCGCGGCTGCTTCAGGAGGCCGAGGCGGGCAACGAAGTCGTCATTGAGCGCGACGGCAAGCCCGTGGCGCGGCTGGCGGCGGTTGAGGCGCAGGCTGCGCCGCGCGGGAAGCGCATCCTCGGCCAATTTGCCGGACAACATCGTTACCCCGACGAATTCTGGAAGCCACTCGAGACCGACGAAGAGCTGCGGGAGTTTGGTTTCGAAATTCTGGCCGGCGACGACAAACCGGAAGAGCCGGCAGCGTGAAGCTTCTGCTCGACACGCACACAACGCTCTGGGCGATCTAGGATCCAGCGCGGCTTGGTAAACTCGGCCGCCAGTTGATCGAGAGCCGTGAAAACGAAATTCTGATCTCTCCAGTGGTTCCCTGGGAGATTGCACTCAAGGCGAACAAGTACCACCAGCCTTTGATTCCCCTGGTTACCGATTTCGCCAACGTGGTTCAAGGCCAGGGTTTCACTGCGATCACGATTCATCCGCTCCACGCCATTCGGTCTGGCCTCTTGCCCTTCCATCACCGCGATCCGTTCGATCGCCTGCTTGCCGCCCAATCCTTGGAGATGGGCATCCCGCTCGTCAGTGTCGACACGATCTTCGACCGATACAGCGTCGAGCGCATCTGGTAGGGCCGAATCTGGCGCACCCACCGCCGCGCCCTTCGTTACTTCGGCAATTGCGTCGCATCCCAGCCGCCGCCCAGCGCCCTCACCAGGCCTACGCTGGCCACAAACCGGCGGCTCTCGATGCCGATGGCCGTGCTCTGGTTCTGCAGCAGGGCGGTCTCGGCCGTCAGCACCTGCAGATAGCTGGTCACGCCGCCTTTGTAGCTTGCGTCGGAGATATTAAAGGAGTTCTGCGCCGCGGCGACGGCCTGCTGTTCCACGCCGGCCTCAGCCTCGAGAATGCGCAGCGTTGAAAGCTGGTCTTCGACATCCTGAAAAGCAGAAAAGACGGTGTTGCGGTACGCGTCTGCCTGCGCTTCGTAGGTGTGGCGGGCCTGATCGGTGAGGGCGTGGCGCTGGCCCGCGTCGAAGAGCAGCTCCGTGGCCTGCGCGCCCAAGCTCCAGAGCGAGCTCGGCCCCTGAATCCACGTGCCCGGATTCGTGCTCTCGAATCCGCCCGTGGCGCCAAGCGTGATGGTGGGATAAAACGCGCTGACGGCGATTCCGATCTGCGCATTGGCCGCGTCGGCCTGCCGCTCGGCAGCGGCAATGTCCGGCCGGCGCTCCAGCAGTTGCGAAGGCACGCCCAGCGGGACCTTGGGCAAAGGTCCTTCGAGCGGCGCGGGCGGAATGCCGAACGTCGAAATATCGTAGTTGGCGATGGTCCCGATGGCGTGCTCGAACTCGGCCCGCGCCACGCCGACGTCCACAAGCTGCGCGCGCACGGTTTCAAGCTGCGTTTGCGCCTCCGCTACGGCGGCCTGGGTGTCCAGGCCGCCCTTGAAGAGCCGTTCCGTCAGATTCAACTGGCCTTCGAGATCGGCCACGGTGTCCTTGAGCAATTGCGCCTGCGCGTCCAGACCCCGCAAAGAGAAGTAGTCGGAAGCCATCTCCGCGTGCAGGCTCAGGCTCACGTTGGCCATCTCCGCGGCCGAAGCCTGTGCCGTGGCGTGGGCGGCTTCAACCGAGCGGCGGATGCGGCCCCAGAAATCCGGCTCCCAGCTCGCCTCGCCTTCCAGCACCAGGTCGTTGTAACTCGTAGGGCTGGCGGACGAGCTGAGCGGCCGGTTTGCGGAGGTTTTCTCGTGTGTGATGGAGGGGCCGGCGGCTAGCGTGGGATAAAGATTGGCCCGCGCGGCGCTCACTTCATCGCGTGCGGCCAGATAAGTTTCGAGAGCCTGCCGTAGTTGCACGTTGGTGGTGTCGATGCGGTCTTCCAGCGCGTCGAGTTCATGGTCTCCGTAAATCTCCCACCACTTGCCCTTCAACATGCCGTCGGAGGGGTTCGCGGCCGTCCAGGCGCCGCCGGCCGGATTGGGCGGCGGCACGATCACAGAGGACGCGCCCGTCTCCTTATATAGAGCGGGCGCTTGATAGCCGGGGCGGCTGTAGTTGGGGCCGACGGGCTTGCAGCCGGTGAGAAGTGCGAGCGCGCATAGGGCGACGAGGACGGCAGCGCTTTGAAAGGGCACGGCTTTAGCCGTGCCGCCAGCCGCGGAATAGAATCTTATGGGCTTTAGCCCCTGAGGGAATGTGTCTTTCAAAACTCGCATTCCCTCAGCGGCTAAAGCCGCGCGCCCTATCGGCGTCTTTGCGGCACGACTGAAGTCGTGCCCTTTCAAAGCCACGCGGTTTTCCGCAGCGCGGCCTCCGGTCGAATGAACCGCGGCCATAGCTACAAGCCTCCCAGGTTTGTGCTGCCGGACTTGACCACCGTCACCCGCTCGCCTTCGATCAGCGAATCGGGCGGGTCCTGAATCACGCGATCGCCGGCGCTGAGCCCGCTCACCACCTGGACCGTCGCCCCGTCGTCTTCGCCGATGACGATGGGAATCAGATGCGCGATGGTCCCTTTGCTGCTGCTTACCACCGTGCCGATTTGCAATCCATGGCGGCGGAAGATCAGCGACTCCGAAGGCACGATGAAGGTCTGTGCGTAAGGCGCGGTCCGGAAATGCACCTGCGCCAGCGCGCCGGGCAAGAGCCGGCCGTTGCGGTTGTTGACGTCGATCTCGACCAGCAGGGTGCGGCTGGAGGGATCGATGGCGTCGGCGGTGCGCACCAGCGTGCCTGCAAATGTTTTGCCGGGGAACTCGGGAAAAGTAAGGGCGATCTTCATTCCGCGCTTCACCGTGCCGGAGTAAATTTGCGGCACGTCGGTGTAGACGCGCAGGGTTTGAAGCGCCTGCATGTGGAACAGCTCGACGCCCGCGCCGGCGTCAATGAGCTGTCCCGTGTCCACATTGCGCGCCGTGACCACGCCGTTGAAGGGGGCATAGATCTTCTCAAACGAAACCATCTCGCGCAGGCGGTTGACATTGGCCTGCGCCGAGCGCACGGAGGATGAAGCCGACTCTGCCTGGGTGACGAACGTGTCGGTATCGAACTTCGATACCGCATTCGATTTGACCAGGTTCGAGTAGCGCTGGGCCTGCACGCCCGCGTTTTTGGCGGTGGTTTCGGCCGTGGCCAGGTCGGCCTGGGCCTCTGCCAGTTGCTGGTCCACCTCGGGCGAGGCGATCGTGGCCAGCAGCGCGCCTTTCTTCACGTGCGCGCCGATGTCGTAGTACCAGCGCGTCAGGTAGCCGCTGGTCCGCGCGTAGATGGGCGAGTCGGTGTAAGCGGTCACGTTGCCCGGCAGCACAAAGTTGTCCACCGGCGCGCCCGGTTTGGGCGCGGCAACGCTCACCGTGGGCGCGGCCAGTTGCGTTGTCTGCTGCGCCAGGACGCCGTTGGCGTGCACGCGCTGCACGATGCCGATGGCGGCCAGCACGCCGGCCAGCGCGAGCGCCACAATCGCGCTCAGCAAGGCTGCGCGCGGCGAGATGGGCTTCTGCTCCGGCGCGTGGTCATGGCTGTCCGCCGGCTGCGGGTTCGGTTTGGATTCATCGCTCATAACTACTCCGTCCTCCTTAACAGCCTGCGGCGAAAGTCGAAGCTCCGCATAAACCTTCCCTCAGCGGCTAAAGCCGCGCTGATTTTGGGCCACTTACGGCACCCTTCGACTACGCTCAGGGCAGGCTAAAAGTCGTGCCCTTTCAAAATCGGACTTCCACCACGGGCTGTTACCCAGATGTCTCGTCGAATTCGTCGAAGGTGCTAAACCGTGCGCCGCTTTGCGCGCTTCCGCGCCGGCCCAGCCAGCCGTGCACGATCGAGAAAAATACCGGAACAAAAAACAGCGTGGCTACCGTGGCCAGCGTCAGACCGCCGATCACCGCGCGTCCCAGCGGCGCGTTTTCCTCGCCGCCGTCACCCAGTCCCAGGGCCATGGGCACCATGCCGATAATCATCGCCAGCGCCGTCATTATCACCGGCCGCAGGCGCACAAAGCCCGCGTTCAGCGCGGCCCTGCGGGCGTCGCCCACCAGGACCTCCATCTGCTCGCGCGCAAAGCTTACCACCAGGATCGAGTTGGATGTAGCCACGCCCATGCACATGATGGCGCCGGTGAGCGCTGGAACGCTCAGGGTGGTATGAGTCACGAAGAGGCACCAGACGATTCCGGCGAGAGCGGCGGGGAGAGCCATGAGAATGACGAACGGATCGAGCCACGACTGAAAATTGACAACGATTAGGAAATACA
>JBOGLX010000185.1:0-21847 GCA_050745765.1 Occallatibacter sp. | reverse complement strand
AACCATTGCCGAATTAGTTGTGCGTCGGCGTCGTCAAGCTGCAAACGAGAGACGGGAGCAGGCATGGACAAAAGATAACGCCGCTCGTTCTTAGTTGTCCATCTATTTGTTGGACACTACACTAGTTAGTTCGCATTGCGATGAAGGGCACGTTATGTCGTCGAGCGAGGCTTGACGGCGATCGCGGTCGCCGGAACAATCGGCGACGATCCCGTGTAGATGCAGCCTGCGTCAACGCCGCCCGCCAAAACCGGCGTACAGGCGGGAAGTTTGGGGCTGATCTGCCGCGAATCGGTGGGCGGTATCGATGCGCTCGGGTTAATGGAGATGAAGTGGATCTCGTCGTCGCCGGTGGTGGAGACAAAGAAAAAGGTGTCGTCGGGGCTGAAGGCGCCAACAATGGGCGCGATGGCCTGGATTCCACTTGGTGTGTTCAGCGTAACGTAGTGGACGGCGCCCGCGGCGCCGCCGGAGCCGGGGATGTAGTAGGGCAGTTGAGCGTTGCCGCTCGCGGGAGGCGCGGACGCCGAATAGGTGACGAAGGCCAGGCTGTTTGTGGATTGCGTGGACCCGTTGGTAACCGGCAGCGGGCCGGTGAGCACCTGATCGACCCCAACCACGTTCGACAGGTTGGCGATGGGCAAAGTGTTGAAGGCCGGAGTGGCGTGGCCGATGGTGAGGGGGGCGAGCGTCGTCACCGTCGTTGACCCCACGGTCGATGTGGAACTGGGACACGCGATGGCGGGAATCTGGACGTTGATATCGCCGATGGTGAGCGTTCCCGTTTCCGAGCCTGTGCCGGCGGCGGTCCAGGCGGAACTCAGAATGTGGTCGCCATCGACGGTAGCGGCCAGGGCATCGGATTCGAGCGGTTGGGAATCGCCTAACGGATAGTAGCCGGTTATGGAACTGGAGGAAGTACTCGCGGTCTGAGTAACCGTTCCCGTGGGGCACCAGGTGTGGGCCACGGTTCCGGACGTAGCCGGGGTCGCTCCCGGCGCTGCACTTGGCGCTCCGCGCAGATAGGCGCCCACGCCGGGGATGGTAACGGCCGGCGTCTGGGAGGTGATGGGGCCGACGATGTCGGGATTCGAAGCCACAGTGAGAACCGGCGCCGTATTGGGCGCGACGCAGCCGGGCAAATCGTCGGGCGGCAGCGGGCTTGGCGGCAGCGGGTAAGTGCTCCACCCGGTGTCCAGGTTGTAGACGTAGAGCGTGTCGGAGTGGCCGGTGATCGACTCCGCGCTGGAGCAACTGGAAGGGCTGTTCAGCTCCGCGTTATCGACGATGTAGAGCGTTTGGCTGTCGGGGGTCCACGCAGCCGCTTCGCCCATGCCGCCAAAGCTCGTGGCGCCGCCGCCGGCGGCATTATAGAGATAGAAGAGGTGGCGCGCCTGGTCGTTGATGAGCAACCGCGAGGCGTTGGGCGAGGCCGCAAGCACGATGCCGGGCGCGGTGGGGTCCTGCTTGGTGATGGAATCGGAGCCGGGGCTATAAACCATCAGCTCGCGCGCCGACCCGAAGTAGAGACTGGAGCCGATCTGGTCCATGAGCATGGAGTTGGGCACATACGGCAGGCGCACCGTGGAACCGATAGTGCCGGTGAGCAGGTCGACGGGAACGAAGTACTGCGAGTTGCCGGGCGAGCCCAACCATGCGTAGTTGCTGGTGGTGCCGGGGGTGGTGATGGTCACCGGATTCGAGGAAAGGGGCAGCCCGGCCCCGTTCAATCCCAGCACATTGATTGGAGACGGATTGCAGGTGGCGGGCTGGCAGATGGCGGTGATGGAAGCCGCGCCAGGATAGCTCGCCGAGATGGAGCCGCCCGAACCGGCCGTAATGTCGATGGGGTTTGTCGACTGGTACTCGAGCGAAAGGCCGGTGATTGCGTTGCCGTTGGTGTCCGTGACGGAGGTGGTCAGGTTTTGCGTAACGCCCTGCGTAACCACGCCGCTGGTGGCGCCGTTGGCCATCGCGACCTTAATGGATGCGGGCGGGCAGGTGGAAAAATAGCCGGCGGAAGAACCCGAGCCGGCGATGGACGCCGTAATGACCGTCGTGCCCGGGTGCTCGGCGGTGATCTGGCTGCTGGTGGCGTTGATGGACGCGATCGCGGAATCGCCCACGCTGAAACTGAGCGTGCCAATGGTGTTTCCGCAGGTGGGAATCTGCGACAGGGTCATTCCCGCGGGCAGTGGGCAAGCTGGCGTGGTCGTGCCGGCGGGCGCGCAAAGCAGTTGCTGCGTCCGGTTGGAGCCCTCAAAGCACGCCTGGGCGTCAAGCTGATCCACCTGGCCCTGGGATACGCATTGCTTGGGACCGACCAGGGCCACCGACGTAACCGGCGCGTGAATATAGACTTCGACCGGGTTGGAAGCCACTCCATCGGCCGAGGCCGTAATGTAGGCGATCCCGTAGGGAAGCCCGCCCGTGGTGGGCGATGGGTTGGGCGGCCTGCAGATCGTATAGTCGGCGATGCCGCCGCCGGTGTTGCGGTTCCACGTGCCGGCGCAGATGTTGCCGCTGGGCGAAATGTCGACCAACTGATTGTTGGAGGTGCCAAAAGAGTACTGGCTCGAGCTCACCGACGCTCCGGCGCCTGTGCAGGTGTAAGCCGAGGGTGAAGACGCCTGGCGCGTCTGCTCGTAAGCCAGCGAGATGCCGCCAATCTCCGGCTGCATGATAATCGAGGTCACTGCCGTAATCGGCTCGCCATAGCCCGAGGTGACGGGGCAATACTTGGCCGCCGGGTTGCGTGTGCAGCCAGTAATGGAAATTCCGGCCGGCGCCGCCAATCCCAGCATGAAAACAAGCGTCAAAAACCGCCGCATGAATCCTCCCCGTCCCGCCTGACAAGAACCGCGGAACGGTCTGTCCGAATCCGTCAGAATCGTTGAATTATAGAAGGGCAGAGAGTCTTCCGCTGCGTTTGCCGCGGCGGAGCGCTCGATTCCACCCCTGTTGCCGGCCCTGTTGCCGGACGGCGCACAAGCGCCTCCACGCGATAGAGCCTGATTGAGCTTGCCGGACATAAACGCTGCCGGACTGAATGCCTGTCAGCCAGTGCTTGCTTCAACTCTCCCAAAAAAGCAGTGTATCAGGGCGGGGCGTTTCCCGGCTGCCGCGAAACCCCGTGGTTAATTCATGTTCGTTCGCCGTGAAACGGCTGCCCGAAAGCGCCCTCCCGGATTGAACTCACTAAAGGCTTGACGGTCCTGACGGAACCGCAAGCCCGTTACCTCGATTGCCTTCTCCAATAGACTGCGGCGGGGCGCGATGGAAAGCAGGCGGCGAGGCTTCGAACCGGCGATCGCTTCGTGCGGAGATCGCTGCATTGCGCTGAGGCGATGAAAAACCGGTGGAAAATCCGTTTTCCGAATGGCGCTCGCCGCAGAGGCCGTCTACTAAGTGGGGCGCGGTCAGATTGATCGGGACAGGCAGGGAACATTGAAGCGAGAGGACGCCGCTGTGAGACGGTGTTTCTACACGATTTGATTCTTACCTGAATCATGTTGAACAAAACGGGTGCGACAAATTGGAATTGCAAACCGATGTCGCGTTTAACCGTTAAGTCTGGTTGCAATCCAAATTCCCGCAGGGGCTAAAGCCCACATTTTCTTGTGGAGTTCTTCGGCACGACTGAAGTCGTGCCCTGACACAAAGCCCCATCCGCCAGCGAGCGTCCTCGGCAAAATTTCAAATATATTTGACTAAAAGCTCACTTTGCGTTGCGGGAACCAGGTGAGCTGAATGTTCGTGGTGGTCACGGTTTGTTCGCCGGGCAGATAAATGGGCGCCTTGTAGTGCTCGACCGCGAAGTTGCCGTCGAGCTCAAGGTCGTTGCCGAGGCGCTTGACCACCTGGAATTTGAAATCGTTCAGCGTGGTCCCGCCGGGGATGAAGTCCTTGGCCGCCTTCTGGCCGCGCCAGCTCGCCTGCACCCATTCGTTGCCGCTCAGGTGGTAGGTGATCCAGGCCTGGCCGCCTTTATCCTCGCGTCCGATCCAGTCGCCGAAGAGCTGGCCCTGGTTGGTGTAGCCCTGGCGCTCGATGTACTCCCAATACATGAAGCGGCCCTCATTGCTGTTCGAGACTGGCGGGTCTGTCGATACGCCCTCGAGTCGCAGATCGAGTCTCGGCATGCCGGGGAAGTGCGACAGGTAAATGCCGGGCCGCAAGGCGGCGCGGCGGGGAGCGTCGAGGGGCGAGACGTCGTCGTGTACCTCGGAGTCGGTGTAAAGCGTAAGCCAGTTGCGCAGGTAGGGCAGCCGCCAGGAGAAGTCGAACGCGCCAAAGCGCGCGCCGGGATCGGTGGACCCGCATTTTTTGCCCGGACAACCGGCGGCGAGGGTGCTGAAGAAGCTGCGCAGGAAGCTCTTGATGGTGACCGGCTCGTGACCCTCGCCGCCAAACATCGCGGTGCGCTCGAAGCCGAATTCGAGGTTGCGCGTGGGCCGGAAGCTCAACTTCTCCATGTGTACCCAAGGGTTGCCGGGGTTGATCACGTTGGGGAGATTCGGGGAGGGGTTGGCCTCGTAAGCCGGGTTGAGCATCTCGGTGTGACCCCTGAGCGCACCCACCAGGAAATCGTAGCGGAGCGGCCCGGTGAGCCGCGAGAGGCCCGGAATGCGGAGCGGCTCGATGCGGTCGACGTGGAATGCGTAGATATTCTGCGCATTGTTCGACCAGGCCATGGAGGCGCCTTGGGCCGGGCTGAGCCATTCGTCCTGCTTGCCGAAGGAGATGACGTGGCCAGCCACCTGCGCGGAGACATAGGCCTCGAGAAATCGCCCGCCGGTGGCCGTCCCGATCGGTCCCATAGGAATGGTGGGCTGATTGTAGGGGGTGTTGGTGGCGGGATTGAGAAAGCTCACTGCGTCGATGTTGGAGAGCGTCTGAGCCAGCACGGCGGAGTAGCCCGTGGCCGACGGCGCGCCTTCGAATTCGCCGCGCGCGTAAACGGCAAAGCGGCCCGCCGTGGCGTAGCCGCTGGCGCCGGAGTAATTGTTAAACCCGCTCTCGAAGGGCCGGCCATAGTCGTTTACTATGGTCGATCCCAGATGGAAACTGTCGTCGAGCGGCGTACCGCTGATGGCGCGCGCCACCGAATACACCGACTCTACGTGTACGCCGCCCTGGTGCTGCAGACAGGGACCGGTTACGTCGCCCTGAAGAAAATAAGTCAGCGATTTATAGATCTCCTGCGCCTGTTCCTTGGCCGCGCTGTCGTCGGCGTCGTCAATCTGCGCGCCGGCATCCTCGAGCATATGTTCCAGGCTGGCGCGCGTCCACGGGCGCAAGTCCAGGAACACGTGGTCGACAAACCCCAGCGAATAGAGGCGCAGCACCGCGGGATAGACCCAACTATCGACCGGGATATAGGGCGACCCGAGCGTGGAGGGCTCGCAGATGGGCGCGGGCGCGCGAGGATTGCCTGGCGCCTGCCCCGCTCCCGATGCCGCGCCTGCGGTTAGAAGCAGAAGCCCAGCCGAAACTGCCGCGCATTGGCGAACAGCGATCCTGGCCACACGAGCGGTCAATTTCATACCCTCACTTTATCACCCACGCCGCGCCGGAGCCGGTCCGGGGCGCAAATCCGCCTGGCGCGGGCTGGTGCGCAACTACATCCAATAAATCAGCTACTTGGACACAACGAAAGGGATCGCGGAACGAGCAAAGCGGATTGCGCTCAGCCCTTCTTCCGGCCGGTCCGCGCAGGGCGGTTAACGCCTTTCAGGGCAGCGCCAAGCTCGCGGCCGAACCCCACCGTTACGGCCTGTTTCAGCCTTCCGGCGGGCAGGCCTTTGCCTTCGAGATATTGCTCCATAGCGGCGATAGGGTCGCCGGCCAGCTTGTCTGCCGGTGCGCGGGCCACTCGAAAGGGAACGCACTCGATGAGCGTGGGGCCGCTGCCGCGGCGCGCATGGGCAATCGCCTCCTGGGCCACGCGGTAAACGGCCACGGCGTCATTGCAATCCACGATTATTGTGGGCAGGCTGCGATGGTCCCTCTTCAGTTCGCCCTCCGCGGCCTTGCGCTTCCCTCGCGGCTTGCCGGTCTCCGCTTCGCCCGTGCGCACGAAGACCATCGGCAAGTAGTGCGCGGCTGCAAACTGAAGGGTCTCGTGCCAGGCGCTGTCCGCTTCCCGGCTCTCGTGAAAGACCACGGCGACGTTGTCGTTGCGGCGAAGCGGATTGGCAATCGCCGCGCCGGTGGCCCTCTTCAGCCGCTCCCCGGCGCTCAGCCACGGCGCAAGAACATGGTGCGCATCGTAGGGCTTCGCGCCGGGGCGAGGCGCAGGCTTGACCTGCGGACGAAGCACGCGCAGCACGCTTCCGAGGGGCGCCCCCTTGAGAAAACAGGCGGCGAGATCGTTTGCCGAGGCCGCTACCGTGTCTTCCGGCAGCAGATCGAGGGTGACCGCCGTTACAACCGCCTCACCTGACGCCGCAAACTGCCGCGCGCGTTTTCCCCACAGCGCGCGCGCGCGCTCCTCAATCATGCGGCACTCGAGCATCGCCGCAAATAGTTGCGCGAGCTTCTGGTTCGAAATCAGCGAGAAACCATTCTGTGCAGACTGTGGCATAAGTGCGAAATTATTTTTCTTGGCCTTGATGGTCATGGTGTTTGGCATTCTTGCGGAATGCTGCGATTGTAACGGATCGCGATCGGACCCTCAGCGCGCTTGCTTCTTTCATCGGACGGTCCGGCATTGGACGGTCGGAGCAGCCGCGCCGCTCACCACTGCACGCCCGGATACAAACTCGGAATCCGGAAGGCGTGGAACTGGTCAGCGTTGGGCGTGGTCGCCTGCCACACCACCTGCGTCGCCGAGCCGTTCAGCTCCTGCACGATCGCCCCGGACTCCGGCGCGCAAAAATCTACGTGCATGTCGCCGTTGGCCAGCAGCTCCGCGTTGCCGCCAAAAAAGCTGTAGTAGCTCGGCGGCGGAACGTAGTGCGTCACCAGTGTCGCCGTCATGTTCTCCTCGTTCACTTCGAGCACCGGTACAGTCGAGTAGCAGCTCGCCGTGATCGGCTTATATGGGTTGCAAAGCACCTGGCCCGCGGGAAAGATGCGGTCGTTGCCGTTGTCCATCATCCCCAGCCGGAAAACTCCGGTGGTGTTCGGCGTGAAATAGCTCATCCCGTGCTGCGCGTAGAACCAGTCGGTGGGGTCGGTGCCGCCGATCAGCTTGAAGTCGCCGCCCTCGCCCAGCCGCCACATCACATCGCCCGATCCCGTGCCGTCGTCAAAATCAATCTTAATAATCCAGTTCTGGTGGCGCATGGAGAGCAGCAGATTGTGGTCGTCGCTCGAATAAAGCAGATCGTTCGAGTGCGTCCAGTCGGGAAAATTCATGGGATGGCGGTTCACATCGAGGTGATCGAAGGTGTTCCACACCCAGTCGGGGTTCAAATTCTGGTCCAGATCCACAATGGCGTCGCCGATCACTTTCGTCGTCCCCGGATAGCCGGGCAGGTTGGTGTAGTTCCTGAAATCGGTGGCCAGCGCCACCCAGTGCCCGTTGGGCAGCGCCAGCACATCGTGATGAAAGCTCCCGAGCTGGTAGAGATTTCCATTTGCGTCGCGCAGGTTCGATGCGGCCAGCTTCTGGTTCAGCTCGGTCATGGTCAGGTCGCGCACCGTGTTGCCGGCCAGGTCGACTTCCCGGATCTCGTTGGCCACTTTGTTCGCGTTGCTGCCCACGGAAAGCGACGAGAGATAAGAGACCACCATGAGAAAGTCTCCATTGGGCAGCAACTGGATTCCCTGAATCGTATCGACCGGCGCGTGCAGGTAGCTGTAGGTCCAGATCACGTTGCCTTGGAGATCGGTGGCGAATGCCTGCGTGGCGGTGCTTGGAACCAGCGTGTTCCACAGCTCAATGCCCGGCTGCGGCATTCCTCCGTTGGCGGCCGTGACCTGAATGGGCGTGGTCACCGGCGGCGTTCCCGTTGTGCAGGTCTGGTCAGCATCGGTAAACGTGGCGCCGTCGTCGAGCGCGATCTGCGCGCGCATGTGATAGAGGGTCGTGCCCGTCATGCCTGCCACGTAAATCTGGACCGTGCCGCCATTGGGCGAGGGCGTGGCCACCTGCCATGTGTTCAGCCCGTAATCCGTGCTCTTGCCGAACTCCACGTATGCCTTGCCAGGCGCGGGCAGATAGACCGAGTACTGCGCCACCAGCGGGCTGCCTGTTTGATTGGGGCAGGCCGTGTAACCGCCCACGATGATGGAGACCACCGAGGTGGCGTAATCCTGCGCAGGCGACGAAGTCAGCGCCGCCGTCACCGTAACGTTCTCGCTTTTTAAAACGAAGGCGGGCGCGATGTACTGTCCAGTCGCGTTCACCGTGCCGCTGTTCGAGTTGCCGCCGGCAACGCCGTCCACCAGCCACTCGATTTTGGCTCCGGCGCCGGCACTGGCGGCAAATTGAAACGACTTCCCCTGCGCCAGCGCAACGTACGGCGGAGTCATGGTGACCGAACCGCTTTGCGATGCGCTGGGCGGCGGACTGGAGGGCGGCGGCTGCGTCTGAGGATTGCTGTCATGCGCAATGGTGTTGCTGCATCCGCCCAGGAAAACGGCCGGCGCCAGCAGCAACAGAACAGTTCCTGCCGCCGCGGCGAGCCTCAAGCGGCGCTGGTTTTCATGAGACGGGCTGGGCTGCCACCCTTCAACTTCAGGGGAAGAACTCATCGGACTCCGCTGAGGATCGCAAAGGCTTAGATGCTTCTAAGCGAACAAGAGGCCAGTGGGAAGCTTTCCTCTCCCGAACCGGCCCGGCTGCGATTCTATCGCTGCCGTGGGGTCCGTCCGGCACGATCAAGGATGTGCCCGAGGGTGTGCCTGGGGATGTACCTGGGGTGTACCTTGGATGAGTCAATACGCCAGGCCGGGAGAATTCCCTCACGGTGAACGCATTTCGAGCAGCAGCCCGAGCTGAAAAGCCGCGCGGCTTTGTGCCGATGCGCTATCTGCTGGTGCTGTGGCTGATGGCCATGGGCGGCATCGCCTTCATGGACCGCACCAACATCTCTATCGCCGGCATCGAGATCGGCCGCGAATTCCGCATCGACGACACGCACCTGGGCTGGGTCTTCAGCGCATTTCTTGTCGGCTACGCCGCCTTCCAGATTCCCGGCGGGGTGTTGGCGCGGCGCTTCGGCCCGCGCCGCGTGCTCGCGCTCGGCGTGCTCTGGTGGGGCGTCTTTACCGCGCTCACCGCCGCCGTGCCGTCCCGCGTGCCCGCCGCACTGGCGATCTTCATCCTCATCCGAGTGGCGCTCGGCGCAGGCGAGGCCGTCATGTACCCCTCGGCCAACCAGTTCGTCGAGCGCTGGATTCCCATTGCCGAGCGCGGACGCGCCAACGGCATCGTCTTCGGCGGCGTGGGGCTGGGCTCGGGACTGGCTCCGCCGCTGCTGACGGCCATCATCCTGCGTTACGGCTGGCACGTCTCCTTCTGGTTCTGCGCCGCGCTCGGCATCCTCGCCGGAGCCGTCTGGTTCGTAGCCGCGCGCAATACACCCGAAGAGCACCCGTGGGTAAGCAGGCGCGAGCTCGAACACATCGCCGGCGGCCGCGGCGATGCGGAGCGAAACGCCAACGCGGGGAGGCTCGGCGAAGCTGCGCGAGTTCCCTGGGAAAAAATCTTCCTGAGCAAAGACATTCTCGCCGTCACCGCCAGTTACTTCACTTATGGCTATGTTTCCTGGATTTTCTTCAGTTGGTTCTATATTTATCTCGCGCAGGTGCGCGGGCTGAGCCTGAAAACCAGCGCGCTCTACTCCATCCTGCCCTTCCTCGCGATGACCGCCGGCTGCCTGATCGGAGGCGTAGCCAGCGACTGGCTCGGCCGCCACGTTTCCATGCGCGCGGGCCGCTCCTGGCTGCCCTGCTTCTCGCTGCTGCTCACCGCCGCTTTGCTCTCCGTGGGCTCGCGCGCGGCGAGCGCCGAGACCGCCAGCCTGGTGCTGGCCGGGGGCGCCGGCGCTTTGTACCTTTCGCAGAGCTGCTTCTGGTCGGTCACCGCGGACTTTGCCGGCGAGTACACCGGCGTGGTCTCCGGCGCCATGAACATGGGCTGCCAGATCGGCGCGGCGGTCACGGCTTCGCTCACGCCGTTCATCGCCGCGCACTTCGGATGGGACGCTTCGTTCTTTACCGCGTCGGTGCTCGTCGCTTTGGGCGGACTGGCATGGCTCGCCGTCAATCCCCACGCGCGGCTGGCGCACGCCGGGTAGTGATGTGGAACTCTATTTTTATCCGTACAAGAGTAAGCGATCGAAGAACTGCCACTCTGACTGCATGAATTTGTTCCGGTTTAGATCTGAGCTATCCCAGGTTAGGCGCAAAAACAAAGACGCGCCGAACCTGGGGCACCCAGGATTTGCCACATCGTCAAGCGGTCAGAGACTTACGTCGAGTAATCCGCGTTGATGCGCACATACTCGACTGTCAGATCGGTCGTCCAGAAGACGCAGGCGCCGGCGCCCTGGTGCAGGTCGATTGAAATGGAAAATTCAGGCTGCTCGAGGTAAGCGTGCGCGCTGGCCTCGTCGAAGTCGGGATCGCGCCCTCCGTCGCGGCAGACGGGCAGGTGGCCGAAGCGAATGTCGATGCGCTCGGCATCGATCTCCGCGCCGGAGTAGCCGATGGACGCCATCAGCCGGCCCCAGTTGGGATCGCAGCCCGCCCACGCCGTCTTCACCAGCGGCGAGTGGGCAATGGCCCTGGCCACGCGTAGCGCGTCCGCGTCTGAAGCCGCGCCCCCGATGCGCAGCTCGACCACATGCTTCACGCCCTCGCCGTCGGCCACGATCTGCCGCGCCAGCGAAGTGCAAACCCCGGCCAGCGCTTCGGCAAATGCCGCGTCGCCCGCACCGATCGCCGCGCCGCTCGCGCCTGAAGCAAGCAACAGCACGGTGTCGTTCGTCGATGTGTCGCCGTCCACGGAGATGCGGTTGAAGCTCACTTCGACGGCTTCGCGGAGATAGCCGTTGAGCACGGCCGGCTCGGCCGCGGCATCGGTCACGATGTAGACGAGCATGGTCGCGTGGGGTACAAGCTGAGGGTGAATCATCCCCGAGCCTTTGCCCAGCGCGGCAATGCGCACCTCGCGTTTCACGCCGTCGGGGCCTTCCACTTCGATTCGCGCGAAGGCCGTCTTTTCCACCCTGTCGGTGGTCAGAATGGCCTGGGCCACCTGATCGAAGCGGCTGCGTTCGGACCCCAGCGATGCGGCCAGATCCGGCAGCGCCGCGGTCAGCTTATGCGCAGGCAGGGGCACGCCGATCACGCCGGTCGAGGACGGAAAAACCTCCTCCTGCCGGCAGCCAAACACTTGTGCAACCGCGGCGCAGGTTGCACGCGCCGCATCCAGTCCCGCCTGGCCGGCCGCGCAGTTGGCGTTGCCTGCGTTGACGGCCACCGCGCGCACTTTTCCACCCGCCGCGCGCAGGTGCTCCTTGTCCACGATCAGAGGCGCGGCGATGACGCGATTGGAGGTAAATGCAGCCGCGGCGCTGGCTGGCGAGTCGGCTACGATGAGCGCGAAATCCGTGCGTCCGCTGGCCTTGAGGCCTGCCTTAATTGCGCCGAAGCGAAAGCCGCGCGGAATGAGATGAGTCGAGTGTTGGTTATCGTCGGGCACCCATTTAATCTAGCAAATGGGCTCGATCCGGCAGAGGCGGAGCACGATGACGGAACGGCAAGGCGAACCGGGAGCAAGCGGCGAATACGGCGTGCTCGCCGGCAACGGCGCTTCCCCGCCGGAGTTTCTCGAGATGCGCGCCGTCAACGTGGCGCGCGGCGAGCGCATCGTGCTGCACGACGTAAACCTCGCCATGCGCGCCGGCGAGCACGTGGCCATCCTCGGCCCTAACGGCTGCGGCAAGTCCACGCTCATCCTCACCATGAACTGCCAGATCTATCCCATCGTTCAACCGGGGATGTGCGTGCGTATCTTCGGACGCGAGCGCTGGGACCTGACCGAGCTGCGCAAACACTTCGGCGTGGTGGGCGCGGACCTTCCCGGCGAGCGCACCGCCGTCACCACGGGCCTGGACGCAGTGATTGCCGGTTTCTTCTCCGCATCGACGCTCTGGCCCAATCTTCACGTAACGCCGGAGATGCGCGAGCGCGCGGCTGAAGCGCTGGAGCGCATGGAGGCAGAGCACCTGGGGGAGCAATTTGTCGGCGCCATGTCCGCCGGTGAAAAGCGCCGCATCCTCATTGCGCGCGCGCTCGTTCACCGTCCGCGCCAGTTGCTCCTCGACGAGCCCTCGAACGCGCTCGACCTGGCCGCGCAACGCGAGCTGCGCGAGACTCTCCGCCGGCTTGCGCGCGAAGGCACGGGGCTCGTCCTCGTTACGCACCACCTCGGCGACATCCTGCCCGAGATTGAGCGCATCATTCTCATGCGCGCGGGCCGCATCGTAGCCGACGGCCCGCGCGCCGAGTTGCTTACCGAAGAGCGCCTGAGCGAGCTGTTTCATGCGCTCGTGCGCATCGGCCGCGACGAAGAATGGCTGCACAGTTGGTAAAACAGTGGTCAGTGGTCAGTGGTCAGTGATCAGCAGTCAGGGATCAGGGATCAGGGGTGCCCCGCCCTCGCCGCGTCCTTGTTCTTCCACCCCGCGAACGAAGACCTGTTCGCGGGGACCCCGGTTTTGCGGCTAGGGTGGGGAACGCCCAGTTCAAATTCACGCGGCCGGAACCCGGCGGCGTGCGCCGGTTATGCGTGCGCTCCCACGGGCTGTTCTTTTTCGTGTGCAGGCCCCATCGGCTTCTCGTGAATGACCATCCACGACGTACCGAACTTGTCGCGCAGCATGGCGAAGCGGTGAGCGTAAAACGTCTCGCCCATCGGCATGAAGATTTCTCCGCCGTCGGAGAGCAGTTTGTAGAGGCCTTCCGCCTCCTCTGAGCTGTCCACGGAGAGCGACAAATAGACGCTGCGCATGGGCAGAAACTTATCCCGCGGCGCATCGCTCGCCATAATGGTCGCTCCGCCTATGACGATGCGGGCATGGATCACGTCATTCATGGTCTCCGGCGGAACGTTTCTCGCGCCGGGCATCTGCCCCAAGGTCATTATGCCCAGGATTTTTCCACCAAGATGTTTTTCATAGAACTGCAGCGCTTCCTGGCAGTTCCCGCCGTAGTTGAGATAGGTGTGCAGTTTCATCGCTTCTCTGCTCCTTTTGGGGATTTGGCTGTCGGTTTGAAAGGCGGAATCAGCGGCGTCGAGTCGCGCTGCTCCCAACGGCGATAGGTTTCGGCGAGAATGGCCTCGCGGTTGTTCACCATCTGCTCGACGGCCGCGCGCGGCGCGCCCGTCTGTTCGTGCTGCCCAGCCCAGATGAATAGCTCAAGCAAAGTCGGCGCCAGCGCAATGCCTTTCGGCGTCAGCCGGTAGTGGATGCTGCGGCCGTCCGCAGCCGCGCGTTCGGCCGCAATCAGGCCGGCCGTTTCAAGATGGCGCAGCCGGTCGGAGAGAATGTTGGTTGCAATCCCTTCGCCCGATGCTTGAAACTCGCTGAAAGTCTTCAGGCCGCGTACCATCAGGTCCCGAATAATCAGGAGCGACCAGCGGTCGCCGAACAGATCGAGCGAGATGCTCACCGGGCATCCGGAGCGAGCCTTCGCGCTGGACTTCTTCGCCACGTAGAAACACTACACAATTAACTTGCAAAGTGCAAGCTAATTGTGTTTCCATGATTCCGCGGCCCGATCGGCCGCTCCCCGCCGCTTTGCGGACGCGCCCAATCGTCGCGCCGGCGAGGAAAGATTCAAGCGAAAGGAATTTTCGATGAGCGCCTTCGAACAGTTTCCCCGCATCACGCCCTTCCTCTGGTTCGACATGAACGCCGAAGAGGCCGTCGAGTTTTATCTGAGCGTCTTCAAGAACTCGCGCCGCCTGAGCGAGCTGCGCAACACCGGCGACGCGCCCGGTCCCAAAGGCGGCATTCTCACCCTCGCCTTCGAGCTGGACGGACAGCCTTTCACCGCGCTCAACGGCGGCCCGGAGCACAAGTTTAACGAAGCCGTTTCGTTTGTCGTGCGCTGCGAGTCACAAGAGGAAGTGGATTATTACTGGTCGCGCCTCACGGACGGCGGCAGCGAGATTGCATGCGGCTGGCTGAGAGACAAGTTCGGCCTCTGCTGGCAAATCGTCCCGGTGCGCCTGTTCGATCTTCTCACCAATTCCAAGGCAATGCAGGCCATGATGCGGATGAAAAAGCTCGACATCGCCGAGCTTGAACGCGCCGCCCAGTCCTGATCGGCAAAATTCCGAGCCGCAAACCGAGGCGTGGCCGCCCCGTTCCGGCCCCTCCAGCCGTTGACCGCACGTTTTCCGCACCCTTCCGGCCAGTTCCGGCGTCTATACTTCCTAGTGGGTCTGTAAGCGACTCGTTCTCCAATCCCCGTGGGGTGACAGATTGCGGATCAGGCACGTATTTGATTCATGGGGTAAGATTCTTCGCGGCCACACTCCACTGCTCTCGATTGAGATCACGCGCGAGTGCCCGCTGAGCTGTCCCGGTTGCTATGCCTACGGCGATAATCACCTGGGCGGCGAAGTAACGTTGCGCGAGCTGAGCGACAAGCGCGGCGACGAGCTGGTCGCCGGTGTCCTCAGCCTCGTGGACCGGCACAAGCCCCTGCAGGTGTCGCTGGTGGGCGGCGAGCCGATGGTTCGCCATCGTGAGCTCGACCGCATACTGCCCCAACTTTCCGCGCGCGGCATCTTCGCCATGGTCGTCACCAGCGGCATCATCCCCATTCCCATGGAGTGGATTGAGCTGCCGCGCTTCGTCGCGGCCGTGTCGATCGACGGACTGCCCGAGCACCACGATGTGCGCCGCAAGCCGGCCACTTACGAGCGCATCCTCTCGAACCTCGCCGGCAGGCGGGTCAACATCCACTGGACGATCACGGCGCAGATGCTCGGACGGCCGAATTACTTTGAAGAGTACGTGCGGTTCTGGGCAGGCCGCGAAGAGGTGCAGCACATCTGGGTGAGCCTTTACTCGCCGCAGCGTGGCGAAAAGAGCGCCGAAATACTGAGCAAGGCGCAGCGCGAGTTCGTGGCCCGCGAGCTGCCGCGGCTGCGCGGTCTTTATCCCAAGCTGCTCACGCCCGAAGGTTACGCGCAGGCGCTGCTCAATCCGCCGGCTTCGCCCAAGGAGTGTACGTTCTCGCGCCTGTCGAAGAACTATTCGGCGGACTTCAAGACGCGCGTCGAGCCATGCGTTTTCGGCGGCGATCCGGACTGCTCGCAGTGCGGCTGCTCGGCCAGCGCCGCGGCGCATTGGATCAGCGGGATTCGCGTCGCGGGACCGCTCAAGGCCAGTCATCTGGTACACGGGTCAATGCGGATCGGCAGCGCGGTGGCGCGCCTGCAGCACTTGGCGCTGCCCGCCTGGCGCGAACGGGAAGTAGCCGCGCCGGCGCGCGAGACCGACCTGGTCCAGATCGGCGGGCGATAAATTCAGCGGCCTGCGATCGGGGATCCGCGAATCAAACCCCTTCAAAAAATGCCTCTGAACGCCTGTAAGCAGGCGTTCAGAGGCATTGGGAACGGACCTCGGAACTTCTTCTTCGCGCTTCAGAGCCTGACGGCCGCCTGCCTGCGGCGGCTGAGAACGACAGCGCCAAAGCACGTCGCTCCCATCAACAGAAGGTACATCCAGGGCGCGCCGCCCTCCGGAACGCTAGTGGCGCCATTGACGTCCAGGATGACTTCTCCGGGAGTGCCGTAGTTGACATTCCAGGTATCGCCAGCGGGCAGGTAGTAGAAGTCGACGTTGGTGAACGTGCCATTGACCGTGCCGCCGTTGGTGCTGTCCATGATGATCCAGGAATAGTCGGCGCCGTTCGGTGGAGCAGGAGATCCATATTCCACGTCGACAAGGAGGGTCGACCCGGAATCGAGAATGATGTTGCCGTCAACGTTGATCTCGCCGGCGCCGGACTGGGCGCCGGAATTTATTCCCTCGAAGAAAGTTCCGGTCGAACTCTCGGCGAAGTCGCTGTCCGTAAAGGTGCTGCCTGCTTCGAGGTGGAGTATGCCGTCGTTCGTGAAGCTGGACGCGGCGGTGTAGAACGCTTGGCCGCCGGAGACGTAGAGGCTGCCGGTGGAGCTGATGGTGCTCAATGTCCCCAGCGCATTGTTGCCATTGTCGTCGGTGATGCTGGCTGTCGGTCCGAGCAACTCAATGTTGGCCGAATCGGTGGTGATTTCGTTGCCGCCGCTGTTCGACCCCAGGTTGAGTTCCAGCGTCCCGGCATTCCCTTTGGCCCCATCGACAGAATATATCCCTTCGGCCAGGGTGCTTCCGCTGAAATTGGACAGAAATGCGGTGTCCTTCAAGGTGCTGCCGTCGTCAACAAACATCGCGCCGTTGTTGGTCAGGGTGCCCGTGCCGCCAATCTGAAGCGTCCCACCCGCCTGGTTGGCGATTAGCGCTCCGCCCGCCTCGTTATTCACGTTCACGTTCTGGTAAAGAGAGCCAACGTCCGAGCCAATCAATCCGGACCCCTGAATCTGGGCGTCGTTGGTCAGCGTGTAGTTACTGCCGTTGGTGCCGATTTGCCCGCCGGCCATATTCATTGTCCCGGCCCCTGACAGGGTTGTGTTGCTCGCCAGGTCCAGGTAACCCACCCCCAATGTACTGTCTCCCAGGTTGATCGTGCCGGCATTGGAGATCGAGCCGCCGTAGACGTACAGCGCACCGCTGTCGTTGATTTTCAGCGTGTTGCTTGCGCCAACCTCCAGCGTGCTGACAGACGCACTCGACCCTTGAAGCAAGACTGGATTGTTGGTGGTGTTCAGAATCTCCGCGGTCGAGCTGCTGGTAGGCACGCCTGCGCTCCAGCTTCTGCTGGTGAACCACGATCTGCCGCTGGCGCCGGTCCATACGTCCTGCGACCAGGCGGGAGTCGAGACTACGCCCGCCAGGGCGACGATAAGCAAAGCGGCTGTCAACCAACCGCGGTTGATCACTGTTCCTTTGGAGCGATTAGTGTTCATTTTCCCCCTCCTCACCTGGTAACGATGGCGAGTTTCTCGCCATCGGGCCCGAATTGCCTTTCCACTTGCACTTGCCGATTCCACTTGCCTTGCAGCCTGTGCGGCCCGCATCCGGCCACTCGCGGCCGGCGCGGCTCCCGCCCTATTTACCGTTCTCTGTCTGCTGGATGAGTTGCGCTACGCGCGAGTTGGAACCCACCGGCTCCACGGAGACGATGGATCTGGCGTTGATGATCATGCGGTCGGGCTGGAACAGCTCCTAGCCGCGATGAACCAGAATCATGCCTGACGGTTTGTGGGTCTTGGGGTCCACCGGACCCGGCCGGACGTAAAACACGTCGCGCAGAACCGGAAACGCGGAGCCCAGGCCCTCCAGATGGCCAAAATAGACGGAGCCGTTGATCAAAAGCACGGCGTAGTACTTCTGAGGGTCAATGGCGGCGCTCGCCGGAACCGCGACGCTGTTGGGGACCACGGCGCCTTCCGGAACTGCAGCGCTTTCCGGACCTGCGGAAACGGGTTTGGCAAATTTACATCCGGAGACCAGCAGGGCGGCGAAGAACAACAGGGAGAGCGCCAGGGAATGGCGGGCGCGGTCAGTCCTGTTGAGGGGGAAGGCGGGAGCCGTCGCAGGCGCGCTGGGGACGCCGCAGATTGAAGTTGCCGCAAAACGAGCTTTCACTTTCATTTCTCCGGTTTCGCCATGCCGGGTGCAGCGTTGCCACCGGGCAGGCGAGTTGCTATTCGCATCGCGTTCGCCAATCGACACTCGACTTGGCGACCATTGGCGATGTTCGAGGGGCGATGTTCAAGGGGCCCGGCATCGATTACCAGGAACATCTGAGACACTGCGGCAACGCGCCGAAGTTTGTCAAGATGATAATTTTTGCAAGCTATTGCAAATATCAGCCTTGAGGCCCGGAAATTGCCCGCGCTCTTTAGCTTGCGGCCGTTCGCCCGAGCGGGGAACATCGCGGCGCCAGCCGAGTGGGAGCGGTCCCAGGTCTCAGACGCGAGACCTGGGGCGCCCTGCGCCCCGCTCACCCGCTCACCCGCTCACCCGCTCAATTGACCAAATCAACCAAACCTTAACAATCCATGACCGCCATCACCGCTAGGATGGGCTCAGGAACGGCTGGCCTCTACTTGAGATAGGCGCGAACCAGGTCGATGAGGTCCTCGGCCAGCTCGGGGGCGATCTGCTCTTTGGCGCCGTCGACGAGGTGAAAGCGGATGTGGGTTTCCAGAACCTCGCCCATCAGGGAGTTGACGCCGCCACGGACTGCGGCGAGGAGCATAAGCTGGTCGCCGCAATCGGCGTCGCCGCTAAGAGAACGCTCGATGGCATCCAACTGCCCGCGCAGCTTGCGCACCCGCTGCACCATTTTGATGGTTTCCCGTTCGTGATGCGGCATGGCTGCACACCTCGGTTCTTATTGTGCTGGGGTGGGCTTTGCCGGCGGCGGCGCGGGCAGCGTGTAAATGACCTCGCCGGGCTTGGCGTAGTGCAGCTCCTGCCGCGCCTCGTGCTGGATGGCGTCGGGGTCGGACTGCAAGTGCTGGATGCGGTCGCGGAGTTGTGCGTTCTCCTGCTGATAGTGCTCGATCTCCTTTTGCAGCTCGCGGTTCTCGGCGCGCTTTTTCTGCCATACGGAGATGCCGTCTTTGCCGTAAAAGACGTGCCAGAAAATCAGGCAGGCCAAAGCGACGGCCAGCAGCGTTCCGGCCAGGCGCAAGACGCGCTGCGTCCATGGCACGCGGTTTTCGCGCGGCGGCAGGGGCGGCGGGATGAGCTCGGGTTGGATGGGTTGGACGGATTGGACGGGCAATTGGGCCTCAGATTTTGTGTTCCGCAGGGGCTAAAGCCCACACTCGTTCGGTGGAATCTGCGGCACGACTAAAGTCGTGCCCTGACACATTTCCCAGCTCCGGAGATCTTTTTGCGCAGGCCTTAGTGCCCGCTTCATTACGACAAAACGAACTTTTCGGCGGCGGCTTTGAGCGACACCATGTCGTGCTCATTGCGCGCCTCGGTGTATGCGCGGACTACCGGCTCGGTTCCCGAAAGCCGGTAGCAGACCCACGAGCCGTCTTCGAAAATCAGCTTGAGCCCGTCGGTGCGGACAATTTTCACAACTTTGCGGCCGCTCAGCTCCTCCGGATCGGCCTTCAACTTCTCAGTGAACGCGGCCTTCACCTCCGGGGTCAAGTGGAAGTTCTCGCGAACCGGATAATAGGAACCAACCTTGGCAAACAATTCCTTGAGTTGCACGCCCAGGCTCTTGCCGCGGGTAGCCACCATCTCGGCGACGAGCAGGCCGGCAAGCACGCCGTCCTTCTCCGGCACATGGCCGCGGATGGTCAGCCCGGCGGACTCCTCGCCGCCGATGGCGATCTTGTCTTCGTTGATGAGCTCGCCGATGTACTTGAAGCCTACCGGCGTCTCGTAGAGCGGAATCTTGTAGTGCTCGGCCAGCGCGTTCACCAGGTTAGTGGTGGCCACGCTCTTGGCCACGCCGTTGCGCCAGCCCCGCGTCTCCACCAGGTAATCGAACAGCAGCGCGATTACGTAATTGGGCTGAATGAATGTGCCGTCGGCGTCCACCACGCCAAAGCGGTCCGCGTCGCCGTCGGTCGCCACGCCCAGCGCCGCGCCAATCTCCTTCATCTTTGCCCTGGCGGCGTCCAGCAGCTCGTCGGCGGGTTCCGGCGCGTGTCCGCCAAAGAGCACGTCGCGGCAGTCGTGAACGGTTTCGACGCTCACGCCCGCCTCGCGCAGCACGCCGGAGAGATAGCCGCGCCCCGCGCCCCAGAAGGGATCGTAGACCACCTTGATTCCGGATTTCGCGATGGCCTTCAGATCGACCAGCTCGGCCAGGCGCTTGAGAAAGGCCGGCTTCGCGTCGGCGGTTTCAAAGCCGTTGGCAGGCGGGTTGGATTGAGGGACGACCGCGCCAGCGGCTTCGATCTTCGCTATAGCGGCTTCGATCTGCTTCGTCACTTCGGGCAGGGCCGGCGCGCCGTCGGGCGTGGAGAACTTGATGCCGTTGTACTCCGGCGGATTGTGCGAGGCCGTGAAGTTGATGGCGCCGGAGGCTTTGAGCGCGCGCACGGCGTAGGCGATGGCCGGGGTGGGCGCGGGGTCGGGGATGACAATCGGCGCGATGCCGGCGGCGGCCAGGATGCGCGCGGTTTCGTCCACAAAGCTCTCGCCGAGGAAACGCGGATCGCGGCCCACCAGCACTCGATGCGGAGCCGGTTGCGATTTGACGTAAGCGGCGATGCCGGCCACGGCGAGACGGATGTTGGCGACGGTAAACTCGTCGGCCACAATGGCCCTCCAGCCGGAGGTGCCGAATTTGATGACGCTCATGGGGTTCTCCGCGCGGCTACGGGAGGCGTTTGGTCACGCAGGCCGCAAGGTCCATACTGCAACAGCGCGGCGGGATGGGCAAGCGGGCGCCCGCCGGGTCGGCCCTCGTCGACCAATCGCTCCCAATGACAAGCCTATTTTTATGTCGTGAAAGGTTGGAGCCTTCTCGCGCTTTCCGTCAGTTGCGCAAGAAGCTCGGATTTCTCAGGCGCCCTTCCCTCGCGAAGTGCCGTCTCCACGTCGTCCCATAGTGTGTGAATAACCCTGGGCGGTTGCATCCGATACCCGCCCTCGGGTTGTCGCTCGAAATCGTAACTGAGCCAGGTGACTTCTCCGTTGCCCGAGGACTGGGGACGCATCGAGCCGCAATATCGATCAAGCAGAGGGCGTAACCAGCCCGAAGCAGCGGTCTCTTTCAGCGCAGTTCTGCGCCTGCAGCGGGATTTGCCTGTAAAATCCCGGCATGGCTGCGAAAATACGCAAGATCGATCCGAACGGCCAAACCGACGGCGCAAAAAATCTACCGCGCATCTTACGGAGGCACCTCGGTCAGAGGACAGTGCTGGGAATCGCGATACCAGTGCTGGACGATTATCTCATCGCAGCGAAAACCGGAGAGGAAACTGGTGGTATCACAGAAAGGCAGGTGGAGGATGGCTTCCGTCAACTGTCCACGCAGTTCCTTCACAGCGATTACCATCCCACCTACATCGCACGTCGCCTTGGCCGAATGGGGTTTCTCGACTTCACGAATGGAAAATACCGGCTGCGCCCATCTCTGTTAATCGGCACGACGGTTGACGAGCTCGATCGGCTCAGAGACGAGCTGACCGGCTCCCTGCGCTCGGCCTACGAGCAGCGCCAAGCTACTATCAAAAAGCTGGAAGAAACCTGCGCATTACCCCCAGATCGAGTGGGAGAACGCCACGTCCTTGTCGAGGAATATCTCTCCCAAATTGCCGGGAGCCACGGAGAAGTTTTTGAAGTGATTTCGTTTGCAGTATTGCGTGAATATTTTCGGACTTTTGGATTCTCGCTGCACCGATTCTCGACGACCCACGCCAACGACGGCGGGATGGATTTTTTCGCAGCCGATGCAATTTACCAGGTAACTACGAACGAAAGCATTGAGAAGCTTCGTCGAGATTTGAGGAAGGCTCCGGGCACGAAGCGTGTCCTGGTGAGGCCGACCGTCAATGAGGAGATAACACAGCTTGACAAGGACAAGGTGCTTGAGACGATTGAGCTTAAGGATCTGCTCAACCACTTTATAACGTGGCTCTTAGGACGGGACAAACGATCCAAGCAATCCAACCATCTCCAACGTGTCCTTCAGATAGCACTGGAGGAATTTCGCCGAGAAAACAAGGCTGAATTTGCCGACAGGCCAAATCTCATTTTGCAGTAGGCAATCTCTGGGGCGGCTGGCC
>JBOGLX010000184.1:0-3013 GCA_050745765.1 Occallatibacter sp. | reverse complement strand
CTTTGCTGTCGATGGTGCCGTCCGGCTTGCCGGGAATGTTCAGGATGAAGGTGCCGTTCTTGCTCACCGTGTCAATGAGCCAGTGGATTACATCGCGCGGAGGCAGATAACCACCGTACTCGCCAGGCTTCTCATATAACTTGCGCTGATAATGCCATTGGCCGATGCAAGTTTCGGATTGCCACGCATAGGGCATGATCCCGCTCGTAATTCCGCGCTCGTAATCCGCAACCACGGACTTAGCCAGGCGGTCGGGGACTTTCTTGATATTGATGACGCCTTCCATCTTGCCGCCGTGGGTCAGGAGATTGTGGTTATAGAAATACGCGCCGATGTTCATGCCGCCCCAGCCGAGCGGAAACAGCGGGTTGTCGAAATAGAGCAGATCGGGATTGTGCTGATCGACAAGATCCCGAGTCCGGTCGTAGAAGTTCTTCACATACGAGGCGTCCGGCAGCGCGTCGAATGGATGCTTGACGCAGTAAAGCCGCTGTGGGTCCAGTCCCTGCCACCATTGCTCCTTGCCCTCGGCTTCGGTCATGCGGCCGTCATAGGGAACGCCGGCGAGCGCGCCCGTCTTGTCCGCGCCATGCGAGGTTTGAAACCACCACCAGTTGCGATGCTGGTGCACCGTCACTCCCAATCGCAGTCCCTGGTTGCGGGCTGCCGCGGCCCACGTACCCACCACATCGCGATGCGGGCCGTAGCTTCCGGCGTTCCACGGCTGATGCTTCGAGGCCCACGTATCGAATCCGTCGTGATGGTTGGCGAGCGCGATGAAGAGTTTCGCGCCGGCCTCTTTGTAGCGCTGAATCAAGCCATCCGGATCCCAGTTCAAGAGCGTCCACTGCGCACATAGATCCTTGTAACCGAATTGCGAGGGGGGGCCATAGTGCTCGCATTGAAATTTGTTTTGACCGGAGCCCTGCATGTACATATTGCGCGCGTACCAATCGCCGTCTTCGGGCACGCATTGAGGGCTCCAGTGCGCCCAGATGCCGAATTTGGCATCGCGATACCACTCGGGAACGTCATATTGCAAAAGCGAATCCCACGTTCCCTTGTAGGGACCTGCGCCGTTCAATCCGGAGACGGGAGCATCCATGGGCACGCCGTCCCACGAACCGCCGGGCACGGGCAGCGCGGGCGGATCGCCCCAAGCAGTGGGCTTCCACTCCGCCTCACTCAGCTTCTGCTCGACGATCTTGCCATCCACGAGCGCATAGAATATGCGCTCGCTCGAGGGCAGGGCACAGAACTGCTCGTACGAGCGATGAAGCGCGTTGAAGCCTGCCGGCGCCGAAGTGCCGGCCTGCGCTCTAACTGGAATGGCCCTGACCGCCGCGGCGGCGGCCATCAACTTGCAAAAATCCCTTCGCTGCACTCTGGACTCTCCTCCGGTGTAGTTGCTTTTCTATTCCCCCAGGCGGGTTCGAGCGCCGTTTCGGCGCACTGAAGTACGCGAACAGCCCAACCGTGCGAGCGCTGTTTCTGCCGCAACTCAACCATACTGCTATCGATTAAGGACTGGCAACCGAAAAGTTCCGGCCGGCCGATCCGTAAATCGCGCTTCAAAATAACCATCGCCATTAAACCTCGAGCCAGTTTCACTCCATGAACTGTGGCTTTTGTGCATCGTTGCGGCACGGCAGGCGCCGGGCAACCAATTAGCTCCGCCGCTAGTCCAATCGACAGCGGCCGAATAGCTTGGGCCGCGCTCGATTAGCACGCCAAGACGAGCGAGCTAAGTGCGCGAAGAATAAATCCAGCGAGCCGCGCGGCGAATTTGCGGCTTTGGTGGAAATCATTTAAGAGGTGAAGATTGTGAAGAAGATACTCATTGCTGTTGCCATGCTGAGCATGGCGAGTTACTGTTGGGCGGTCAATCCGAAAACGGCCGCCACCAGTCGCCTTCAGTCGTCGGCCGATGTGCTTAACGCGATTATGGCGGCGCCGGACAACGGCATTCCCGACGAAATCATGGAGCACGCGAAGTGCATAGCGGTTGTGCCCACTCTGGTGAAGGGCGGATTCATTTTCGGCGGCGAGGGTGGGCCGGGTGTAGCTACGTGCCGCACGGATCACGGATGGAGCGCGCCGGCGTTCTTCATCATCGCCGGTGGAAGCTGGGGACTGCAGATCGGCCTGGAAGACGTGAACCTGGTTATGGTGTTTCAGAATACGAAGGGCATGGAGCGGCTGATGTCGAGTAAATTCCAGCTTGGCGCGGGCGCCTCTGTGGCGGCGGGTCCTGTGGGCCGCCATGCTACAGCAGATACGAATTGGAAGATGAACACCGAGATCTTGACTTATTCGCGGGCCAAGGGCGTGTTTGCGGGACTCACCCTGCACGGCGCCGTCATCAGCCGCGATAATAACTCGATGGACGCATTCTACGGGCCGAATACCACGACACGGGCCGTACTTACCGGTGGGGTTGCTCGGCCGGCGGCGGCACGTCCATTCATCCAATCGATCCATCACGCCGACGAACAGGCGCGCTTGTCGAAGTAACTCGCCGGGCGGCGTAACAACTAACTACTAAACACATCACAACTAACTACTAAACAGGTGAGCGCCCGGAAGAGATTCCGGGCGCTTGCTTTTTGCGCCAGGAGTCAGGCTCCCGAGTCAAGCCCTTCTACGAGGGCTTGCCATTCGGCTTCGAGTGTTTCGCGATGGAAGCCGCGGCCGGCGCGGGAGTACCAGTAGTCGGCGTTCGAGGCCTGGCCTTCCTTGCGGTGCAAGTACGCGTGAACGGCCATCCCTTCGCGCGAATCGAGATCGTCGACGAGGCTGTGGGCGCGCTGCCAATCGCCTTTGGCGTCCCACCAGAGGGCGGCGAACGGCGGCGTCAGGCCCGCGGGCGGCTCCGCTTTGTCGAGCGACGTGCGGAATTCGTCGAATTTCATTCAAGCCTCGTGCCCGTCCGATTCTGTTCGCCTGCGGTTTGTTTCAGGCCCATTATCTGCGCTTAACTAGTGTAGTGTCCACTATATAACTGGACAACCGG
>JBOGLX010000183.1:0-32244 GCA_050745765.1 Occallatibacter sp. | reverse complement strand
TAACCATTGCCGAATTAGTTGTGCGTCGGCGTCGTCAAGCTGCAAACGAGAGACGGGAGCAGGCATGGACAAAAGATAACGCCGCTCGTTCTTAGTTGTCCATCTATTTGTTGGACACTACACTAGTGTGGTCCGCCGCAGATCTCGCCACTTATGTGCTATCCGAGGTTAGACGCAAAAACAAAGACGCGCCGAACCTGGGGCACCCAGGATTTGGTACGTCATCAGGCGGTCAGCGACCTAGGTTTCGCGCGCCACGGGGCCGCACTCGATCTCCGCGGCGGAGTGTCCGCTCTTCATTGTCGATGTGGTGACGAGGGCAACGGCGCAGAGCACGCCGGCCATTCCCACATATTCGCTCGGCTGCAGGTGCTCGCCCAGCACCACCGCGCCGAGGACGACGGCGATGACAGGATTGACGTATGCATAAGTGGCGACCTTCGAGACCGATACGTGGTGAATGAGCCAGATGTAGCAGGAGAAGCCAAGGAGCGATCCGAAGAGGACCAGGTAGCCGATGGCTCCGGCGCTTTCGGCGTTCCAAACGGCGTGTGGCCACTGCCGGGTTGCCGTGGCGATGAAGAGGTTTGAGAGGCCGGCCGCGAGCATCTCCCAGCCGGCGGCCACGAGCGGATCGACAGGGAGGCGCATACGGCGGAAGAGCACCGAACCGGAGGCCCAACTGAGCGCGCCCAGGAGGATGACCAGGGCAGCAACGAACTGCACGGGGCTGCCGCGGCCGGACGTGGCGAGGGCAGCGTGGAAACTGGGCCAGAGCAACGCAGCCAGCGCGACCAAACCCAGCGCAAGGCCAACGAGCCCACGGCCACGGAGCCGGTCTCCGGAGGGCGACAGCGACTCGATGATGGCAACGTAGAGTGGAACCACGGCGACAAGCAGGGCGGAGAAGCCGCTGGCGAGGTATTTTTCGCTCCAGACGAGGCCGATGTTGCCGCCGAAGAGCAGCAGCACTCCGACCAGGCCGAGCCGGGCCATGATGCGCCTGCTGTAGACGAGCCGCTTTCCGCGCAGAGCGCAAAAGCCGAGCATGATTGAGGCGCCGATCAACATGCGCGTTCCGGCAAGGATGGTCGCCGGGAGCAGGCGCACGCCGATGCTCATCGCCGTGTAGGTTGCGCCCCAGCACAGGTAGACGCAGCCGAATGCAAGCAGGATCGCAATACGAGGCGGGCGGGCGCGGGATGGGGAGCGAGCGGGCACGATACTTCAGTTTAACTTTCAGCACGCGAGGCATTTCTGAAATAAGCTGAGCCGTTTGTCTCCGGGACTCGCTATTCTGTTCGAGGTACGATGCGGCGTTCGCCAGCCAATACGATCCGGTGGTTGTTCGACTCGCACCGCGGCGCGCAGAGGCGGCTGATTCCGCGATGGATCGTTCTGCGCGCGCTGGCTGCGATCTATTTCTCCGCGTTCTACTCGCTGCTCTTTCAGATCAAGGGGCTGATCGGGCCGGAGGGAATTTTGCCGGCGCGGCGCTTCCTGGACGCGGTTGCGCATTCGCTCGGCGGGTCGCGCTATTGGTACGCTCCGTCGGTGTTCTGGATTTCGGCCAGCTCCGGAACAATGATGACCGTCATGTGGATCGGCCTGGCCGCGTCGGTCGCCGCTTTCTTCAATCTCTGGCCGCGGATAAGCTTTTTCGTCTGCTTTGTGTGCTTCCTGTCGTTTGTGGCAGCGGCGCAGGTCTTCTCTGGCTACCAGTCGGACGGAATGCTGCTCGAAGCCGGCTTTCTGGCGCTGTTTTTTGCGCCGCGAGGGTTGATGCCGGGGTGGGGAGCGCAAAGTCCGCCGTCGCGCGCGAGCTATTTCCTGTTGCAGTGGGAGTGGTTCCGCATTTACTTCGAGTCGGGGATAGTGAAGCTGCTGAGCGGCGACCCGGAGTGGCGCCACTTCACGGCCATGGATCAGTACTACCAGAACGGGCCGCTGCCCACCTGGATCGGCTGGTATGTGCAGCATCTGCCGCACTGGTTCCAGGCGGCGACGGTGGGCGCGACGCTGGCCATGGAGCTGGGGCTGGTGTGGATGCTGTTCCTGCCGCGGCGCGTGCGGTTGATCTGCTTCTGCATTGTGACGCCGTGGGAGATCTGCGTGATTCTGACTGCCAATTACACGTTTCTGAATTACCTGGTGCTTGCGCTGGGATTTTTACTGCTCGACGACCGGGCGCTGATGCGGTTTGTGCCCCAGCGGTTCCGGCTGCCGGAGCCGGTTGCGGCGTCGGGGCCGGAAGTGATCGAAGAAGCGCCGCTTTCGGAGACGCCGCTTTCGATTCTGCGCGTGACAGAGCCGAGCGCGCCGGCGCTGCTGGCAAAAGTCGAACAGATGCGCGAGAGCTTGACGTGGCGGCGACGGCTCGGAAGACATTTGGGCGCGCTGGGGCTGGCGGTCTCAGCGGTGCTGCTCGCCTGGGTGGCGTACAACACGACGGCGGAGCTGATTGCCATGCCGATGGGCGGCATGTCGCCGATCTTGGGGCTTCCGGTAAAGGTGCTCGAGCCGTTCCGCATCGCCAACCAGTACGGGCTCTTCGCGGTGATGACGCGCGGGCGGTACGAGATCGAATTTCAAGGCTCGGAGGATGGCAACCATTGGGTTGCATATCCATTCCGCAACAAGCCGCAGGCGCTCAACCAGCCGCCGGGAATCTACGCGCCCTATCAGCCGCGCTTCGATTGGAATCTGTGGTTCGCCTCGCTCGGCAACTGGCAGCAGAACGAGGACATTGTCCCGCTCACCGAGGAGCGGCTGCTGGTGAACGATCCGGATGTGCTGGCGCTGTTCAAGAGCAATCCGTTTCCGGAAGCGCCGCCGCGTTATGTGCGCGCGGTGCTGTGGCAGTACTGGTTTACGACCATGGATGAGAAGCGGCAGACGGGCGACTGGTGGCGGCGCGAGCTGATGGGCTTGTACGCGCCGGAGCTGACCATTACGCCCGACGGGCATTTTGCGGTGGTCGAGTGGCCCGCGGAGCTGCCGCCGCACGATTAGAGCGGTTCCACAGCTCGTGTAGCCATTTCCGGCGGTGGCAGAAGGTGACTTTTTCTTGAGGAAAAAGCCAATTAGCGTTCGTGCTTCGGGATACAGCAGCTGTGGAACCGCTATAAAGGACGCAATGAAGCGCGCGTACGTAATCGGATCGGGCCCCAACGGGCTGGCCGCGGCGATTGTGCTGGCGCAGGCGGGGTTGCGCGTAGAGGTCTTCGAGGCGGAAGAGGAACCGGGCGGCGCGGCGCGCACCATGCCGCTCACGCTGCCCGGATTTCTGCACGATTTTGGCTCGGCGGTGCATCCGTTTGCCGCCGGGTCGCCTTTTTTCAATTCGCTGCCGTTCGCCGATTACGGGCTCGATTGGGTTCATGGCGAGGCTCCGCTGGCGCACCCGCTGGACGATGGGACGGCCGTTGTGATCGAACGCAATCTGGCCGATGCGGAGCGTGCGTTGGGCGCCGACGGCCAAGCGTGGCGCACGCTTGTGCAGCCCGCGGCTGAGCATTGGGAGCAGTTTGCCGAAGACAGTCTGGGGCCGGCGGTGCGCGTGCCGCGGCATCCGTTTTTGATGGCGCGGTTCGCAATGCATGCTTTTCGCTCCGCGCAATCGCTTGCGCATGGCCGCTTTTCCAACCCGCGCACGCGGGCGCTTTTTGCCGGACTGGCGGGACACTCGTTTTTGAGCTTCGATCGCCCGCTGAGCGGAGCCATCGGAGCGATGTTCGCAGTCACGCTTCACGCTGTCGGCTGGCCGATTCCGCGTGGCGGCGCGCGCGCGATTCCCCACGCGCTGACCGGCTGCCTGAATTCGCTGGGCGGTGTGCTGCATACGTCGCGGCGAATCGACGCTCATGACTTTGGCCAGCTTGCGGGCGAGGATGCGCTCGTGCTCTGCGATACCACGCCGCGGGCGCTGGCGGCGATGGCGGGCGGCCGCGTGGCGCCGTGGTTCCGGCGCACGGCCGAGCGGTTCCGGCCGGCGCCGGGCGCGTTCAAAATCGACTATGCGCTCTCTGAGCCAGTGCCCTGGCGCGCGGCCGAGTGCCGGCGCGCCATCACCGTGCACCTGGGCGGCAGCTTCGAAGAGATCGCCGCATCTGAAGCGGCGGTTGCGGAGGGGCGCTGCGCGCAACGGCCGTTTGTGCTCACAGCGCAGCCGACGCTCTTCGATACAACTTCTGACCCTGGGCGCGCGCCGCGCGGCAAGCACGTTTTGTGGGCTTATTGCCATCTGCCCAACGGCTCGGCATTCGACATGACGGAGCGCATCGAGGCGCAGATCGAGCGGTTCGCGCCGGGGTTTCGCGACTGCGTGCTGGCTCGCCATGTTTCGCCGCCGGCCGAGCTCGAACGCATGGACGCGAATCTTGTGGGCGGAGACGTTGGCGGCGGCGCCATCACGATGGGGCAATTTCTCTTTCGGCCCGGACTGCATAACTACGCGACGGGCGCGCCCAACGTTTATTTGTGCTCCGCCTCGACGCCGCCAGGCGGAGGCGTGCACGGAATGTGCGGCTATCACGCTGCAAAGCTCGCGCTACGCCGGATGGGCGGCTGAGAGGCGGATTACAAAAGGACCATTCAGCCCTCGCGCGGAGCGAAGTTGAGAGCCCGTGGTAGAAGTCTGGTTTTGAAAGAGCACGACTTTTAAGCCTGCCTTGAGCTTGCCGAAGGGAGCCGTAAAGCCAACAAAATCAGTGGGGCTTTAGCCCCCGAGGGACGGTTTTTCTGAAATCTCAACTCTCGCCACAGGCTTAAGCGCCGGCTTGAATTTCGTTTCCTCTATCCGGCAAAGGATCGTTGTCGCGGTCGGTGACTTCGGCTAATGCGGCCAACCGCGCGGCTAACTCCGGCGTCCAGCAGCCTTCCGGCGCGCGCCAGTTCCAGTTGCCGTTGGCAACGGCGGGCTTATTCATGCGCGCCTCGGAGCCAAGTTCAAGCAAATCCTGCGCGGGGACGATGGCGATTTGCGCAAGGCTGGCCTCGACGGCGCGAATCAGAGGCCAGACCGGCGGCCAAACGGGACTCTCGTCCATGGGGCCAAGATAAGACTCGGCGGCGGCGCGCTCCACCTTGCTCGCCGTGCGCCACCAGCCCAGCGTGGTGTCGTTGTCGTGCGTGCCCGTGTAGGCCACTGTCGCCGCATCGTAGCGGTGCGGCAGGTGGGTGTGCGCGCCCTTGTCGCTGAATCCGAACTGAATCACCTTCATGCCGGGAAATCCCAGATCGAGACGCAGGGCTTCTACTTCAGGCGTGATCAGACCCAGGTCTTCGGCGACCAGCGGCAGGGGCCCGAGCGCGGATTCGAGCGCATGGAAGAGTTCGAGGCCGGGCGCTTTGACCCACTCGCCGTGGACGGCGGTTTCTTCCTGAGCGGGGATGGCCCAGTAAGACTCGAAGCCGCGGAAGTGATCGAGGCGAATGATGTCGTAGAGCGCGGTGGCGCGGCGGATGCGGTCCGTCCACCAAGGAAAGCCGCGCGCGGCCGACTCGTCCCAGCGATAGAGGGGGTTGCCCCAGCGCTGCCCGGTCGAGGAGAAGTAGTCGGGCGGAACGCCGGCTACGCGGATGGGTTTGAGATGCTCGTCGAGCTCGAAGATTTCGGGGTGAACCCAGACGTCGGCGGAGTCGAAATTGACAAAAATGGCAACGTCGCCGAGGATGCGGATGGTGTGGCGCGCGGCGGCTTCACGTAGCGCGTTCCATTGCCGCGAGAAGGCGAATTGCACGGCCTGTTCGCAGGCCAGGGCGCGTCCGTGGTTGGCGGCGAATTCGGCCAGCGCCTCGGGCTCGCGGCGGCGCAGGGGCTCGGGCCACTCAGTCCACGCGCCGGTGCGGTGCTGGCGGCGCAGCTCGGCATAGAACGCATAGTCATTGAGCCATGAGGACTCGGCGCTGCAGAACCTTCCGAATTCGCGCCACTCGGCCAGCGCAGGTCCAGCGAGCCCAGGTCCGGCGAGTCCAGGTCCGGCGAGTCCAGGTCCGGCCAGCGCGGCGTCGTGCTGCCCGCGGTCCAGAAAGTTGGCCGCGGCCTCGTAGATGAGCGGGAGCTTGCGCTCTTCGACCTTTTGAAAGTCGACCGGCCCGCTGCGATCGGCGAAGCCTGCGATGCGATCGGCCGCGATCCAACCCCATTCGGCCAGAAGTTCCAGGCTGATGAGCGAGGGATTGCCGGCGAAGGCCGATGACGTCGCATAAGGCGAGTTGCCGAAGCCGGTGGGAGCCAGCGGCAGAACCTGCCAGATGTGCTGCTTTGCCTCAGCGAGGAAGGCGATGAATTCGTGGGCCGCGGGGCCCAGGTCGCCGATGCCCCCGCTGGAGGGCAGCGAGGAAACGTGAAACAGAACGCCGGAGGTACGTTGAAACTCCATACTGTAATTATCGACGGCGGGACGGACGCGGAGGGAAGTGAGGAGATTTCAAGAGAATATAATCCGGGTGTCCGGCGTAAATTGTTTTAGTCATCGAGGAAGGTCTTTTGAAGAAGCGCTTCGATCGTCTCTGTCTCTCAGCTTTCTTTTCATTTCTGCTTGCCTTGGCGCCCTTGGCGGCTTCGGCAAAGCCGGGCGCGCCGCAGCCCGCGGTGCTCGCGTCGGGCTGGCGGATGCAGTTCGCGGACAAGGTCACGCAGCCGGCCAAGGAGATTTCCGAAGCGGGCTTTGACGCCGGCAAGTGGTACGCGGCCACGGTGCCGGGCACCGCGCTCACTACGCTCGTGGACAATCGTGTGTACCCCGAGCCGCTCTACGGCGAGAACATCCGGCCCGATGTGATTCCGGAGAGCCTGGCGCACACGTCGTACTGGTACCGCGCGGAGATTCGCGTGCCGCGGAACTATCGCGGGCGGCGCGTGTGGCTCAACTTCGACGGCATCAACTTTTCCGCGGACGTGTGGGTGAATGGCGTCGAGATGGGCATGATCCGCGGTGCATTCATCCGCGGCGTCTTCGATATTACCGGCGAGGTGAGGCCGGGCAAAGGGGCTGTGGTTGCAGTGCTTGTCAGCCCGCAGCCGCATCCCGGCGTACCGCACGTGCACACGGTGAAAGCGGGGATCGGGCCCAACGGCGGCATTAGCTCGATGGATGGGCCGACCTTTCTCTCCACCATCGGCTGGGACTGGCTGCCGACGATTCCCGACCGCGACACCGGAATCTGGCGCAAGGTTTATCTTTCGGTGAGCGGGCCCGTGGTGGTCGAGAATCCCTATGTGACGACGAAGCTGCCGCTGCCGCGAACCGACTCAGCCGACGTGAGCGTTGAAGCGACGGTTGAGAACGTAACCAACCGCACTGAGCACGGCGTGCTGCAAGGGACGATTGGAGAAATCACCTTCAAGCGCGAGGTCGAGATTCCCGCGAACGGTTCGGAGCTGGTGCAATTCGATGCGAAGAACACGCCGGCGCTGCACATGGAGCATCCGCGCCTCTGGTGGCCCAACGGCTACGGACCGCAGAATCTCTACACGCTGCATTTGAGCTTCAAGATCGGGCGCAAGGTTTCTGACGCCGCAAACGCGACCTTCGGCGTTCGCCAGATCGCCTACAGCGTGCCCGGGTCGGACACGCTGACGATCTCGGTGAACGGGGTCCCGGTGTTTATTCGCGGCGGCGACTGGGGCCTCGACGAGGCGCTCAAGCGGATTCCCTTTTCGCGGCTCGACGCGCAGATTCACATGCACGCTCTGGCGCATTTGAACATGATCCGCAACTGGGTCGGGCAGAGCACCAGCGAGGAGTTTTACACGCTCTGCGACAAGTACGGGATCCTGGTGTGGGACGAGTTTTTCCAGCCGAACCCCGCGGATGGGCCGAACCCGGACGACTTCCCCACCTATCTGGCTAATGTGCGCGATAAAATTCTGCGCTTCCGCAACCATCCGTCGATTGTGCTGTGGTGTGCGCGCAACGAGGGCGATCCGCCGCCGGAGATCGGCGAGGCGATCGCCAAGATGCTCGCCGAGCTGGACCCTGGGCGGCTCTACCAGCCCAGTTCGGCGAGCGGGCACGGCGTGGCCTCGCACGGGCCTTACTCCTGGCGCGTGCCGCGGGACTTCTACAAGGTGAATGGCGATTACTTCAAGACGGAGACGGGCAGCGTGTCGGTGCCCACGCTCGAATCGATCGAAGCCATGATGCCGGCTCGTGACTGGAACACGATCAACAACGATTGGGCGGAGCACGACTTCGCGCGCGGCAACTCCGGCGCGCAGAATTATCCGGCCGAGATCGCGGCGCGATACGGAGCCTTTCGCAACCTGGCCGACTTTGTCCGCAAGGCGCAGATGGCGGATTACGAAGCCTTCCGCGCCATGTACGAGGGGCGAAACGCGCTGCTCTTCCATCCCACCACGGCGGTAATTACCTGGATGAGCAACCCGGCCCAGCCAAGCTTTGTGTGGCAGATTTACGCCTACGACTTCGAGCCGTTCGCTTCGTATTTTGCGGTGATGCACGCGTCGGAGATGGTGCACATCCAATTCAACCAGTCCGACGACGAGCTGCAGGTGATCGACAATCGGCCCAAGGCGGTCGAGGGCGCAACGGCGCATGTAGCGATCTACGACCTCGACGGAACGCTGGCCGCGCAGTACGATGTGCCGGTGAATGCAGCGGCGGAGGCGGCGACGAATCTGGGCGAGGTAAAGTTTCCCGCGGCGCTTTCGCAGGTGCACTTCATCGATCTTTCGCTGCGCGGCGCGGACGGGAATTTGATTTCAAGCAATTTTTATTGGCGCGCTCTGCCGGACGATCCGGATGACGCCTTACCTGACCATCCGACCGGCCAGACTGAAGATCAGACCCAAGACCAGACTCAAGACCAGACTCAAAACCTGTCCGACCTTGAAAAAATGCCGGAAGTGACGCTCGACGCGCACGTGACGCGCAAAGACGCGGGCGGCGAGCGCGTGCTGAGGGTGACGCTGCACAATCCCACGGCGCACATCGCGCTGATGGCGCACGTGCAACTGCGGCGCGGGTTTGGCGTGCGCGTGCTGCCCGTGTTTTATAGCGATAATTATGTTTCGCTCGTGCCCAACGAGACCAGGACGATTACGATTACGGCCCCGAAGAGCGAATTTTTGGGGCAGAATGCGGAAGTGGTTCTGGATGGGTGGAACACGACGGTCGCGCCGGCGAAGTTTGGTTCGGTGTCAGTCGCGCCCAATCTGGAGGCCGAGCCGCAGCTCTGGCCGGCGACAGGGTTCACGTACCGCGCGGGTGAAACGCCGTAGGCGTCTTCCCTCGGTTGCCCTTTTTAATCGGCATCCAACCTGGCTTAAAGGAGTCTGAATTTGACCTTAAAATGACCTAAAAGGGCGTATTTTTGTTGGCGACCAGCGAGTTGCGTATTTTCTAAACTATTCATCCCATTGATGTGGGTAAAATTATTGCACCGGAAACAGGGCGTTTTTACTGGGGGGGGTAGGTGGGGTGCGGTTTTCCCGTTCGCCTCGGGGTTCGATTTCCGGCAGTTTGCCGTGGCCGAAAGCCTCTACTCGATCATTATGCTCCAATGGATGGTAATTATCTGCAATCGGAGTTGTTTTCTTTGTAGATCGGTTCATGGTATAAACCTAAGTCTCGCCCATCCGGCCAGCGTAGACAGCGTGCCCACCTCCGGCGGCAAAGAAGATCACGTCTCCATGGGCATGACCGCAGCTCTCAAAGCTGGAAGGGGCCGGCCTGATTTACGTCGATAAAACCATACTCCGTAAAAAGACGCGCACCACGGTGCAGTTATCGAGTCCCGGACGAATGCAATTGGACGATTACTGGCGCACAATGCGGAGGATTCAGGAGCACGGCACACCGCCAGCCTGAAAAACATGGTGTGGTTGGTTTCTAAGTAGAAACTGGACCTGCAGCGATCGCTCGCTTCCCACCCTAGCCGCAAAAACAAAAACGCGGCGAGGGTGGGGCACCCGTTTCGTTCCGCGCGGGGTCGGAAGCACCGGCGGGGGACTGAGAAGAAGCAAGGCGCCGGCCGTAGCGTGCGCTATGGGAGACAAATTCAGAGAGTCCTTTGGACAAACGCCTCGCAAATGGCCCCGCTGGCGCGGGTTGGCAAGGTCGCGGACGGCGGCCAGTTTCTGCCAGCCACAGTTGGCTAAGCAGGTTGGAGATTAAAACAAAAGGCCCGCATCGAAAGGATGCAGACCTCTTGCTGGAACGCGTTTCCGGTCTTCCGCCCGCTTTACATCGGAAGGTTCGGTTCCTTCGGCTGCACAGCCATGCGGATCAGGTTGCGTTTGTTGTAGTTCTTCATGATATCGCTGGCGAAGATGTTGAAGGCGTCTTCGCGGCGCTGTTCGAGCATCTGGTCGCGCGTCGTGTCGAAGTTCGAGGCGATCTCGGCGGCCGTGGGCGCCTGCTTGTCGACGATCTTGGCGACTACGCCCGATTGCGGCGTAACGATGGGGCTGCTGACGCTGCCGACGTTGAGATTGAAGAGCTGCGGGGCCACCTGTCCAAGCTCGCCGATGTTCGGAACCTGCCCGCTCTCGCCGACCAGGTCGCTGGTCTCGACGGTTGCGCCCACAGCCTTGGCCGCGGCCGCCAGATCGTTCATGGACTGCGCCTTGGCGGCCAGCTCTTTGGTCTTCTGGTCGAGCAGGGCGGGCAATTGCTGGCTGCGGTAATCGGAAAGGACGTGGGTCTTCCACTCGGCGAAGGTGGGCGCGTGCGCGGCTTCGACGCCGGTGACTTGAAATACCGCGTAGCCTTCGCCTGTGGCCGCCGACTGCGGCGGCGCGCCCTTGGCGGTCTGGAAGGCCTTGGCAAGCATCTGCGAGCCGTCGGGCAGCGCGGAGATGGCGCCCTGCCGGCCGAGATAGGGCGTGGTGACCACTTGCAGGTGGTGCGCGGCGGCGGTTTTGGCCAGGCCGCTCTGGTCGGCTTCCGAAGTTAACTGCTGGGCGTAGCTGGTTTCCGCGGCCGCGGTCTTGTTGCGGATGAGCGTGGCCTGAATATCGGGCAGGACTTCGTTGAGCGCCTTCGTATGCGCCTCTGTGCGCGCCTCCACTTGAACCACGTGAAAGCCGAACTGGCTGCGCACGATGGTGAAGGCGCCGATGGGCTGGGTGAAGATGGCGTTATCGAAGGCCGGCACCATTGTGCCCCGCTGGACGAACCCGAGTTCGCCGCCCTTATCTTTGCTGCCGGGGTCGTCTGAGTCCTTTTTGGCCAGGGCGGCGAAGTTGGCGCCGGCCTTGAGCTGCTTGAGGATCGACTCGGCTTTGGCCTGCGCGGCGGCTACGGTTTTGGCGTCGGCGCCGGCGGGCACGGAGATGAGAATGTGCCGCGAATCCGCCTGCTCGGGAACCATGTAGTCGCTCTTGTGATCGTTGTAGTACTGCTCGATCTGCGCATTTGTGGGCTGCGGCACCCCGCCCGGCAGGTCGTTGGTGGTGAACGCAAAGTAGGCGATCTGGCGCTGCTCCGGCGCCGCCATAGAATAGCGCGCGGCGTTTTTCTTGAAGTAGGCTTCGAGGCCGGCGTCTGAGGGGTTGATCTGGTTGCGCAGGCTGTCGGCCGTGAGGACCGCGTAGTCGAACTTGATCTTGATGTTCTGCTTGCGATAAGCGTCGCGGACTTCCTGGCCGCCGACGTTGACCGGGGCGGTGACCAGCGCTTCAAGACGCTGGATGGCGATGTCGGTCTTGACGCTGTCCTCGAACTGTTGGACCGACTCATTGAGCCGGGTGGCGATCAGGTCGGCGTAGGCGTCCTCGCCGATAAACTGGCCGTTGGGGAACAGGGTTGCGCCCAATCCGCCGGTGTGGAGATACTTGCGCACGTCGTCATTGCTGACGCGGATGCCCAACTGCTGCGCCACCTGGAGCAGGACCTGCTGCTCGACAAGCTGCTGGCCGACGCGCTGCTTGAAGTAATTGACGATGGTGGAATTGCCGGCGTATTGCGGGTTCTGCTGCTGGATTTGCTGCTGGGCCTGGGCTTCAACCTGCTGCTCGGTGATGGTGGCGCCGGAGGAGAAGAAGTGGCTGTACCAGTGCGGATAAACCACCGCGTAAGAGCCGGCCGAGGGCGCGCCCAGTCCGGCGAGGCCGGGGATGAGGTAAACCACCATGCCCACCGACGCGGCGGCAATGACGACGACGATAAGCCCTTTGATGACTGGATTGTCTGTCTGCAGGAAACGGATCATGAATCAACTCTCTCAAGCGCGGGCCCGAACCGAAGGCCGGGTTTGGCCGCATTTGAGCGGCCGATATACATGCGCAATTTTCGCTCGAAGCGACTTCGTTCATTATAGACGAGCGGGAGATTGAGGTGGGGAGCCAAACGGCAGCCGTGGCTTTTCAAGACAGCGGGTTTCCGCGCAGCCTGTAAGTTCGTGCCTCGACACAAAACGTCGCGCGATCGGGGTTTCTCCGCGTCCTGTACAGTCGCGGCTATGCGCCCGCCAGCGCGGGCTCAGCGGCGACGCGGCCCGGCAATTCAGCAGGCTCGGATGGTTTGGGCGCGACGACCGCGAGCGGCACAGAGGCCAGCTCCCAGGCGGAACGGTCCTTGAGCAGCCGCGAGACCAGCGCGGTGTGCATGGCGTGACCGGCACGCTCGGCCACCACGCGGCCCTCGATGCGGCGGCCGGCGAGGGCCAGGTCGCCGATCAGGTCGAGAATCTTGTGGCGCACGTACTCGTCCTCGAAGCGCAGCGGTCCATTCTCCGGACCTTTGGGCCCGAGGACGATCAGGTTCTGCTCGGTGGCTCCGCGGATCAGCCCCATCTGGCGCATTTTCTGTTCGAGGGCGCGGTAGCCGAAGGTGCGGGCGGGGGCAATGGCGGTTCCGTAGGTTTCCGCGGCCAGGTCGATGCTTGCCCGCTGGTGACCGACGGGGGCGGGAAAATCGATGCTGTAGTCGATGCTGTATCCCATGCCGGGATAAACGCCGATGAACTTGTCGCCCTCGCACACTTCGACGGCCCTGAGCACGCGGATGGCTTCGCGTTTTCGCCGCTGGGAGCAAATGCCGGCCTGTTCGATGGCCTGCACATAGGGCAGAGCGCTGCCGTCGAGGATGGGCAGCTCGAGGTTGTCGAGCTCGACGATGACGTTGTCGATGCCCATGCCGACGAAGGCCGAGAGAAGATGTTCGGTGGTGGAGATGAGCACGCCCTGGCGCATGAGGCTGGTGGCGTAGCTGACCTTGGCCACGTTGCGGCCGATGGCGGGAATCTCAAAGTTGTCGAGGTCGGTGCGGCGGAAGACGATGCCCGATCCCGCGGGCGCGGGCAGAAGCTTCATGGCAACGGGAGCACCGGAATGCAAACCAACGCCGGCAAATTCAACGGGCGCGGAGATGGTCTGTTCCAGGTGGGCGGTTTGGGACAAATTAGAACTCCGAACGTCTAAGGCTAGACGCTCCACCAGATTAGACGACACTTGCAATTTGCGCACTGTGGTATTTTTGCCACACTCTGAGGGAATCGGACACCGTTTCAGGCGCAAATCCAGTGCCGTCAGGCGGTTTCGCGGTGTAGAGGCCGTAAAATTGTGTCAATCTCGTGGTTTACCTTCCCGGTAACCCCCGTGGTGGTTCTTGCCAATGCCGAATCCTTGCGAAATTCCCATGCGCGCGCTGCTGGCCGGAGCACGGGGCAAAGAGCCCGCGCTGCTCGATCTGGCGCGCAGGCTGGCCGGGGCCGAGTCGCCTTCCGACGACAAGGCTGCTGTGGACTCGTGCGTTGCGCTGGCGGCGGCGCACGCGCAGGGGCTGGGAGGGCGGGTTAAGTTTCATCGGCAGCGCAAGTTCGGCGATGTGCTTGAAATCCGGTTTGGGCGCAAGGCAAAATCGCCGGCGGAGCGGGTTTTGCTGCTTGGACATCTGGACACGGTGTGGCCGATGGGGACGCTCAGGACTATGCCCTGCCGCCTGGCCGATGGTCGGCTTTATGGCCCCGGAACCCTCGACATGAAGGGGGGCGTGGCCATGGCCTTTACTGCCATCGAGATCCTTATTGAAGCCGAGATGCTGGACCGCGAAATTGTGTTTCTGCTCAACCCGGACGAGGAAGTTGGCAGTCCGGTTTCGCGGCCGGTGACGGAGAGGCTGGCGCGGGAATGCGGCGCCGTTTATGTCCTGGAGCCGGCGCAGGGGCTCGCTTGCAAGACCGCGCGGAAGGGCGTGGGTGGCTGGCGCATTGAAGTACACGGCGCGGCCGCTCACGCGGGAGTGGACTTTGAGAAAGGTGCTAGCGCTGTCCGCGAGCTGGCGCGCGTGATTGAAACCGTGAGCGGGTGGACCGACGCGGCGCGCGGGTTGACCGTAAGCGTGGGCGTGGTGGGCGGGGGCACGAAGAGCAACGTGATTCCCGCCGAAGCGTGGGCCAAGGTGGATGTGCGCATTCCGCGCAAGGCCGACGGGGCGCGGATGGAGCGCAAGTTTGCCTCGCTCAAGCCAGTGGACAAACGCTGTTCGATTACCGTGACCGGAGGGATCAACCGGCCGCCGATGGAGCGGACGCGGGGAACGGTGCGGTTGTTTCGGCAGGCGCGGGCGCTGGCGGCGGAGCTTGGATTTGTGCTGGAGGAAGCCTCGACGGGCGGGGGATCGGACGGGAATTTCACGTCGACGCTGGGGATTGCTACGCTGGATGGGCTGGGCGCTGTTGGCGAGGGGGCGCACGCGCGGCAGGAGTCGGTCGAGGTGGAGCATCTGGCGCCGCGGACGGCGCTGCTGGCGGGGTTGCTGGCTGGGACGGGCGCCCCTGGGCCGGCCAGAAAGTGAGTTTGAGTGGAATTCACTTCGGGGCTAAAGAGGTTGCGGAAAAACATGGCGTTCGGGGCGAAATTCGCGAACTGCATCTCTCTTGAACAAGCCGCAAACGACGGAATCAAATTAGTCCCGGCGGACTCTCATACATTGAGGCCACAATCGCTTAACAATTTCTGAATTATTTTTTCGCAATCGTTTGACTTCAGTACCCAAATCCCTATCGTCGCTCCAGTTAACACCCTGCCGCTTAGTGTTATCCCTATCTGACCCCCCCTCGCCTTTCTGCTTTACCATTGCCTCTACACGCAAGGACACTGCCGGATGGCCAAAGAAGAGAAGAAATCGACTGAGGGTTTCACTCCTGAAGAGATTCAAAAGGAGTTCCGAGCGGAATCCAGACGGGCTCCTCAGCATGCCGAGGAACATCTTCGTCGTGCCCGACAAGACCTCAGCGCCGCCTTAGAAAGCGGCGACCGTTCTGTATTTGAGGATTCCTTAGATGTTTTGGGGTGGACTGAAGGCAGGCCTGAACGAAAGGCCGCAATAGACCTTTTTAATCGGAAGCACGGGCACGCGCTCCGATTTTCTCCAACTTCTCGCAGGCGGTCTTGAACTCTTTAGGATTCATTGATTCCAGCTGCTTCATCGCCGCATCCAGGAACTCTTCTTCATTTGCAAAGGACACCGGCTTTGAAGCGGTCCGCTGAGGGCCTATGGCTTTTGGACGACGATCTGCTTTCAAGTCAGCTTTCACTTTGAACCCCCGCTCGCATGGAACGATCCAGCAAAGCGATGCGCTTCAATCACTTAGGCGTTGATAACAATAAAACCGCGCCTGATTGGAATGGTACCTGAGTTCTGCGACGCTTGCAATCTGTTCCATAGCATCCGCCAGAGCAATTGCCTTGGAGACGCTGCAAAATTGCTGATCCTCCTCCGAGGAGGGTGACGCTTATAGCGATTCCAAAGAAGCTGTGCCCACCTGTCGTGGCCTCCCACCCATGCGACCAGAAAAAAGTCGCATGGATGGGGCCCGGGGCTTTGGGTACAGCGGCTGTGGGACCGGTCTAGCCAGGGGCGACGGGCAGCTCGGGCGTGGCTTCGATTAGTTGGCGCGTGTAGGCCTGCTTTGGGTGCGCGCAGAGCTCTTCGGCGGGGCCGGTTTCGACGAGGCGTCCGCGCTCCATGACCGCGATGCGCGCGCTCAGGTAGCGGACCAGGGGCATGGCGTGGGAGATGAAGAGATAGGTGAGGCCGTGCTCGCGCTGGAGGCCGCGCAGCAGGTTGACGATCTGCGCGCCTACGCTTACGTCGAGGGCGGAGACGGGCTCGTCGAGGATCAGCAGCCTGGGACGAAGGGCGAGGGCGCGGGCGATGTTGATGCGCTGGCGCTGGCCGCCGGAGAACTCGTGGGGATGACGGCGGAGGGCGGACTCGTCGAGGCCGACCTCGTTGAGCAGCTCGACGGCCTTCACGCGCAGCGCGGCGCGGCGGTTGCGCCAGCCGGCGCGCGGGCCGGATTCGGCGGTCAGGCCGGCTTCGCGGCGGTGGATGAGGAGCGGCTCGGTGACGATTTCAAAGACGTTCATGCGCGGGTTGAGGGCGGCGTAGGGGTCCTGAAAGACGGGCTGCATCTGGCGGCGCAGGCGCCGCATTTCGCCGGCGCGGGCGTGGGCTACATCGATGCCGTTGACGCGGACGGCGCCGCGGGTCGGCTCAACGAGGCCGAGGATCATGCGCGCGAGGGTGGTTTTGCCGGAGCCCGATTCGCCGACCAGGCCGAGGGTTTCGCCGGGGTCGATGGAGAGAGAGACGTCTTCGACTACGGTTTGCTGCTCGGTTTTGAGGCCGTCCCGGCGAGGATAGGACTTCCACACCGAGTTGACTTCGACCAGGGGCATGGATCGATGGTAAACGGTCTGAACTGAGAGGAGATTGACGCGCTTCGGCTTGGGGTTAATCCCACCCATTCTGCAAGAGACCGCAGAATGGATGGGGCACCCTCTTGGGAGAAGATCGACGCGCTGAGGCTTGGGGTTCGAGGCTCCCGCTTACGCCAGCTTGGGATGCAGCTTCTGAAAGCCAGTGGCCTGCTGGTAGGCGCTGGCGAAGGCCGCTAGCTTTGCGTCCTGGAAATGGCCGGCCAGGAACGTGATCGAAACCGGCGTGTTCGGGCCGCCGCTGTTCTGCTGTGGAGTGGCCGTCGACGGCATGGGCGCGTCCTGCCCACGCAGGCCGTTGGGCAGAATCACCGCCGGATGGCCGGTCAGGTTGGTCGCCGTCAGTTGCGCGTCCATCGTGGCCGTGACAATGACGTCCACCTGCTCGAAGAGCGCGGAGAGCCGCTGAATGCCCAGGGTGCGCGCGCGGTTGGCCTGGATGTACTCGACCGCCGGGTAGAAGCGGGCGATGCGAAACTGGTTCGGCCAGTTCCCAGGGCCCTGTTGCGTGAGCAGGCTGTCGCGGCCGGTCATGGTGAGCTCGTCGAAGGCCGCGGCGGCTTCGGCTGTGAGCAGCGGGGCCATGGATTGCCAGGGCATGTCGGGCAGCTCGACGGGGATGAGATTGACGCCCATCGAGCGAAGCTTTTCGAGGGCGGCGAGATCGTAGCGGCGGTCGTAGAGGCGGCGGGCGTGGTTGGCAGCCATGGCGGCGTTAGCTGTCTGGCGGCGCTTGGCTTCGCCGGCGGTCTGGCCGGGATTGGCTTCGCGGGGCTTCGGCGGCTGCGGCTCGTCGAAGGAGCTCTTGAAGTAGCCGATGCGCAGCGAGCGCCAATCGAAGTTGGGGTTCCAGCGGTAGCTTGCCGGGACGACGGAGGTGTCCTGGCCGTCGGGACCGTGGATGGCGGCGAGGACCATGGCGCAGTCGGGGACCGAGCGCGCGATGGGGCCGAGCTTGTCCATGGTCCAACTGAGGGCCATGGCGCCGGTGCGGGGGACGAAGCCGAAGGTGGGGCGCAGGCCGGTGCACCCGCAGCGGGTGCAGGGCGCGGAGATGGAGCCGAGCGTCTCCGAGCCGATGCTGAAGCCCACGCATCCCGCCGCCGTGGCGCTGGCCGGGCCGGCCGAGGAGCCGCTCGACCCCTGCGTCGGGTTCCAAGGGTTGCGCGTCTGGCCGCCGAACCAAAAGTCGTCCATGGCCAGAGCGCCGAGGGTGAGTTTGGCGATCAGCACGGCCCCGGCGGCGTCGAGGCGCTGGACGACGGTTGCGTCCTCGTCGATGGTCTGGTGCTCGTAGGGGCCGGCGCCCCAGGTGGTCGGGTAGCCTTTGACGGCGAGCAGATCTTTGGCGCCCCACGGGATGCCGTGCAGCGGGCCGCGGTAATTGCCGGCGGCGATCTCGGCGTCGGCGGCTTTGGCCTGCTTGAGGGCGCGCTCCTCGACGATGGTGATGACGAAGTGCAGCAGCGGATCGTAACGCTTGAGGCGGGCGATGTACATCTGGGTGAGGGCGAGAGAAGTGACGTTGCGGGCGCGGAGCTGGGCGCCCAGCTCGCCGATGGTGGCGAAGGCGAGGTCTTCGATGCGAGCGGGCGCCGCGGTTGCCGGCGCAGGCTCGATGGGCTTTGCGGGATTCGATTCGGCGCAGCTTGCGTCGGGACCCAGCTTCGCCGCCGGGAGCGGATGAAAGACGAACGCCGGCGCTACGGAGTTGGGGAGATTGAGGGCGCGAATCTCCGGGTAGGCGTCGCGCTGCCGAGTCAAGCCTTGAAGCATCATTTGCTTCTGCTCATCTGTGAAGGGGCCGACGCCGGCCAGCTCGGCGGCCTGGTCGATCATCTCCGGCGTAATTTTGGCCAATCCGGCGGGCTTGGTTGCGGCGGGCTTGGCGGCCGCGCCGGCGCTGGAAGCCGGCTCCTGGGCCTGCGCGGCCAGCGTGTAGAGGATTCCAGGTAGGAGCGGAGAGGCGATGCCTGCGGCGGTGCAGGCGTTCAGGAAGGCTCGGCGGTCGAGAGTCATGCGCATTGATCCTTATGTGGGCGATGAACGAATCCTTACGGTGGGCGACGGATGAACCCTTGCGCAAACTATAGATCATCTGCCTGCGGCGGAGACGCCGGTGACGCCACGCGCCTTCGGTGCGCGGTGTTGGCCCGGCGCCCGGCACGCAATCTCGCCCCTGGGCAGTCTCGTCCCTGGGGCACTCTGGCCCTTGGATGGATAAGAAGCGGAACGGCCCTCCCGCGCTCTACCCGGCCGGATTATACTGGCCCTTAGTTCGGACTGGCCCATAGTTCGACGCCATCTGTTCCCCGGCAGCGGCGAGGAAAAGCAAGGAGCTTTTATACTGGCCGCCGCAACCTGCGAGAGGAGGTACTTCCAAAAATGAAGGGCAATCCCAAGGTCATCGAAGCTCTGAACGAAGCGCTGCATGAAGAGCTTGTAGCGATCAACCAGTATTTTCTCCACTCCGAGATGTGCGAAAACTGGCACTACGACCGGCTCGGCGAGCTGATCAAGAAGGAATCCATCGGCGAGATGAAACATGCGGAGCTGCTGATCGAGCGGATTTTGTTTCTCGACGGCACACCGAATCTGACCGAGCCGATCAAGCTGACGGTGGGAAAGAACGTGAAGGAGCAGATCGAAAGCGACCTGGCGCTGGAAATCGAAGCGGTCGGGATGTATAACCGGGCGATAGAAATGGCGCGTCAGGAAGGGGACAACGCCTCGCGTGAGCTGTTCGAGCGCCTGCTCAAGGATGAGGAAGATCACGTCGACTTCCTCGAAGCCCAGGTGCACCAGATGAAGGAACTGGGATACGAGCGCTACCTAAGCCAGCAGATCTCCGACGCGGAGTGAGCTCGGCAGTTGCGCGGCTTTCTTCCGAACGCACCGGCAAGCTCTGTTGGATGGGGTGTGGCCCGGTGGGCGCTGGTACCGCGACCTGGGCGGTGAGAATGGTCATTTCTGGGGCCATGAACAGGCCATCAAGCGGCCCACGCTTCTGGAAATTGTGGGCCCGTTGTACCCACCTGTCGTGGCTTCCCACCCATGCGACAGAAAAAAGTCGCATGGATGGGGCACGGAGCTTTGGGTATAGCAACCGTGGAATCGCCTTAGCGCACGTGGAACCGCCTTAGCGCACGTGGAACCGGCTTAGCGCACAACCTCTGCGAGCAGGACTCTGGCCTTTGCCGCCAGGGTGCTTGCGCCGTCGATGTCGCCCATTACCAGCGCATGTTTGGCTTGCTTGAGGAACTCGCGGATGTGTTCAACGGTGTGCTGGTCCTGATCGTTCAGTTGGCGATTGATGCCGCTCAGGCCGCGCTCGGTGGCGGCGATCGAGTCCTCTGTTTGACGGCGCAGATCGGGCGGATCGCCCGAGGATAGCTGCCCGACCGCACTCACGCCGGAAGCGCCGTTCGCCGTTTCCTCATTCGTGTCCGAGCTCGCCGGTTTCCTGTGCCGCACCTGCGGCTTTAGCGGGGGTGGGGTGGGGTTATTGCCGGCCGTCTTCGACGGTGCGGGTTCGGTTGGAATCGTAATGACCGGGGGGGGTAGATTGGCAGTGGCGGAGGGCGGCGTGGGGGCAGGCGCGGGTTCGGCGATGGGCGGCGCAAGGGGCTGAGTCTGTGCCGGCTGCTTGTGGAAGCAGCCCGTCAGCATAGGCGCCAACAGCAGCGGCAGCAGCCAAGATACGTACTTTGCAGGAGCCCTCATCCCGCAAGCCCTTTCCTCTGTCCCGTCTCCGCCGGCTGAAGATGCCGGCGTCCCCATTCCGCGGCGAGTGGAATTCGCAGATGGAACTCCGTGCCGCGGCCTACTCTAGATTGTACTTCGATACTGCCGTGGTGCAACTGGAGAATGCGGTAGGTCATGGCCAGGCCGATGCCGCTTCCCCCGCTCCTGGTGGTGAAATAAAGATCGAAGATTTTCTCTCGAATTTCTTCGGGAATTCCGGATCCCTCGTCGGCGATGCGCAGGACGGCGGACCTGGAGGCGGCCGATTTCGGCCCCGCCAGTCTGGCCCCATCGCCGTTATGGCTGCTTTTATCTTCTTCTTCGAGGATAACTTCCAGCGTGCCGCCCTCCGGCATGGCCTGCGCGCCGTTTTGGATCACATTCAACGCCGCCTGTTTCAGAAGGTCGGCGTCGACATTGGCCACCAAGGCTTTAGATGGCATTCGGCACTTTAAAGTAACCCGATGCGTAGAAAGTTCATCGGCGGCGAGGCTGAGCACGTCGCCGATGACCGCGCGCAGATCCTGCTCGCGAAGCTGAAGCTCGACGGGGCGGGAAAAGTCCGCCAGGGTTTGCACTACGCGGTCGAGCCGGTGAATTTCCGCCTCGATCACGTCGAGGTGCCGCACGGCGGGGGCGCTGGCTTCGCCGAGCTTGTTGCGGAGCAGCTCGAGGTGGACGACGATGGCGTTGATGGGGTTCTTGACCTCGTGGCCTACGCCGGAAGTGAGTCGGCCGATGGCGGCCATGCGGCGGGAAACCTCGAGTTCGGACTCGATTTCCTGGACGGATTCAAGATCGTGCAGGGTGACCAGTGCGCCCAGTCCCTGGCGGGTTTGGTCTTCGTGAATAAAGTCGACCGAAAGCTGGATTCGCCGTCCGGTCTCGGTGCGAATCTCTTCCTGGGCCAGGGGGACGCCGGCGTCGAAGGCTTCGCAAAGCAATCGTCCCAGGACCGTGGAGCGGTCGAAGATCTGCTGCGCGGGCAAACCCAGAACCCGGTCGCGGTCGAGCTGCAAGTAGCGGGCCGCGGCTTCCGACACCAGGACGGCGCGATTGTCGCCGGTGAAGAGCAGGATGCCGTCCTGGAGATTGCCAAGGATCTGGTCAAGATTCTCCTGCAACGCGGAGTAGACCTCTTCCACGTTTCTCATGCGCTGGCCGATCATCTCGATTTTGGTGGAGACGCGGGCGGCGGTGTCCTTTTTGGGCTCCGGCTCATCGCCCTCTTCGCTGCGGCTATAGCGGCTGGCAGCGGTCCAGTAGTCGAGCTGGTGGCTGATCTCCTCCATGGGCTGGAGGGCGATGTTGCTGAGCAGAAAGGCAACGATGAGCGCGGTGCCCAACGCGAAGGCCATCAGCGTGAACGCCTCGCGAAGCCAGGGGACAAAGAAGGCGCGCAGCAAGGACGTGTGCACGCCCACGTGCACGGTGGCGAAGAGCTGGCCGTTGCGGTCCTCTGGCGCCTCGATGTCGAAGATCTGCGGCGGTCCAAAGATCACGGCCATCTGTTCGAGGGGATTGTCTTTGAGCAACCGCGAGTAATTGGGCCTAGCCGGAAGCGGCTTGTCCTCGATGCCGGGATTGGTGCTGAGGAGGACGTTTCCCTGGTTGTCGGCAATGTTGATGTCGTAGACGGTGAGGGAGTAGCTGTTGACGGAGCTGACGACGGCCTTGAGCGGGGCGCTGCCGCGGATGGCATCGGCGGCGAGGGCGCGCAGTTGAGCGGGATCGTTGGGATCGACCTTTTTGTCTTTGAGTCCGGCTTCGAGCGCGTCCCGGAGAGCCATGCGAATCTGCTCGGCGCCCATCAGGTCGGTGTCGTAGGGCTGCTGGATGGCCACCTGCAGCAGCCTGCTCATATAGACCAGCGAAACCAGGCCGGCGATGAGAAACACCAGCCCCGTGATGGCGAGCACGAGTTTGGTCTTGAGCGTCATGGATCAGACCGCCGCTATTTCCCGTTCCCTGACCAGGCCGTAGACTTTGAGCTTATTGTGCATGGTTTTGGGGCTGATTCCCAGAATCTCGGCGGCGCGGGTGCGGTTCTGGCCGGTGGCTTCGAGGGTGCGCAGAATCAGCAGGCGCTCAGCCTCTTCGAGGGTTGTGCCGACATGCAGGCCGACTACGCCGGGGCCAAGAGCGGAGGCTTCGCCCGTCTGCGCAGGACGCTTTGCGAAGCCGGGCGGGAGGTGGCCGGCGTCGAGCGGGGCGCCGTCCGGGCATAGAATGACGGCGCGTTCGACGGCGTTGCGCAGCTCGCGTGCGTTGCCGGGCCAGTCGTAGGCCATCATGCGGTCGAGCATGGACGCGGCCACGCCGGAGACGCGGCGGCCATGCTTGCGGTTCATTTCGTCGACCATGGCTTCGGCCATGGGCGGCAGGTCTTCCATGTGTTCGCGCAGGGGCAGCATGTGAATGTTGAACACGTTCAGGCGATAGAAGAGGTCGGGGCGCAGATGGCCCTGAGCCACGGCGTGCTGAGGATCGCGATTGGTGGCTGCGAGGACGCGCACGTCCACATCCTGTTCGGCGCGGGCGCCGAGGCGGCGCAGCTTGCGCTCCTCGAGGACGCGCAGCAGCTTGGCCTGGGTGGCGCTGGGCATTTCGCCTACTTCGTCGAGAAGCAGCGTTCCTCCGGAGGCGAGCTCGAAGCAGCCGGCTCTGCGCTCCGCGGCGCCGGTGAAGGAACCCTTTTCGTGGCCGAAGAGCTCGCTTTCGATGAGAGTTTCGGGGATGGCGGCGCAGTTGACGGCGACGAACGGCCGGCCTTTGCGCGGGCTCAGGTCGTGAAGGGTGCGCGCCACCAATTCTTTGCCGGTTCCGCTTTCGCCGGTGATGAGGACGGAGACGTTGGAGGGTCCGATCTGCTCGATGAGGGCGAAGGCTTCGCGCATGGCTTTGGATTTGCCGACGAGGGCGCCGAGGACGCCGGATTCGCGGAGGCGGCGGCGGGCCACTTCGAGCTCGATGGCGGTGTCGCGCTGTTTTCTGGCGTTGCCGAGAATGGTGCGCAGGCGGGTGGCATCAACGGGCTTCTGGAGGAAGTCGTAAGCGCCGAGCTTCATGGCGTCAACGGCGCGCTCGATGGAACCCATGGCGGTGAGGACTACGACGGCGATGTTGGAGCTGACGCCGGAACCCTCTTCGGAGAGCTTGGACAGGAGCCCGAATCCGTCCATGCGGGGCATTTTCAGGTCGGTGACGACAATGGCGGGGTCCCAGGCGAGGGCTTTTTCCCATGCCTCGACGCCGTCGCGGGCGGTTTCGGTGCGGTATCCCCATCCGGAGATCAACTCCGCGAGCCCGATCAGCGCGTTGGGCTCGTCTTCGACAATCAGAACCTTGACCGGGTTTTCCATGGGGATTTCCGCTTATCTATTCAGTTTACCTGCATGAGAATCTTTTTGGGAATTTTACAGCGGAAATGGAGGTGACTTCCGTGGTGAGGCTGGAGGAAGCAGATCTCTATTGGTAGAGCGTGCTGGGCAGGGCGCCGCCCCGACGGGGCTCCGAGGAAGATTTTTGGCATCCAGCCCCAGCGCTGAAGCGCTGGGCTAACAAACATTGCGCCTACGGCGCACGCCAAAGGAGCCGTCTTTGCCAACAAAATAGTTCATGCGATATACGTTCATGCGATTGCCCTGGTGTGGACCGGATGGGCCGAAACTATTCCTCCGCCGATTTTCCCGATTTTGCCAGCCGCCAGGCGCAGGCGGCGGCTGAAATTGCGAGGACAACGCAAAGGGCCCAAACCCAGGAGTAGTTCATGGCGAGCGCGGGCGGGCGGGCGTTCCAGGCAAGATAGATGAAGACGGCTGCGGCGGCGGCGATGATGGCGTAATCGAGCCAACTGCGGCGATTGGCGCGGGCGCCGGGCGAGTCGCCGCTATAGGCGCGCAGAACCTGGGTGTAGTCGAGGCCGAAGCGCTGGCACTCGCGTTCGAGGGCGGCGTCTGTTGAAGCGTGCTCGCGCTCGGAGGCGACGGCGGTGCTGACGGCGAGGGCGCCCAAGATCATGACCAGGGAGCCGGCGACGACCATGACGCGCTGCTGCCAGCCAGCGTGGGCCAGCTCGCCGAAGACCAATGCGCCCCAGACCAGTCCCCAGAGCTGATTGGTGTTGGAGAGCGGGATGGCGCGGCCGATGCCGAGATACTTGGTGGCGAATTGCTGGAAGATGTCGCCGATGACCCAGGCAAAGCCGCCGAGAAAGAGCCAGAAGAGCATGTGCTTCGATTCGGGCGAATGGAAGTGGAGCAGGGCGTGGCGCGTGGCGGGGTCGAGCGCGAGGGCAAGAGCGAGTACCGTGCCCAGCTCGCCCACGGTGAACACGGTTACGAAGGAGAGCGGATTCATGCCGCTGATGTAGGCCTTGCGGTAGGGGATGTACATGGTGCCCCACAGCAGGCTTGCGCCGGCGGCTGCGAGGACTCCGCTTACGGCACGGCCCGCGTGCGCGCCCTGGCCGTGGATGGTGCTGAAGGCGAGCATGACTGCCGCGCCGGCGATGGCCACGGCGCCCAGAACGACTTTGGCGATGTTCTTGCCCTGCGCGCCTTTGAGCTCGCCGAAGAGCAGCCAACCCCAGAAGATGCCGACCAGGGAGTTTGTGTTCCAGAGAGGGAAGGCGATGGTAAGGCCGACGTCGCGGATGGCGAAGACGGTGAGGGTGTTGGCTACGGCCCAGAGCATTCCGGCGAGGATGGCGGAGGCGATCAGGTGCTTGTTGCCGGCGAGGTCGGCGAAGACCGAACGGGTGCCTTTGAGGAGGGTGGGGACGGTCCAGCGGGCGGTGAAGACGCCGGCCACCATGCAGAGGGAGACGGCGTAGGGCGAGAGGCCGGAGTTGACGAGCTTGGTAGGGGCTTCGGCTGCGCCCAGCCAGACGCCGGCGGCGAGGCCGCAGAGCACGCCAAGGCCGTGGCCTGCTCCGTGAGCCGCGCCGATGCTGCCTTTGGTCTTTGCGTTTGCGCTCAAGTGGCCGATCCGAACCTCCGAGGCTGAGATTGAAGCTTACCTCAGGGGCTAAAGCCCGCGTTTATTATCTTTCCGCATTCGGCACGACTGAAGTCGTGCCCTGTTACAAAGCTTCAACTGGTCAGCGGAGCGCGATCAGGAGCGCCAGGCCGAGACAGAACACGATCAGCGGGATGAGGAAGTGGGTGTCGGTGACGACGGCTTTGGCGTGGCGGGAGATTCTCATCGGCGTCCGGGAAGATTGTTGCACAGTGGGGGCGCGCGGCTGAAGCCAGAGAGTTGGGCACGAGGGGCCCGATTCGAAATCGATGGACAGCCTGGCTTGGCTTCCTATATTCTTTGCGGCACCCAGTTCACCGTGGATGAATTCTGCACCTGGCTTCTTCTTTACCCGCTGTCGGCCGCCGATTGACGGGGTAAAGATGTGCAGGAAGCGCAGATGTTTCGATTTCAGGAAATTCCGGCGCCTGGGGCCGTGCCGCGCCGGCCCCAGGGAGCCGGTTTCCCGGCTGGGAAGGCTGAAAGGAGAAACCTGGAGATGGATGCCGCTGAGAAAACATTGCTGCCAACGAATTTTGGCGGGACCGCGCCGCTGGTTGCGGGTTTGGGAATTGCCGCGCTGGGCGTGGTTCTGTTCGCGTGGTTTGCCACATGGTCGGGACTGAAAATCTTAGTTCAACCACAGACCGTCGGGAACATTCTGGCGCCTCTGTTGCTGACCTCGGCGTTTATTGAGCGCGCCGTGGAGGTGTTTATTACGCCTTGGCGCGACCCAGGCTACAACCGGCTGAATGCGAACCTGACCGCGACCCAGGCGGATCCGGCTAAGTCGCCGAAAGAGAAGGCCGATGCGAACGACCGCCTGAATGCTTATGTCGCCGTGACCACCCGGTATGCTTTCGCATTAGCGGTCATGTTCGGCCTGGTGGCGGCGATGGTGGGCGTGCGGGCGTTGTGGCCGTTTCTCGATCCTCAGGCCCTGGCCGCGTCCAGCAACGTCTCCGTCGGCCAGGTGAACACCTTTGTCGTGTTCGATGTGGTGCTTTCGGCGGCCCTGATGGCGGGAGGCGCGAACGGGATTCACTCGATGGTGACTCTCATTACGACCTTCTGTGACACCACCACACAAAAAGCGCAGAATTCCGTGAATTCACCGCCGCCGGGTTCCGGTAACCCGCAAGCGACGCAGGGCGCGGTGAATCAATAGCCTGGGGATTGCCGCGGGTGGGGTCCGGCGCGCAAAGGCAGCGGGGAGCAACAGACCACTGCGGCGAAACTTGAGATTTAAAAAACTGCTCCTCAGGGGCTGAAGAGGCTGCGGAAAAACTCTCAATTCCAGGTGAAATTCTGAAAACGTCCCTCAGCGGCTAAAGCCGGCATTGATTTTGCTCCACTTGCGGCACGACTAAAGTCGTGCCCTTTCAAAGCCAAGAGTTTTTCCGCAGGCTGTAAAGCCCCACTGATTTTGCTGGCTTTGCGGCACCCTTCGCCTCCGCCCAGGGCAGGCTAAAAGTCTTGCCTTTTCAAAACCAGACTTCTAACACGAGCGGCTAAGTCCCGTCCCTGCTAACCTGAGTCCTTATGGCCACGGTCTTTCGCAGTTCGGCCTTTTCGCGGGTGACGGCGCTGGCTGCGCAAAAGAGCGTTCACGCGGCCTTTGCGTGGCTGCACAGGAACCCTAAGACCATCATGGACTGGCAGGCGGAGGTTGTGGGAATTCCCGCGCCGCCGTTTGGCGAGCAGGCTCGCGCCGAGTGGCTGGCGGCCCGTTTTGCCGAGACAAGCCTGAGCGATGTCCTGAGCGATGTGCAGATCGACGCGGCGGGCAACGTGCTTGCGTCCATTGCGGCTTCGGGGCTGCCGCGCGAGAGCACGGGCCCGGTGGTCCTGCTGTCGGCGCATCTGGACACGGTGTTTCCGGCGGAGACTGCGATCAATCCCAAAGTGGAGGGCGACCGTCTGACGGCTCCGGGGGCCTGCGACAACGGCGCGGGAATTGCGGGGTTGCTGGCGCTTGCCCACGCGCTGGTCCATGCGCGGACCCAGGCCAAAGCGGAGCTGCCCGCGCCGCTGGTGCTGGCGGGGAACGTGGGCGAGGAGGGTGAAGGCGACCTGCGCGGCGTGCGTCACATTTACGCGAACAGCGCGCTGGGCGGGCGCATCGCGGCGCACATCGTGCTGGATGGCGGAGGCGCGGACACGGCCGTGGTGCAGGCGCTGGGGAGCCGGCGCTACCAGGTGACGATCGCCGGCCCCGGGGGGCACAGTTTTACCGATGCGGGCACGCCCAATCCGATTGCGGCGCTGGCCTCGGCGCTGGCCGAGGTGGCCGAGATTCCGCTGGACGCGGAGCCGCGCACCACGCTGAACCTGGGCACCATCCGCGGGGGAACCAGCGTGAATTCGATTCCGGAGAGCGCCCAGGCGACCCTCGATTTCCGCTCGACCGATCCTGGCCAGCTTGTGCGGCTGGAAGTGGCGCTGCACCGGGCGGTCGAGGATTCGGTGGGCCGCTCTAATGCTCATGCGAAGGCGGAAGCGCCGGGCAGCCGCGGCCCGCTCACCTTCGCGATCGCACGCATCGGCGACCGGCCCGCGGGGAGTCTGGCTGCGGACGCGCCTTTGCGCGAGGCTCTGCGCGCGGTTGACCGCCATCTCGGCCTGCACACGGACCTGCGCCTGGGATCGACCGACGCCAACCTGCCGCTGTCTCTGGGCGTACCGGCGCTGTCACTGGGCGCGGGCGGCGAGGGCGGCGGCGCGCACACGGTGAGCGAATGGTACGTGGCCAAAGACCGGGAGCTGGGATTGAGGCGCGTTCTGCTGCTGACCCTGGCCATGCTGGAGTGGGCGGCGGAACAGTAAGCCATGGCCGCACGATTCGCGGCGATTGCGATTCCCAGGCCGCCAAGGCGAACCCCCTTCGGCAGGCTCCCTCGAAAATCATTTCCGCTTACGCAAATTCGGTCGCCCCTCCGGGGCTTGCGGATTCCTCTCGCGGCTTTCCCAGGGCTGCGCTGCGCGTGCCCTGGGCTATTCTCGACGGCTCCCTCCGGGAGCAGTGCTCCGGCAGATATGACCCGATTTTCATCTCCTTCGGTAGGCCCAAGGTCCATCTACACTCGGGGCAGGGTCTTGGCGACTACACTCGCGGCACGGTTTTGGCGAGCAGAGGGCAGGCTCGGCGGCGCCCGGTTCGACTTATGCAACTTATACAACTCTTCATTCGGGGCTGCGTCTATATGAGCAACGCGCTTTGCCGGGCGCCGGGCTGAGGTGCAGCGGCAGCCGGCCTTATTCAGCCCGACGGGTTTGCTTTGCTGGGGCTATACTGATGCCTACAGCAATCCACAATCCAACCGCGAGGCTGGACACTTTACGAGGTCAATGACACCGATGAAAACGCTCCTCGAACGGCTGCGGACGCGCCGGCTCACATCTGCATTTATTGCGCTGGCCACTCTGTCGGCCGCCATCCTGGCGGGCTCCTTTGCCGCTCACGGGGTGAACGGGCAGGAGCAGTTAAACAACAGCGCGGACGCTACCCCGCTTAAGGTCGTCAATTCGAAAGTTCTGCCCAACGAATTTGTGAAGATTGCCGGGGAAGTGGGTCCGGCGGTGGTGAACATCAAGACGGAGACGCTTCCCAAACAGTCGGCGAATATGGGGCGGAGGTTTCGCGGCGGGCAGATGCAGCAGATGCCGCAGAATCCGGACGGCAACGGCGGCAACGGCGACGATCAGCAGCAGGGCCAGGGGCAAGGTCAGGGACAAGGTCAGGGACAAGGACAGGGGCAAGATCAGGGACAAGGACAGGGCCCGAACAATTTTCAGGATTTCTTCAACCGCTTTTTCGGCGGGCAGGTGCCTTCGCCCGATGACGGGGACAACGGCGGCGGCGTTCAGGAGTCGCTGGGATCCGGGTTCATCGTCGATTCCAAGGGCTATATCATCACCAACTATCACGTCATCGAGAACGCCGACCGGATTTATGTGAAGCTGTCGAGCGATCCGGACACGCAGGACCCAGGGCGGCCGGCGCACGTGATCGGCGAGGACAAGGCGACCGATCTGGCGGTGATCAAGATCGATACCAGCAAGCCTCTTCCGACGGTGAAGCTGGGCAACTCGGACACCGCGCAGGTGGGCGACTGGGTGGAGGCCATCGGCAGCCCGTTCGCGCTGTCGCAGACGGTGACGGCGGGCATAATTTCGGCGAAGAACCGGACGCTGGACGAAGGCGCGCCGGGGCAGTTCCAGCACTTTATCCAGACCGATGCGGCCATCAATCCGGGCAACTCCGGCGGACCGCTTCTGGATATGAACGGCAACGTGATCGGGGTGAACACGGCGATCTACACGCAGTCGGCGGGCTACGAAGGGATCGGCTTCGCCATGCCGTCGAACACGGTAGCGGCGGTCTATAACGACCTGGTGGGTCCGACGCATAAGGTGACGCGAGGGTCGATCGGAATTCAATTCCGGGAAGGCCTTTCCGATGCCGTGAACCGGGTTTACGGGTTCAAGTACGGGGTGCTGGTGCAGGAGGTGCAGCCCGGCGGGCCGGCGGATAAGGCGGGATTGAAACCGGGAGACGTGATCCAGAGCATCGACGGCGAATCGATGAAGGACGGGGATTCGCTGGTGAACGAAATTGCCAGCCGCAGGCCGGGGTCGACGGCGGTGCTGGGCTACCTGAGAGACGGCAAAGAAGACCAGACCACGGTGACCATCGGCGACCGCGACAAGGTGTTTGCGGGTTTGACCGGCGAGCAGGGCGAAGCCGCTCCGCAGAGCCAGGCGGGCGCGGGGGAAGCGAAGCTGGGCGTGGTGGTGCGCGCCATCTCGCCGACTTTGGCGGCCAAGATACACGGCCAGGGGGTAATGATCGTGTCGGTGCGCACGGGCTCCTTTGCCGATCTGCAAGGGCTGGAGCCGAACCTGGTGATCACCAAGGTAAACCGGCAGCCGGTGGCGGACCGCGATCAGTTCGACGCGATCGTGAGCAAGCTGAAGGCAGGCGATCCGGTGGTCTTCGAAGTGCTGGACCCGAACAATCTGAGCCAGGGGATCAACTACATCGGCGGCACCTTAGAGTAAAAAGAACAATGTGGAGAGACGCCGGCTTGCGGGATGTGGGTGCGCCGGCGTTGCTTATACCCGGTTTCAGGCCGTGCGATTTGGAACCGGTCGATTGCCGGCGCCAGATCTCGGGATCGAGATCTCACCCCCGGCAGGCAAAGACCGCTCGCTGGGGGACCCCGGAACCTGGGCTCCCGATTTGGCACAGTTTGGAGCGGTCGGGCTATAAAGTTATTTTGATGGGGCTACATTGCCAAAGGGTGAACGCATCAGAAATAATGCGGGCCGGTATCGGTTGCCTGGCCCTGAAAATGCGTTTTTCGCGCGCCAAAAAGGGAAAAGTGCAGGAAATTTGCCATTTCCGGTAGGTTTCCAGTGTGGGCTGCGATTTTTCCGTTGCTGCCGGACGCCATATTTGGTTAGACTGCAACAGAGAAAGTCAAATAATTAATGCCATTTTGAGGTGGACCCAGCGTGTCGATTTTTCGGGCAAGCCTTGCGATCGTTTTTTCCGCCGCCCTCATCGCCCCATTGGCGTCCGCCTCGCGCGTACACCGCGCTCCCACCAGCGGGCGGGTTCACCATGCGCGCCATGTGCTTCGCCACAGGTACTACCGGCGCCGCGAGCGCGGGCAGCAATCCATTCAGCCCGCACGCGTGGAGCAGATACAGCAGGCGCTGGTCCGCGCGCATTATCTGAGCGGCGAACCGACGGGCAAATGGGACGCCACAACCATTGCCGCAATGCAGAAGTACCAAGCGGACCATGGATGGCAGACCAAGCTGATGCCCGACTCGCGAGCGCTTGTGAAGCTGGGACTGGGCCCGGACTACTCCGATGCGACCAACGCCAAAGAGCTGAGCCTGGCCAAGCCGAATAGCGGTGCGCCGATCCCGTCCGGCCAGGTGGCGGGATTCGCTGCGGCTGCGGGTGTAAACCGGTAGACAGTGCCCGCATCGGCGTGCGTAGCTCCGCGACGGTAATTCAAGTGGACATTGGCCCCATAAAGTCGAATCTGTCGATTGCGAGTCCCAGATCTCCAAGGAACAACTTCGTTGTTCCTTGGAAAACCCCACCGGCCAACGCCGGTTCCTTGCTCAAAGGCGAGACCTGGGGCACCCCATAGGCGCTCGGCTTCCTCGTGGATCTCGTACCACTCCATGCCGAAGACTTCGCTCAACACGCGCTCGATGAGGTGGTAATTCTCCTTCGAAACGTTGATTGTGTCCTTCATGGATGCCCTCTATCCATTTTAAATGCTTGGCGCGGTCAGTCCCCTGCGGAAGCGTCCGATTGTTTGCGCGGGCGCCGGGTCCTTGCTACCGCGACAAACTTCCCTCAGGGGCTAAACAGGTTGCGGAAAAACTCTCAATTCGAGGCTAAATTCTCGAAAAGCGTCCCTCAGCGGCTAAAGCCGGCATTGATTTTGCTCCGCTTACGGCACGACTAAAGTCGTGCCCTTTCAAAGCCACGAGTTTTTCCGCAGCCTGTAAAGCCCAAGTCGTCTTACGTTCTTTGCGGCACGACTAAAGTCGTGCCCTTTCAAAACTGCGGCGGATTCGGACGCGGCCACGCCCGGTTTTTCGATTGCGCGCGGCTAACCCCGGCTGTCACAATGCTAGTGTAGTGTCCACTATATAACTGGACAACCGGATTGTTTGGTTTTTCGAGTGCGCGGCAGAGTGCATCCCGGCTGGATCTGCTCCAGTGTCTGTCGGCAGCGAGACAGCTTTTCCACGATGGA
>JBOGLX010000182.1:0-38014 GCA_050745765.1 Occallatibacter sp. | reverse complement strand
CTTCGGAGTAGTAGGCCTGGTTGTCGTCGGCGCCGTCGATCTCGACATTATTGAGAACGGGGCTGATGCCGCGGACGCTGACGAGGCCGTAACCGTTGGCGTCGGAGACAACTCCGGGTGTCTCCATCGCCAGGCTGGACCAGCGACGATTGTTGACGGGGATGTTCTGGAGCGCCGCGGAGTTCAGCGTGGCGGTGAAGTCGGGCGATTCGGTATTGATCGCCGGGGTTTGCTCTGTGACGACGACCGATGACGACGTGGACGCAACGCTCAGGTGTGGTGAGATGGTGGTGACCTGGCCCACGACGACGATCACGGAGTCGGCTCGATAGGCGGCGAAACCGGACGCGGAGACCGAGACCGAATAGGTGCCAGGCTCGAGCAGTGGGGCGTTGAAGAAGCCGCTGCTATCGGAGGTGCGGCTCTCGGTAAAGTTTGTGGCCAGGTTCTTGATCGTGACAACGGCGCCGGGGATGGCCGCTCCCGAGGCATCGGCGACGGTACCGGCAATTGCGCCCTGTGTGGTGGATTGAGCATTGAGGCCGAGCGTGCTCAGGCAAGCGGCAAGAGCAAAGAGCGCCAGACTGAGCGTTCCCTTGCGGATTCGATAGTGGGTCATAGTGGCTCTCCAAATGTTAGTTTGCGTTGGATCGGTATTTCGTTAGCGAACGAGCTGTACCGTCTTGCCACGTGCCCGGCAAGGACTGGCGCGCCAAACGCTGAATGACTGTACACGGACTGTCAACAATTTTGACACACCTGGCGGTCTGGGCGGTTACGATTTTGAGATTTTTCTTAACCGTAAGAGTACAGAAGAGCCGTTAGAGTCCTGTGAATGCGGGGCGCCACGCATTGCGAATTCGCGCGTCGCGTGAAGCCCTGCTGGGGTGTTGCCGTGAAATCCACATCAAGAGGGTGTTTGGGTTGTGGAATGCGCAGCGGCGAAAGCGATCGGGGTTCCCGAAGGAACCCCGCTGAGTAGAATCCATTGAGCCACGCAACCCAACTTAGAACGTAAGGTGCAACGACATCTCTACGGTCCGGTTGAGGCCGAGGGTGTTTTCGACGACGCCCATTGTTTTGTTGCTGCTGACGTTGTTGGGCGCGGTATACAGCTCATAGGCGCAAGCGGCCGCGGCGCCCGAGCAGGTTGCGGTGCCGGTGGGCGTGGTCACCGAGGTGCTCGCCGAGGGCTGGGACTGCGTTCCGTTGTTTGCATAGTACGACGTCGACGGGGTCAGTTCGCTGTAGTCCGGGTTCAGGGTGAGCTCGTCTTCGGGAATGTCGAAGCTGGGCGTGTTGGTGACGTTGAAGACCTCGAACTGGTAGCGGATGTCGTACCGCTCCTTGATGGGGATGTCCTTTTCGATCGCGATATTGCCTTCCTTCTGAAATGCCTCGCGGAAGATATTACGCTGACCGGGGACAAAATCGGTTTCATAGACGTCGCAGAGCGGGCCTCCGCCGGGGCCGGCATTGCCGCCATCGGTGGTGGTGTCGCAGGGCGGCACGCCCTCTGTTCCCTGAGCGATGAGCGGGATCTCAAAGTCGGACGGGTTAACCGCGCGGTTATAGATGGGCGAGATTTTGCCGCTGCTGCTTGTCGACGCAGCGGTAAACGCGCCGGATTGGCCGGTGAGCGCCGACTTTGGATCGATGCCCGGTTTCAGAGGGAGTATCGGGTTCATCTCCTCCTCGTTGGTGCCGAAGTATTGGCCACCCACACTGCCGGAGTAGTCGTAGTAGCTGTAGGGGAATCCGCTCTGAAACACCGCGACGCCGAGCAGGCTCCAATGGTTGACGAGAGCCCCAAGGAAATTGGCCTTGTTTTTGATCAAGGTTGGGGAGTGGAACAAAAAGTTGAAAGTCAGGTTGTTGGTCTCATCGAAGTCGGAGCTGGCATAGGCGCTGCGCAGGTTCGCGGGATTGCTGCCAGTGAAGAAGAGCCCCACGTCGCTCTGCTCGTCCAGGGTGTGCGACCAGGTGTAGGAAACTCCCCCCTGGATGCCGTGCGAAAGGGTTTTGTTGAGGTTGACCTGAAGCGCATTATAGGTAGAGATGCCGGCGGCCTCGAAGGAGGTGGCGTTAGGATCGATGCCCACATAGGGCACGCGGAGGTCGATGTTGCCGCCGCTATAGCTGTCAACCGGCTCGCTGGCCATGGCGTACGGCGTGGAATACTTGTTGCCCGCGCCGTAGTAGCCGCTGGGCGCGTTGACGTTGCTCAGAACCTGCACGCTGTAGGAGTATTCCTGTCCGTGGCAGGCGGCAAGGGTCTGATAGTTGCCAGGCGTACACTGCACCGGCTCATTAAAGGGGACCGGAATGACCTGGTGCTTGCCGACGTTGCCGACATAACCGATATTCAGCACCGTGTTGGCGGTGGGCTGCCACTGGAAATTGAGTGTCCAGTCTTCCGTGTAGGGCAGCTTATTGGCGCGGTTGTAGTTGCCAATGATGAGCCCGGCGTTGGGCGCGCCGTCGTTGCAGTTGTACCCCAGCATGTCCGCCGACACGTCGTTATAGACGTTGTAGGTTGTACACGCGGCCTCTATGGAGTCGACGGTGGGCATGATGGAGGCGGTGTTAGCCGGAGTGGTGGGCGTGACAAGGGTGGGGAACGGCTGGCTCAGATTGCCAGTCTCATCGGTGTAAGCGGCAAACGGAGCTTCCTGGGTTACGCCAAAGGGTCCGCTGATGCCTGCGCCGGCCGGCGGAGAGAGATACTGGAAGTACTCGCCCTGGTCGTAATACACACCAAAGCCGGCGCGCCAGACCACCTTTCCGTTATTGAATTTCGGCGACCATGCCAGGCCGACGCGCGGCCCGATGCCCCACTGCCGCCCGGTCATTGTGGAAGCGCTCACGCCTGGAGTTCCGTAGAGCTTGTTGTTGCCGGCGATAACGAATCCGGTGTTGGCGATCGCGCTGTCGGTGGCGGAGTAGAGCGACGGATCGAAGTTGAACATATCTCCGTTCTTCTCGCTGAACGGCCCGATGAAATCGTAGCGGATGCCGGCGGAGATGCTGATATTGGAACGGAACTGCCATTTATCGGAGGCATAAGCGCCGATGTCGTGGTCCCGGTAATAGCGGTCCGAGTTGCCCTCGAGGACATCGCCGTCATACAGTTTGCCCTCGAGAAACGAGGAGAAGCCTCTCGTTTCCATTTCCGCGTGATTTTCGCCGTGGTTGAGGACATTCAACTGGTCGTAGGTGTAAGAGAATCCCACGGTAAGGGTGTGTTTGCCAAGGGACCAGATGGCGCTGGTGGAGGGGAAGATCTTATTTTCAAAGTAGCCCGAACCAACGGCCCACGAATAGTTATAGGGGCCGACTTTGGAGGTGGTGGATTCGGAGTTGTACTGGGCAAAGTCCTCCAATTCCAGACCCGGAAAGTAGTCGGCCCCCGGCATGGTGATGCCCACGCCGGATGCGGTAAGCGCAGGATTGTAGGTGCCGTAGACCTTCTGCCGCGAGATGCCGATCAACTGCTGCCAGTTAAAGTTCGAACCGATGTTGATCGAGTTGCTCAGCGTGGCGTCCTGGGCGCCGGTGTCTTCAAGGTTGGGGAAACCGGGGACGCTGCTTATGGCGTAGGGGCTGGTCGTGGGCATGTGCTGGTAAAAGTACTTTGCCTCGACGTGGTCGGTGCTGGTGGCGTTGTAATCGAGCGAGGCGGTCGCTTGATCGCCGGAGAACATCGAGGTGCCGAGCTCGGTGACGTCCGGTTCTTCGTTTGCGAGGTTGGCCTCCGCCTGCGCCGCGCTGACGGTCGGCGACGGAATCAGAAAATTGCCGTTGGGCAGCTTGGCCTGCAGCAGCCCCACCGCGGCGGGGTTAAAGGCGGTAATTGCGGGGCATTTTGCGTTACTGGAGGATCCGCCGCCGGCGAGCGTAGCCGTCGAATAGCTGGAGCACGCAGCCTCGATTCCGGCGAGGCTGCGGTCGCTCGAGAGCCCATAAGGAACCTGGAACTGCGACAGCGCGCCATATTGATCGGAGGTATAGAGGTGCTGGTATCCGAGGAAGAAGAAGAGCTTGTTCTTCTTGATGGGGCCGCCGAGCGTGGCGCCGGCCACCCACTTGTGCAACGCCGGATTTTCCAACTGGGGCGACAGACTGCCGAGCAGCACGTCCTGCTTGTAGAAGAACGGGTCGGCGTTCATGAAATTGTTGCCAAAAAGGCCGTAAACCTGGCCGTGAAACCGATTGGAGCCGCTGCTGGTCACCACATCGATGTGGGCGCCGCTGGTTTGCCCCTGCGTGGCGTCGTACATCGAGGTGGTCACGCTGATCTCCTGCATGAACTCCGGCGGCGGCGAAGCCAGGCCGTTGCCGTTCGAGCCGTAGGTAGAGATGTTGTCCTGGGCCTGGCCGCCGACGGAGCTGCCCTCGCCGATGTTGAACTGCATGCGCTGCGACACCTGTTCGCTATCGGTCTGGCCGTTAAACGTATTGCCGATGGGCACGCCGTTCAGCGTCAGCAGGTTCGACGTTGAGCGCTGGCCGTTGGACCAGATGTCCTGGTTGCCAAGGCCCTGGTTGGTGCCGACGCCGGCTATTAGCTGCGCGTTGACGCCCGGCGCCAGGATAGCCAACTGGGTGAAGCTGCCCGTTGCCAGCGGTGTGGCGGCAATCTGAGCTTGGTCGAGCGTATAGCCGTTGGTGGTGTCGGTGGCGTTGAGCAGCGGGTTGGCGGTGACGGTGACCGCCTGGGACACCTGCCCGACTTTCAGCGTGGCGTTGAGGGTGGCGGCGCGAGCCTCCTGCACCTGAATGTGCGGGAATTTCTCGGTTTGGTAATTCGACTGCATGATGGTGACCGTGTAGCGGCCCACCGGGAGATCGAGAATTTGCCAGAACCCGGAGTTCGCGGTCTTGGTCGAACGCGTCATGGTTGTCTGGTCGTTGACCGCTGTTACGGTAGCACCCGCGACGGCAGCGCGGGACGCATCTACCACGGTGCCGTTCAGCGAGCCGAGGGTTTGCTGCGCCATCGCGGGCAGCGTACACAGAAACAGGGCCAGCAGGGACAAGCTACTCCACGCGGCACTCCACCACAAAGATCGATTCATACGCTCTCCCCCTCCGAATGATTGAGTTCTTCCATCTCTCTCTGCCGACGGTCGCGGGAACTGGGCAATATTATTGCAAGCCGCGTTTCGATCGCCGCGAATCGCGGGAAGGAACAGCGGCATTGAGCGGGGCCCGGCAGCGGGCAATCTTTGCGGACGTGCGGTCACGACCGTCTGGCTGCCGGCGCCGATATCTACAATGATCCAAAAAGATGAATAAGCCGTTAAAAGGCGAAGACTCAAATGCGCAATAATTCAGATGGATTCAGTTTCCGCTAGCGGCGCGCCGTTTTCCAAGGAAAAAATGCGGGTCGGCGTGCTTTCTAACAGCGCACCTGTGGAAAAACGCGAGCGAATCGGGATCGGTCCGCGCGCGGATCGAAAGCCGCGGCGAACTTTGCGTCCAATGCAGCTTTGCGCGAAGCGGGAGAATCCATGCGAGCGTCCCGCATCGCGCGCACTGTTTTCGCATTCGACGCCGAGGCAGCGGCGCCTCAGCTTTTGCCGCCGATGCCCCAGCGCAGGCGCAGACCGAGGCGGAAGTTCATGGGCAGGCTGGGGTAGCCGATGGGGGCGATGTGCCGGTCGCTCACCAGATTGTTCGCCTGGGCGTAGATGTCCATCCAGTTGAGCAATTGAAAGCTGCCGCCGAGGCCGAGGTCTGCGTAGCCGAAATCGAGGTTGCGGTTGGGCAGCAGCAGGCTGTTGCCGCCGTAGGCGTCGGCGTACTCCAGATAGGTGGAGTCGTCGCTGCGGCTGGCGAAGGACGAGGTGAAGATGGCGGTGAGCCGTTTGGCGGCGTAGGTGGCCGTGAAATAGCCGGTGTTGGGCGCGCGGCGGAACGGGCGCGCGCCTACGAGCGGCCCAATGGCGCCGATGGGAATGCCGTTGAGGGTGGGCTCGTAGCCGCCCGCGAGGGCCTCGTTGTCACTGTCGAAGGAGCGCTGCACTTGGGCGTCGAGATAGGTCCAGCCGCCGCGCAGAAAGATATTGCGGCCGATGCCGCTCTCGACGCTGGCTTCGACTCCCTGCGCGCGAAATGCTTCGGTGTTGACGGCGAGGCCGTAGTCGTCGGTGTAGTAGTAGCCGAGTGCGGCGATGAGCTGCTGCTGCTCGGCCGGCGTGAGTCCCGGAATAAGGTTGGGCAGCAGATGGCCGCCGACGTACTCAATCTCGCGGCCGAACTGGTTGTGGAAGTAAGTGGCGCGGAAGATGACGCGGCTGCTCAAGAAGCTCTGTGCCAAGCCGCCCTCGTAGGTGCGGATGGCGGGCGCGGCCAATGGGCCAATGTGAAGCTGGCTGGCCACGGATGGATAGCCGTTGGCGACGAGGAATTGATAGAGCGAGCCGAACTGGTCGCTCAGGTCGGGTTCGCGCACGGCGTCGCCGTAGTTGAAGAGGATGCGGGTGCCGGCAAAGATGCCGGAGCGTGGGCGGAGGACGTACCAGGAGAAGCCGGCGCGGGGCGAGGTTTGCGTGCCGAAGAACGAGTAGTGCTCGAGGCTTCCGGCGAGCGTGTAGAAGAAGCGCGTTTTGAAGTCGCCGTGCACGCTGGCCAGGTAGTTATAGTTGGTGCGCTCGGTGGTTTCGTGCTCGGAATAGGTGGGCACGTTCTCCAGGCCACGCTCGTCTTCAAAGCGGAAACCGATGAGGCCGGCGAGATGCGGAGTGATGGTGAGGTCGCCCTGGTAGACGAGCGCGTCACGGTTGTTGGCGGACTGGGTCTGGTAGGGGTAGGTCTGCGCGTAGTCGAGGACGGACTGGCCCGATGCTGAGTAGCCGTTGGCGCCAGTGATGGTTACGGGGAAGCCGAGGCTGTCGCCGTAAGCGTCGAAGTCGCCGCTGCCGCTTTGCTGCCACAGGCTGTATTGCTCGCGCCTGCGGGTGAGGCCGTAGACCACGCTATTGTGAAAGCCAGCCGTGATCTGGTTGTCGATGGAAGCGCTCAGATAGATGTTCTGGTCTTTCTGCGTGGCGTTGTCGGCCACGTGATAAAAATCCCAGGCGCTGGGGACGCCGGTGGCGCTGACGCCATAGTGGATGGTTCCGCGGATCTGCGTGCTGCCGTTGGGCTGCCAGCCAAGGTTGGCGGCGCTGGTGGCCACGTGAAATTCGTCGTGGGGCAGATCGTTCGAGGTCTGCAGCCAACTGAAAGCGCCGAGATAATCGAGTTTCTTGTGGGCGCCGGCCAGTTCAAGCTGTTCGCGCGAGGTGTTGAAGTTGCCGACGCTTCCTTGAAAAAGCAGCGAGGGAAAGCTGGTGGTGCCCTTTGGGGTGGTGAGGTTGATGGCGCCGGTCATAGCGCCTGCGCCGTAGAGGTTGGAATCGGGGCCGCGATAGACCTCGGCGGTTTCGACGGCAGTGGTGGAGAGCGGGCCGAAGTCGAACTGGTTGCCGAGATCGCCGATATCGACGCCGTCGAGGAGGACTTTATTGTCGTCGGAGTCGCCGCCGCGGACGAAAAGCGAGGTTTGCGCGCCCATCTGGCCGTCGTGCGCTACGAAAGTGCCAGGCATGAAGCGCAGTACATTCGCCAGGCCGGTGCGCGTAGCCAGATCGAGGGGGCTGAGAACGGAGGTGGCGGCGCCGGTCTGCGGCTGGGGCGTGGGCGTGCCGGTGGCGGCGACAACGATGGACTCGCGCACCCAGGCCGGCTCGAGGACAACGTTGCGGTTGATGGAGTCGAATTGGCCGGCGTAGAAGTCCGGCGTTTGCAACTGGCGGAAGGTTTTTGCGGAGACGACGAGGAAGAAGCGGCCGCTGGTTCCGGTGGTGATCTGGAAGCTGCCGTCGCCGCTGGAGATGGTCGAGCCGACGATTTTTCCGTTGCTGACAAGGACGACGGCTGCGCCGGCGACTTTGGCGCCAGTGGCGTCGGTGACCACGCCGCGGACGGACGCGGCAGGGCAGAGGACCGCGGTGAAGAGCAGGAAAAGCGCGGCCAATGCGCGCCTCAGGATGGGAGCAGGGACAGGCGTGAGGATGCATGCGCGCCTGACAGTGCGATGTCTGGAAACGGCCATAATGGGCTCCTTCGTTCCCCTCGGAACGTGAAAGCGGTTGTAGGCGCCTAGGACCGGTCTCCTGACTTGCGCTTGTTTCAGCCACCTTCCCGGAGGCGAAGCCTTAGGGCTTGTCTCCAGTGGTTTGTCGGGCGTCCGCATGGCAGCGGAGAACCCTGGCCGAATCCTGCATTCACCGGCAGCCAAACGGGACGGCCGGCGGGACAGGAGCGCTCACAGTTGCGGGGCAGTGGCGGATTTTCACCGCCTTCCCGAGCATCCTGGCGATTGCCGTGGTGGGTTACGCCGCTCCACAAGGGAACGGCAGTTCAATATCATGGAAGCGGTTTCCATGACATGAATAGTTATAGCTCGGCGGCGGACTGTGGTCAAAGCAGCGCCTGAACTGCCATGAACAGAAGCTTGGGACGCCTATATGATTTCGTCGTCCGTGACCGCGTCGTGACCCATCGGCATCATCCCCGGCGGGGCAGCCGCGGGTTTATTCGGGAAGAACTTGGCAGGGTCCTTCTCGAACTCGTTGATGCGATTGACGGCGTGGCTTCCGGGCCGCCCGCATCGTCATAGCTCCACCAGGTGCACAGTCTGGAGCGCAGTATTCTGTTTTGATCGGGTTCATGGTTGCAAGAAGATTCAATTTGCGAGAGGACACAAGGTGAGATTCCTGTTTGCGGCTTACTGCATGATGGACGACGGGGGCGGGGACTCGCTGATCGGGGTCTATAAGCGCTGTCTGCGGATTGGCCTGGAACTTCACCGGCGCGGACACGAGGTTGCGGTGATCTGTCCAGGGCGGAGCGGCTTGCGGGACGAGACGGTGGCCACAGCCTTGAGTTCGATCCGATTCATCGACCTGCCCATCCGAGCCTGTTTTCACCCGTCGGCGCGCTACAAACGGCGCTGCGTGCGCAAGGCGGTCCGGGAGTTCGCTCCGGACGTTGTGGTGCTGGGCGAGGTTCCCATGCGCGGCATTCTGCTGGATGCAGCGGTGTCCGCGGTCGAGTTGCAGATCCCGGCGGTGATTCTCGACAACGCCAGCAAGCCGAGTCTGGCAGCTAAATTCGTAACGGATCATGGGGCGATCGCCGACGGGATTGCCCTGATGGGACCGAGTTCGTTTCAGATGAGGGACCCTCCGCCGCATTATTGCGGGATTCCTCCGTTTATCAAGAGCGCGAGCCAGAGCGTGGTGCGAAAGGTTGACGATTGGTGGCCGCGATCTCCACGAGTGATCACCGTATTGGGTTACGAGCGGAAGGCGGAAGAACTCGCGATGGCCTTGGTGCGCGCTATGCCCTTCTTGCCCTGCCGCGTTGTCGTCATCTCCCCCCAAGTTTCGGCAACCCAGGCACGGCTGGACACACTCCCGGAGAGGGTTCGAGCGAAGTTCGTTGTGAAGGAGCTTCCCGACGAAGAGACGCTTTTTGAAGCCATGCGCCGCTCCAGCCTGGTGATGGGCAAGATGGGATTTATGCAGATAAGCGAGTCCATTTGCCTGCAGGTCCCGTTCCTGGGGATCTACTATCGTGGCTGCTGTCCAGTCTGGGCGCTTCCTTCGCAAGCGCTACGATTCGTGGGGCAGACCTCCTCGACCAGGGCCAGTTTTCCTGTCTGCCTGCGGATTCTGCGTCTGCTTTACATGGGGAAGCGCGTAATGGCGCCCGTGCACCGCGGCAGCTTCGATGGACTGGCAGCGGTCAGCGAGTTCCTTGAGAGGATGGCCGGCCGGCTACGCGAGGGAGTGACGGCGGATTCGGCTGGACTCGGTTATACGGCTGAGCGCCTGGAGCAGGCATTAAAGGCGAGGCATCCAGGGCGTCGGATTGAGGTCGAGTGGGTGCGCGTGGCTCCGACGTGGGACTCAAGGGACGAGAAGATCGACACGGTTATCGCAGGCTGTCGGAGCGGTGCTCGCAAGCAGATCGCGGTGCTGCGGGGAACACGCTTTGAAAACGCGGCGTCCGCGCATCGAGCCAGGGCTGGTGCAATGGCAGACCCCTCGCGAAGGATATGGTTTCAATCGCAGGATGCCACGCTGTGGCTCGAAGACGAGCGGGACGAAGATCATCCACCGGCGTTCTGATCCTGACCGCTGAGGTGTTCGAACCAGTGTCTCGAGGTTTGGAGCGGCGCGACGGATACGAGAGGCAGAGGGCGGTTCGAGGCCAGGGCGGCGGCTGCAGGGATGCCAATTCCGAGTTCCTGGAACCAGACGGCATCGTTGCCATGGAGCAGGATACGCCCGCTGACTTCGATTGCAGAGAAGCTTGCCAGGTTTCCCGCGATGCCAGCGCCGACCGCCTTCAGACAGGCCTCTTTGCGGACCCATATGCGCAAGAATTCCGCTTCCCGCCGATGGCCGGGAAGAGACCCCAGATGCGCGCATTCATCGGGATGGAAGAATCGTCGCGCAAGGTCCATGCCGCCCGGCCTGGGACGCAGGCGCTCAACGTCCACGCCAACCTGGAATGGGTTGCGGCTCGAGTGTGAAAGAGCAAAGACGGCAAGGTCACCCGAGTGTGCGAGGTTGAACCCGACGGGGCTCTCTGCAGGCAGAGCGGGTTTGCCGCCAGACTCATATTCAAAGGGTCGAGAGTACCATTCTTCGCCAATGAGGCGTCCGAGAAGCAAGCGAAGTACGATTCGACATTGGATGAAGCGGACCTGCGCTTCCCCACTGCCGATGCGCAGGGCAAGGGAGACCTCGTCAGGCGGGAGCTTCGCTATCCAGCGTTCAGCGCCTTTGGTGCCGGCGGGCAGCAGCCGGACAGGCGTGACCTGAATCCAGTCGACGGAGGACTGCGGCTCCTGCCGATGCGCGCTACACATCGAGTTCTTCTTTCTCGAGGACGTAGTCGTGCAGCACCACAATATCGATGTCGGTCGAGCGAAAGCAGTCGATGGCGTCGTCCGGGGTCTCGACGATCGGTTTGCCGGCGATATTAAAAGAGGTGTTGAGGATGACAGGCACTCCGGTACGCCTCGCAAATGCCTCGATGAGGGCATGGAAGCGCGGATGAGTGGCGGCGGAAACGGTCTGCACCCGCGCCGTTCCGTCCACATGCGTAACGGCCGGAAGGAGCGATCTTTTATCGGGCAGCACATTGACGACGCGCAACATGAAGGGGCTGGGCCCGGCCAGGTCAAAGAACTCCGAGGCACGTTCTTCCAGCACTGCCGGTGCGAAGGGGCGAAAGGGCTCGCGATGCTTGACGCGCTGGTTGAGACGATCCTTCATGGAAGGCGAGCGCGGATCGGCGAGGATGCTTCGCTGCCCGAGGGAACGCGGTCCGTACTCGGAGCGGCCCTGAAACCAGCCCACGATGAGCCCTCGCTCGATGCTTGCGGCAGTGTATTCGTGGATGGCGTCGACGCGGCGGAAGGGCAGGCCGGAGCGCGTGAGTGCGAGTTCGATCTCGTCATCGGTGTAGGGCGAACCAAGCGCATCGGTGAAGTGGAGGCCGGACGGAGTAAGGACGCCGGGAGGGGCCGGGTGCGAGGTTGTCTGCGTGCGCAGGTTTCGTTCCGCCTGCAGCGCGCAACCGAGCGCATGGCCGCAGTCGCCGGCATTGGGCATGATGTGAACGCCGTTGAAACGCGAGGCGCGAAAGGCGACCTCATTGCCGATGCTGTTAAGGGCCGTGCCGCCGGCGATGCAGAGGTTGTTTGAAGCGGAGCGGCGTGCGAGCGCCTGGACGGCGTTCACCATGATGTCGTTGAGCAGCATCTGGATGGCCCGTGCCAGGTCCTCATGCGCCTGAGCGATGGGCTCTTCGGGTTCTCGACGGTAAATCTGAAGCGCCTCGAGCGCGCCGGTGAAAGCGCTCCGGTCGAGAAAGCGAAAGGAGCCGTCTTCAAAGAGAGAAAGATGAGGCCTGAAGGCCCGGTAACCGGTATCTCTGCCAAAGGACGACAGGCCCATGGTTTTGCCCTCTTCGCCATGCTCGAAGCCCAGATAGTCGTTGACGAAGCTGTAGAGCTCGCCGGGGCTGGACTCGGGCGCGGCATGTTCCGCGAGAACCGCTATCGAATTGCCCTCGCCGTGACCGAGCGTCATGGCGAGGGATTTTCCTCCGAGGCGTGCGAGAGGCTCGCCGCAGGCGTCGGCGGTCAGGATCGCAGCGTCATGAAAGTTGCTGGAGTAAAAGGCCTGCGCTCTATGGACGAGATGGTGCTCAAGATCGGTATGGATTTCGGCGTTGGGGAAGAAAGAACCGAGCGATCGTCCCAGCCAGGCGCGGTTAATGGCGAAATGCGATTCGCTGCCCGCAACAACGTCGATGTCGCGGGCGCCGATGGGAAGCCCGCGCAGCAGGTGGGCCAGGAATGGCTCCCAGGCATCCTCAAAGACAGAGATCGGCGGCAGAGAACCATCCCGGTTGGTGAGGAGGAAGCGGATGGTGGCGGGGATGCCTCGATCGCATTCCTGAACCTCCCGGAGTTCTTCCCGCGCCATCAGCAAGGCGTGCTTTTTTTGGACGAACCGTTCCAGGTTGAGGGCCCGAACTCCGTAGCGCGACGAGATCAGAGCGACGCTCGCGCCATGGCCGGTCGAACAAATTCCCAGGATGTTGTAGCAGCCATCCGGTCTGCGGCGGTTGCGAACACGGCGCAGGAGGTTTTCGAGCTTGCGATCCGGGTGGAACATTCGAGCTCCCCGGACCAGCAGTGACCCCCACGATCCTGAACTCCTCACAAGGCCACCCCCGGCAATGGAGCCCGCAGTCCTGTCTCGACGTCCAGATGAGTAAATCCAGGATCGGCAAAGGGCAGAATCCGGCGCGGAACTCCGAATTGGATGAGCACCTCGGCGCTCCACCAGCCGCGAGAACGGCCGCGCAGACGCACCGGGACCACGGTGGCTTGAACCTCGGTGGCGAGACGCGCCATCGCCGGCGACCATGTAACCAGCGGACAATACCCGCGGCCAGCCCAGTCGCAGATCTCCTCCAAGCCATGGGAGAGAGCGGACTCGAGCAACGCATAGGGCATGACACTGGGCAGTCCACAGACAGCCACCCAGCCGATCAAGAGGCGATAGGCCCAGGAGTCGCCGGGGCGCTGGTAGAAGTGGCTCTCAAGGAAAGGGCGGTCGCTGACGGCGACCATGACGCGGCGCGCCAACCGTGGGGGCAGAGCTTTGACCACCGCCAGGAACTCCACCGGATGGCGCCGGTCGCTGCGGCGCGAGGCGAAGAAGATCGGCCCCGTCAAGCCGTGGAGACGGTCGAGCCCGGTGATGCGCACGCGCACCACGGCCGCAAGAATCAATCGCCGAAAGATCGGCGAGACGATGCCGCGCAGAATGACGCCCGCGGTTGTGCTCTGCCAGCCGGGAGCCTTATGTTTCCAGCGAGAGCGGAGTTCGGCGCCGTCCTCGGAATTCAAGGCTGCTTCGGCATCGATCGCGGGCGAAGAAAGCAGCAGAGCCATGACCTCGGCCTGCTCGATTGAATCGAGGGGCAACGACTGCAAAAACCGGCGCATGTCTGCCAGAGGAGCGGAAGGGAGGTTGCTTTCGATATATGCGGCCAGCTTCGCCGCCCTGGCAGGAGAATCCCTGTCTTGAAGGATTTCTTTGAGGGGCGATTGCCTGGCTTGGAGATCTTTATTGTGGAGATTTTCATTGTGGACATCTTCATTGAAGAGAGCCGGCGTGGGTCCGCTGTCGACGATCCTCATGCCGAGGCGCTGCCAGAACCGGAGCGACGATTCCGACAGCGGGCGGCCGCTGACGATCAGGGTTTCGAGCGAGGGTCCGAGGATAGCTCTGTATGCGGCGCGGCTGGGCGTTGGCGATTGTTGCACGATGAATTCTTCGAGCGAGTTGAGGAGCGCGCTGGATGCAACGAGCCTGGATTCGCCAGCCGACTTTGCGATGCGCAGCACATGGTGCGGGGCGGCTGACTGAGCGCACAGCGCCGGTGCGCCTGCATGCAGGGAAGACAGCAGAGCCGCGACCCAAACTGGCGTTGGATGCGGTGAAGCCGGCACCACCGTGGGTGCGTTTCTCGAGCGTGTGGGAAAGGACGTGCGCCGTGCGAACCGGACGATCTGCTCCAAAAGATCTCTGTGCGAGGAGAACGCAGCCGGCTGCGTTTGGCCGCATTCAGCGTGCTCGATGGCTGTATCGTCGATGGAGACGGCAACACGCAACCGCGCCGCATCCGCAGTCCAATCGGCGGGAGGCTCCAGGTCCGCGATGCGCAGCAGCGGACAATCCACGGCTTCAATATTCTGTCCGGCGGTGAAGAGGACGAGTCTAGTGGAGACACTGCGCACGATGCCCGCCATTCGATCGAGCGAGGCGCTGGAGTCGCAAGTGACGGGAACCAGGCCGCGCCATACGCAGCCGAGCAGCAGAGCGAGCCATTCCGGAGAGATGGGCGCGAATAACAGAACGCGATCGCCTGCACTCAGGTTGCATTCTGTAAGCAGGTGCGCAGCGTAGAGCGTGCTGCGGTAGAGCCGGCTGAAGGTCCACCACCGTGTCCCGAAATTCGAACGGAGTCCCACGGCTCGCCGCTTCCCGAAGCGGGGCAGCGAGTCGAGCCAATCCTGCAAGGTGGGCGATTCGATCATCCAGCGAGATCCCCGCTTGTCGCTGCCTGCAACGCGACCGCTACGTGATGCCGTCCGTGGTCGCTGGTCCAAACGAGCGGCCGCGCGACCGCACGCGCCGCCGTGGCCAGGGTTGCATCGAGCAATGAGAAGAGGGGAGAAGCAACACCGCAATAGCCGGTCCTGTGCGTTTGCGTGTGGAGGGTCAACTCCGGCCCCAGACGCAGGAGCGTTTGCCGCTCCAGCGCGTCTTCCTGGGGCAGGTTCAGGCCGTCACCAAAGACGGCATCGATGGCGACGCCGGCCGACGCCTGCAATGCAACACGAAAAAGAGCCTCTGGAGCATCCGCAGGCGCGGAGTGGGCATGAGCCAGGCCGGCAATCTCCGCGTACACCTTTGTCTTTCGCGCCTCGGCATGCGCCGCGTCTTCCACGACGAAAAACGCGGCGCCTTCGCCGAGCACGTAACCGCTTTGCGATTTTGCTCCGGTGGCGGCGCGCCCTTCCAGCAGATGGACAATCACCGACTCCAACTGCAGCGTCGAGTCGTATCCTCCGACCAGTGCGACCGCGCCCGCTCCGCTCTGAATGTGTTGGCAGGCGGCAGCCAAGGCCAGAAGCCCGGATGCCGGCCCGCTCATGATGTTCAGATTCGGTCCCTTTATCTGGTGCTCAATTGCGGCGCCGCACAGGCCGGCGTTGGGCAACGATCTGACCAGGAACAAGGGATCGATCAAGGCCGTGCCGTAGCGGCTGTATCGTTCGTAGGAGAATCTGATTCCGGAGTCGCACGAAGCCTTTAGCGCCTCGACGAAAAGATCGAGGTCCTGGTCAACTCCGAGCGAGCCGACGAACAATGAGGCGGCCTCCACTTCCATTGGGTCCAATGCGGCGGACTCAAGAGCCTGACCGGCTGCCGAGACAGCATAGCTTGCTGCGCTGGTGAGAATCTTGCGCAACATGCGGTTGCCAATCTGCCCGGCGGCATCGAATCCCGTCACTTTACATGCGTGCGGAATGCCGAGCGCGGCCATCGCTTCCGGCGAGGGCTGCAAACACGCGGAAGCCTGAGCGACAGCGAAATGACTGGCGACATTCAGCCCAAGCGGGGAAACCACGCCAAGGCCGGTAATAACCACCCGCCGCGGCGCCTTGGGCATGGGTACGGTGGTTCGATCTCCCGCGGATCCCGAATCCCAGCGCCGCAGCACAAGGCATCCGTTCTGGCCACCGAAGCCGAAGGAGTTAGAGATTGCCACTGAAAAATCCGCAGGGCGAGGCTTCCATGGGACGTAGTCGAGGTCGCAGGCCTCGTCGGGATAATCGAGGTTGATGGTCGGCGGCAGAATCCCGTGCCGCAGGGCCAGCGCCGTGACCGCGAGCTCGATGGCTCCGGCCGCGCAGAGCAGATGTCCGAGCTGGGATTTGGTGGAGCTGACCGCGAGCTTATCCGCATGTGGGCCAAACGCGCGCCGAATGGCGGCAGTCTCGGTGCTGTCGTTGAGCGGCGTCGAAGTGCCATGGGCGTTGATATATCCCACGCGCCCGATGGCGATGCCCGCATCCTCAAGAGCCGAGCGCATGGCCATCGTGGCGCCGGCGCCCTCCGGGATCATGTCGGTGAATCGATAGGCGTCGCATGAGGATCCATACCCAACCAACTCCGCGTAGATGGTGGCTCCCCGCTTCAGCGCGTGATCCAGCTCTTCGAGCATAAGCATTGCCGATCCTTCGGCCAGGACAAAGCCATCCCTTGTCCGGTCGAAGGGCCGCGAAGCGCGTTCGGGCTCGTTCCATCGCCGCGAAAGGCTGCCCAGAAGCGAGAACCCGGTAACGCACATCATGGATAACATGCTGTCTGTTCCGCCGGTTAGCATCAGCAGCGTTTCGCCGTTGCGGATGCTCTGAAAGGCGTGACCCAGGGCCTGGGTGGCGGAGGCGCATGCGGCCTGCGCAGTGATCGAAGGTCCGGTGAGTTGGTAGCGAACCGAAAGTTCGGAGGCGATCTTCGCCGCGTCGCTTTGCGTCAACAGCCACGGCTGTCTCTTGCAGAGCTCGGCATAGCGGGTGGGGTTCCAACGGTTGCCGTCAAGCAATTCCGCGATGTGGCGCAGGCGGTCCTCGATGATGGGAAAGGTCGAGGCCCCGATTGAAACGCCTCCGCTTCGGCCCAAGGCTGGGAGTTCGTCGAGGCGCGCTTCGCGCCATGCCTGTTCGGCGGCGTGCAGCGCAAAGATTGCCGCCCGTCCCAGGGGCAGACCCGAGAGAGGCGCCGTCTCGCCTTCTGCGCCGGTGGTGCGCGGCTCAAGCGGCGGCAGCTCATCGATTGAGACCTGTCCGGCGATGTGCGTGGGAGGAGTCAACTCGCCGAACTGGCGAATCGGGCGAATTCCGCTTTTGCCTTGCAGGATGGCCGCCCAGGTGGAATCGAGGCCGAGCCCCAGAGGAGTTACCGCGCCCATTCCCGTGATGACCACGCGACGATGCCCGCGGCTATGGCTCATGGTTCCTGTTTCTCCGTAGTGGGCGTTGAATGGGGAGCGGCAACTTTCGGGATTCCGAGTTCGGCTCCGACACGCAACAGATCGTCGATCACGAGGTCGTCGCCCGAGGGCAGAGCCATCTCCGTGCCGCATCGCGAGCAGCGGATCTCCATGGGGAAATCCGGCACCTGCTCCGGTTCGCCCTGGCAAGCGGCGCAACGAAGGACGGCGTTGGCGCTCAGGCAACGGAGCACCACGCGCACAAGAGACTCGACCGAAATTCCTTTGCGAAAGTCGTTAAGCCGCATGTTCGGCTGGAAGAAGGGGGCGGGCACCTCGGGCATCGACGCCTTGAGAATTGCGATGCCGGTCGCGGTGATGATCGAACCCTCCACGATGGTGCTCTCGCCGAACAGGTCCGTCGCCCTCTGCAGGATGTTGAGGCGCGGCATGCGGATGATGAATGTGCGCTCCAGGCTGTAGACGATGTCGAGCATATCGAGCGATTCGGCGTCGAGATCTCCCCACAATGTGGATTTGAGCTGCACTTCGCCGGGCTTCCTGTCCAGACAGCGAGCGACGACTGCAATGGCGCGCTGCTGCACTTGAGACAGGTCCATGGCGAGCGCCGCGCGAAAGGGGTCCGATGCGGAAGCCAACTCATGCTCAGGTATCTCCATGCCACATCTCCTGTAGAAGAACGCTAAAGTCCGAGTCCGCCGGCCACGCTCAGAATCGTGCCTGTAATATACGCTGCGCGCGAAGAGCAAAGGAACGCGGCCGCGTGGGCCACGTCGATCGGCTGTCCATAGCGCCGCATGGGAATGCCGCGGCTCAAGTCCTCGGGGGCCATCTCGCGGATGGCCTGGGTCATTTCGGTTTCGATGAGACCGGGCGCGATGGCATTTACGCGAATATTCCGTGGCGCAAGTTCGAGGGCGAGGGAACGAGTCAAGGCCTGCACGCCCGCTTTGGAGACGGCATAGTTACATTGCCCACGCCCGCCTGAGTCTGCGCGCACCGAACTCAAATTCACGATGGAGCCCAAGCGCGCCTGGATCATCGAGGGGAGGACCTCCCGAATCACCAGGAAAGGTCCGCGTAAATTCACCCTCAATACCTGGTCGTAATCCTCGACGGGCATCGATGCGGCGAGATTATCGCGCACGATGCCGGCGTTGCAAACCACCGAATCGATCCTGCCGTATCTTTGCAGAACGGCGTCGACCATGCGGTGAACTTCCTGTTCATCCGCGATGTCGGCCTGGTGCGCCGTTGCGGTTCCTCCGGCCTTCGCAATCGCCTCAACAACCTTGCCGGCGGTTTCCCGGTCTGCGCGATAATTCACGGCCACGCTCGCTCCCTCCGCCGCGAACAAAGCTGCGATGGCCGCTCCGATGCCCCGCGAGCCGCCGGTCACGAGCGCGATTTGGCCTTGAAGAAGCTCGGTCATTGGCTCAGAGTCGAAGCGACAGCCCTCCGTCGGCCACAATCGTCTGGCCGGTGATCCAATCCGAATCCGAACTGCAGAGGAACGCAAGTACCGCCGCAATGTCTTCCGGCCTGCCCACGCGGGCCGCGGGGGTCCTGGTCGCAATGACGCTCGCCACCTGGTCGAACTCCGGCAACATGCGCGTGCTGTCGGTATCGACGAATCCACCGCAAACGGAGTTGACTCGGATGGAGCGGCCGGAGAGCTCGACCGCCAGATACCGCGTCAGGCTTTCGATGGCCGCCTTCGCGACGCCAAGCAATCCGTAGTCTTCGAGGCAGGCTCGTCCTCCCAGGCTGCTGATGCCCAGAATCCGTCCGCCGTCGACCATGAGCGGCGCGGCTAACTGAGCGCCGAGCAGAAAGGCCCGCGCGTTCAAGTCCATGACACGCTGCCAACTGCGCGGCGAAACCTCCATGAGAGGACCGAAGGAGGCGCGGGCCGCAGCCGATATCAGCAGATCGAGCCGGCCGTGCCGGTCTTCAAGTTTTCGAAAGACATCGCGAAACGCTGCCTCGTCGCTCACATCGGCGCAGTGCGCCGACGCCGGAACGCCGAGTTGCTGAATTTCGGAAACTGTATTTCGAGCCGCGTCGTGATCCAGCACATAGCCAATGGCGATGTGCGCGGGCCGGTGCGCTGTCAGCCGCAGCGCGGTTGCGCGTCCGATCCCCCGGGATCCTCCGGTGATGAATGCCATGCGCCCTTCAAGCCACATGGCAGCATACCCGCGTTTCGCCCGCCCTGCTGTGGACCCGGCTTCGTTGAACGTCTCCGAGCGTGTGGATGAGCAGATCCGCCTGCCGCTCCGGATCGAATCGCTTACCAACCCACTCTGCTCCCCATCTTTCCGCGTCCGCGAGCAGACTGCCCCGATCGAACTCGTGAAGAATTGCCCTGGACCACGGATGAGCATTGCAGGATGCGAGGAGGGCGACGCCGGGAGCATCGCGCAGGGTCTCGCAGGCGCCTTCGGAAGCAGCCGCAAGGACCGGTGTTCCCAATTGCAGCGTCTCCAGCGGGAGAAGACCGAACGGCTCATACCGCGAGGGGCAAAGAGCCATCCGCGCATGAGCGAGCGTCCTGATCAAATCGCTTCGCTCCAGCCAACCGCTGCGCTCAACACGGCCAGGAAAATCGGCGGCGAGTGCGGCGACTGCGGCCTCGCAATCCTCGTCTCCCCGCTCTCCCGCGAAGAGCGCGGAGAGCGGCTCTTCTACTTGCATCGCAAGCCGCAAGGCTGCCACCGCCAGATCCGTACCTTTATTTCTGCACAGCCGTCCAGCGACGACGACGAGGGGTGCCCGCTTCCGCGCGCCGAGTTCGGAAGCTGCCATCTCCATGCCATGATGCCGCACAGAACTTCGCCCCCGCAGTGAAGCCATGCGCATTTGAGCATAGGCGTGTTCCATCCTGTTCAAGAAGAAGACATGTCTCGCCGCAGCCATTACGCGATGCTGGACCCCGATCCATTCCTGTGCCCGCGGAAGTTCGCGCTCGATAAGCGAATGCGCGGTGTAGACCAGCGGCAACTCGAACCGTTGCGCTGCTTTGAGCGCAACCGCGGCCATTCCGAGCGAATGCAGATGGAGAATGCCGCAATCGGCCAACCACCTGGGGAAAGAATCGCGCGGGAGGGGTTCGACGGTGACCCCTCGCAGGCTCAGCGCAGATTTCGAAGCCGTCAGGACATGAACCGCGCACCCTGCCTGCGCCAGTTGACAGCACTCTCGAGCAACGCTCACGCCAATGCCCGAACGTGAGATAGGAGGAAGATCGGAGACAAACACTGCAAGACGCATGCTGCCGCCGAACCCGGAGGAGGAGAATTGCAGTAGTCTGCTGAGTAGGGCCTGCATGCGCATCCGGAATTTCAGTGTAACCATCGTAGAATGGGGTCTGTCCCAAGTCAAGAAAGACGTACTGTGGCGATTGTGCTGGATTTCCGAGCAGAAATTGAACAGAATGTAGATTCGGTGCCGAAGAGCGAAGTCAGAAGTTACGGAGCAACCCAGGATGCGCAGGGAAGAGATCGAGCAGCCGGTTCTTATTGAAGATACCGCACCGACCCTGGCGCCTAAGCCCTGGTATGAGGCGGAGGGTGACATTACCGAGCAGCCCTGGCTGGCCAGCGCCACCGACCTGTTGATTGCCTGGCACCCTGAAGTAGCGGTTCCAGCCGGCGCTCCGCAGGGCGCCGACTGGAACCGCTACTTTCAGGAATCGAGTGTTTCTCTCGAGCGGTCGGCGCCCACTCTCCGCCAGGCCGGTCCGACGAAGGAGCCATGGAGCACCGCGGCAGCATCCATCGCCGTCGACGCGCTCTTTCGCTTTGTCCGCGCGATTGAAGCGATGGACGTCGATCTAGCCATGGAATGTGTCTCCGCAAACTATCACACCATGGTGAACGACATCGATGTGGACCGCGACGCGATGCGTTTGCGTCTCGATGCCATGGTAGACTCCTGGCGCGGGCCGGAGCTGCGGATCGCTCTGACCGAGATACCCGATCCGGTATTTCATCTTGCGGGCATCCTCATTCGGGTTGTGATGCAAGTGGACCATCGCGACAAGGGAAACAATTCGCTACTTACCAGTCTCCTGAGCTATGTTGTATGGTTCACGGAAGACCGCGAGAACCTTTGGTTGATTCGCTCGCTTTCCGTGGTGGATTAGGTCTCCGATCGCATGATTTCGAACCTGACAATTGCCCGTACCGGATCTTGGAATCGAGACTTCCTTCGGCAAGCTTGGTGCAAGCTTTCCACAAACTCGGGGCAGGCCTTGGGGCGCCCATATTGGTATAAGGTCCTGCTTCGTGCGGCCCGATACTCTCTCGCAACGCCATCCACCGAGGTGGTGTCAACAGGCCCTCGATGACCCAGTCCGATTCGCCGCCGCCGACGCCGCTTCTCCCGATCCTGCTGCTCAAGAACTATCTGCATTTCATTTCGCGCCGCCCTATCAGCGGGAGCAACCGTCACTTCAAGACGAGCCGGATCGCCAGCCTGCAAACCCTGGCGCCGTTTCTTCGGTCAAACCCAGGCGATTCAATCGAGGACTGCGTGGCGATGCTGCGCGCGTTGACTACGACGAATCTGGCCCGTATTGCCCCGCAAATTCTTCGCGGCCTGCATCGCTATAAGGAACCCGTACTTCCGCGCAATATCGTTGTCTCGACCGGCCCGCCTCCGGCCGCCTTTTTTTCCGGCGTACGGCGCGCCTTGATTGTTCTCGGGCAGGGGATCGGAATCGGCGATGAGATTCTCACCTTTCCGCTGGCCGCGGCCCTGCGCCGCTCAATGCCGGCCGGGGCCTCGCTATTCGTCTTGTCGAGTTATCGCGACCTCTGGCGCGACGTTGAAGGCGTCGATGCGCAGGGACTGTACGATGGCCTGGGCGAGTTGGTCGTGGCGATGTGCGACGGTGGCTACGACCTGGTGGCGATGGTGGACTTTGAGCGGCCGGGGCTGCTGAGCACCCTTTGCGAAGAGCCGGGAGTGACGCGCTACATCGAGCTTGCCATGGGCCTGCGCGAACTTGCCGCTCTGGACAAGACCAGGCGCCGCGTGTGGAGGCTGGGACATCCCGACCCCTACTACGCGAACTTCTACCACCACATGGAGCGTATGAAGTTGTGGCTTGGGGACGAGCAGGCGCATCGAAACCATCGCTCGGTGACCGTGGTCCCGAAGAACTGCGCCGAGGGGGAAATCGCGATCTATGCCAGCCCGTTCACCTCAAAGGAAGACCCCTCCCAGCAGTTCTGGTCGGAGCTGTTGCTTGCGATGCTGCCCGAGGAGCTTTCCCCAGGCCTGACCATTCGCATCGATATCGACTCCGGAGCGAATTATGCAACTCGCGCCTTCGCTCGCGAACTTGCCGAGTCCATCGAAATGACAGGCCGCGCCGGGGTGAGTGCGCGAGCGGCGTCCACGGTTGGCGTTGCAGGGAGCCTTCTGAGCCTTGCCGATGCCATGGAGCGCATCGCGAATGCCAATATCGTGGTGACCTCAGACTCGTTTCCGGCACACGCCGGTCAACTTTATGGAAAGCTCACGCTGGTGCTGGCGCGCGAAGGGGTTGAAAACTGGAGGGCTCCAGCGCCGGGCAACTTTTACCTGCGCGCCAATGCGCCGATCGAACAACTGACCGCCCAAGCGCGTGTGTTGCTCGGCGATCTTGCCCAGGCGCACGCCGTTCAAACCAGCGTGGCCGGCGCCCCTTCGCTGCTATCGCTGCGCCGTTCGGCCCGGAATCTGCATTGCGCGCTCAACGCTGCCGATGCAGAGATCGATTGCGATGCCCTTCAGAGAGAATGGGCAGAGGCCCGCGAGGCCACATTGGAGGTCCTGATGCAAGCGGAGACGTGGCCCGCGGGGTACTCCGTCCTGCTGGCCGATCTCGACTACGTCAACCTGCTGCCCGAGTTTCCGGCAGGCGACCATGCATCGGCCGCTTCGCTCCTGCACATGCGTTGCCGCGTGGCTGAGTGGCGCAACAGCAATCTGCTCAAGTACGCCTGCTGGCCGGGCTTAGAAGGAACGCCGGGATGACTCGATCCGCCTCGATCGCGCCGGCCAACATGCGTCTTTGCGCCAGCCGGCTTGTGGCTCCCGCATTGCGCTGGATTGCAAGCCAGCAGTTGCCCACGGGCGAGCTTGCGGCTTACAAGACGGTACACGGCATCAGCCAATGCTGGCCGTGCCCCTTCTACTCCGTGCTGGCAATGGAGCTGCTCGGATGTGCCGCTCCACAGACGAGCGGGTTCTCGCGGCGACTCTATGAAGCTATCCCTGCAGCCGAGCGCAGTTATATGACTTCTTCGGTTCTGACCGTGCGCTGGCGGCTAAGGAGCTACATCGCTTCGCAACAGGAGAGCGATGGAACGTGGCGTCTCTATGGAAGGGAGGGGCACAGTCCCGTCGACCCTGCAACAACGGCGTTCGCCACAGCAGCTTTCTTCGACGATCGAGGAGCTCGTGTGGAAGCTGTCCGTGCAATGGCTGCCGATCTCGACCGCATGCCTGCATCGAACATCGTTTCGGAAGTAGCGGTCTGTTATCTGTGGACCTGCGCCGGGATCGATGGCTTCACCCGGATGTGGCGGATCCTGGAGCGAAGCCAGGAAAGAGGGGTGGCGCGTCTGGCGGCGTGCTGGATCTTCGCGCTCTGTCATGAGCAGATCGCCACTCCGGCCTCGGACGAGATCCGCGAGGCCCTAATTGCCGAGGTTCTGAAGTTGCTCGCCGAGCCCGGAAACTGCACTTCGCTGGGTCGAACCCTTGCTCTCGAGACCGTTCTCATCCTTCAACACCGCGGCGAAGAAATCGAAGGCATGGTTGCGCCGCTTCTTTTCGATTGCGCTGCTCCGTGGGAGTGGAAGCCGGAGCCGTTGGCTGGTGACGCCTGGTGCCCTGCGTTCAACCTTGCCCTTCTGGTGAATGCCGTCGCAAAGTACCTTGAGGGAGGCGTGTTTTCATGTTGACGGCCGAGCAACTGCAAACACTTGACGCTCTGCGGATCGCAGCCGCGGAAGCGGCGGCGCATCTCGATCGCGACCATGCTGCCGCACTTCAATCGTGGCATGAGGTGGTGCAGGATTCATTCCACCGCTCGATCGAACTGTTTCAGGCGAATACCGCGCGCACCTCGGGCGGCAACGCGCTTTGTCACCTGCTGGCTGCGCTGACCGCTGACTATGTTGAATGGATGCAGTGGGCGCTTGGCGACGTTGTCATCTTCGCCCTTGCCATCGGCGCCAAGCCCGAGGCGGTTTCGGAGCGCATTGGCCCCTGTGCCCTGGTATACTTTGCCGGCCGCGTTCTGGACGACTTTCTTGACCGCCATCATCTCTATCGCGGCCGTAGAGTGACCCTGCTCGGCGCGCTTTCCCAGCGGCGCGGGACGGGCGCGGAGAGCGAAGCGCTTACGGTGCTGCTCGCGCTGCTTCTCACCATGGACGGTCTCGAGCAATTGCCAACCTGCGCGGACAATGTGATGCGACAGGTCATCACTTCGCTTCGCCGCCTCGTGACCGGCATCCTGATGGACTGTAGCGAACCGCAACACTGGTCCGCGGAGTTTTATGAGCACCTTATCGAGCTGAAGAACGTCGATTACTGGCGCATCCTCTACGACGCGTTGGACCCGGAGCGCTCTTCGCCGCTATACCCGTTGCTCTGCGGCTACTACGCGCTGGCCCAAAAGCTCAATGACCTGGAGGATTCCGCCAGAGACGAAGCACAGGGCCGCCCGAATATTGTTTCGATCTTCCGCTCCGATAGGCAATCGCAGCCGACAGCCGACCGTGTGCTTCCAGCCGTTGCGGCGTCGGTTACCGCAGACCTCCTGGGAATGTATGCACAGACTTGCGAGCTGCCGGAAATGGAGCGGCTGGCCGCGCTCAAACTTCTTGGCCACTCTTGCAAGACGATGGAAGAGCTCGGGGTCTTCGGTTCAGAGCAACCGGAGCATCTTGCTGTCGGGGTTCATCGCGGCGGTTTAGCCTGGCATGCCACCGTGGACGAATTTGTGCAACGTTACGGGATCGACGCCGTTGAATCGACTGCCTGCCCGGTCTGTCATCTCAATGAGTCCACGGCGATCTTTCGCAAACACGGCTTCCAGTACAACCGGTGCGCCGGCTGCACACATGTATTTGCGAGCCCGCGGCTGCGCGACGACATCGTCCAGCAGATGATCCGGGAAGAGTCCGGAGAAGCCCCCGATCCCTTTCTGGAATCGCAGAGCATCTATGCCGACCACATCTGCCGGCTGCTGAGCGCCAAAAGCATCGGCCGGCGCCTGCTCGATGTCGGCCACGGCAGCGGACACCTTATGCTGGCTGCCCGCGCATACGGCTTTCAGGTTCACGGCGTCGACAGCGATGGAAACAACTGCGTGCCGCTTCGCCCGGTCTTTGGAGACCATGTGCAGCAACTCCGCCTGCCGGTGGACCGTCTTCCCTGGGGAAGTTTCGATCACATCGTGATGAGCCATGTGCTCGAGCATCTTCCCGAACCGGAGATTTCGATGGCCGCGGTGGCAGACGCTCTGCAACCGGGCGCTTTCCTGTACGTTGCCGTGCCGGATAGCGAAGCGCTGCAGTTCAGGATCTTCGGGAGGCTCTGGGACGCGGTTCACCCCATCATGCATCCGCAGTTCTTCAACGAACGTTCGCTTCGCCATCTCATTGAAGGTTGCGGATTGGAGTTCGTCTCGCGCGTCCCGTCTCCGGTTCTGGCCGGACCGGGCGTGCAGCGCTGGATGCGAATGTTTCGGTCGCTTGGCGGCGACGAGTCGGGTGAACTCGCCATTCTTGCGCGCCGCAAAGGCGGAAGCGGCTTTAGTCCGGCACCATGAAGTCGCGATCCACCGCGTATGTTGCAATTTCCTGCAGCGCTTCCCGGTAAACGGAGACGGGGAACTCTGTTAGAAAGTCCACTGCCTCGAGCGCGCACTCCCGCGCCTTGGAGTATGCCTTCATGGTCGCCGCGGAAAGGCCGACACTCTCGATGGCATTGGACAGATCTTCAGGCGTATGCGGCTCTTTTCTGAGTATCTTTCTCAAGACGTGGTCTTCGCCGACTTCTTCGAGCGCGTAGAGGATGGGCAGCGAAAGCCGGCCCTGCTCTATATCGATTCCGGGCGACTTGCCGGCGAGGTGTTCGGGGCGAACGAGGTCGAAGATATCGTCCATGATCTGAAAGGCCATCCCAAAGCGTCTTCCATAGCGGCTGAGGTAAAACGCCTGCCGCCGGGTTCCCCCGGCCAACATGCAGCCGGATTCGCAGGCTAGTGCAAAGAGTGTTGCTGTTTTGCGGTCGATGGTGCGGTAATAGCGCTCGCGCAAATGCACCGGGTCGGTCTGCGCATCGGTCATGATCTCATCCATTTCGCCCCGGCAGATGTCGAAGCCCACATCGAGGACCATCTTCACCAGGTACATGTCCTTCTGTACGTCGATGCCGTCCACAAAGCAGCGGATGGCCTGGATGAACTGCATGTCCCCAATCAGAACCGCCATTTCGGTGCCGCGTTCGGAGTACACGGTTTTCAGGCCGCGCCGGGTTGGAGCAAAGTCGACTATGTCATCGTGGATTAACGTGGCAACGTGCAGCATCTCGAGCGAGATCGCGGCCTTTATCACTTTCTGGGGCAGATCGGTCTGGCCTTCGGGCAGGACCATTCTGGCCGCCAGCATGAGCATGATAGGACGCAGCTTCTTGCCGCGGCGATAGGTCTCATATTCGGTCTCGGTGAGGTAATCGGCTTGCGGCTTGAGGGTTTCCTCAAGGGCGGCTTGAAAACGAACGACGTCGGCGTGGATCAGCTCTCTGGCGCGACTGACCGGATCTCTCAATGAAGACAACCTTTATCGGATGAGTATGAGTTCTTACGATTGCATCGGAACGAACTTAGTTTGGCGTCCCAGGCCCGCGAAGTCAATCGTTCTTGTGCGTAAAAAAAGATTGTAAATTCTTTATTTGCGCTTGCAATCCGGAGGGAAGGCCGTGCTATGATTTGGGCGCTGAAGAAGTGATTCCCCAGTCGCTTTGAACCTCCATCAGATGACCGACCAAGGCCCCCATTCCCAGAGCGGCCTATCCGAAAGACGAAAGCAAAGAACTTATTTCCCAACGGATGGCTCGGTGCCGCTCTCCGTCGAAGGTTACTATGCCTGAAGATATCGCTTCTGCTGTGGCTGCGTCGTGGAAAGAACTCTGGAAACCATACGGGATCTTTGAGCTGAAGAGCACACTCAAGGCCCGTCGCCACGTTGGCCTTGCCTGGTTCCGCTCTCCCGGCGAACTTCCCTTGCCGGACACAGGTCCCGTGGTGGTTTTGAATAGCGAGCCCTGGGGCGTGGTGACTCTGAATCTCAAGGGTGCGACCGTCTCTCAGTTGGAGACGATTCAGCCTGTAAGCTTCGCTCACGACCCGGCCACCGGCGAGATTACCGCGACTGTCAAATTCCATGAGCTGAAGTACGCAGGCAGCTACGAAGCTCGCCGCGCGCGTGCTACGGCGTCCGCCCTCAAGATAGCGAGCAAACAGATGAGCAGCGGCAGCACACTTGCGGCCGCCGCCGATCCCAACGATTCGCTGACCCTGGCCAAGAGCTACCAGGACAAGCTTGCGACGGACGGGGGCCAGAACGGCAACACCATGCTCAACACCTACTATCGCTACAACAACAACTATAGCGAGGCGTTCGACAATCCTAAGTTTGCCGCCCGCTGGGCCACTTACCCCACCGACAATCAGACCACATCCTATTACGCCCAGCAGACCCACACCGCGGCTACGCCTGGGAATACCGGCACCGTGCCAGTAAACGGCGGGGGCGGGTCCTCCGCATACAACCGTCACGCGTTTACCATGCAACTGTTTCTCGTTGCGGCGGTAAGCGACCAGGAAGCCGCCACGGCGGCCACCCAGTTTGACGGGGTCACCAAAAATCCCGCTCAGCAGTCGCAGACCGTCGACAATGTTTTGAACATCGTGAAGACCTCGCCACCGCCTCATGCGACGGCCCTGACAGCGGCTGCGGCGGTTCAGGCCGAACCGCTGTGGCGCTCGCAGCTCCGTAACGAACTGGCCGATCATTGCGACGAGATCAAAAAGGCCAAGGACGATATGGCCCGCGGCATCCTCTTGCGCGAAGAAACCGGGGCGCCGATCGAAGGGCAGTTCAATTCCTACTTTTCCGTGCAAACCCTTACGCTGCAAGGAAAGGTCACGGCGCCGCCGGATGGTTCCGCGCCCAGCGTGGCGTTTACTTCGGCGCAATGCACTTTCCCCGAAGTTTCCGTGCGGCTGGGGGCTTTCCCCGGCAAGCTGCACGGTGAACTCACTGCGGCCGTCGATAAGGCGCGCTTCCTCAAGTCGTTCCTGGGCAAGCGTGTTGCCTCTACCGTCCAATCTTCGGGGCTGCTGACATCGATGGGCAGACTCATGACCCTGGCGCTGGCCGAGCAGGCCGGCACATCGAAGGTTTAAGCTCTATCGCTTATCCCGGAGCATTGCAGGAGGCGTTTCGATGGGCGTGGATGTCCTCGCAACTGTCAAGAAGTACCTTGCCGGCGATGGCAAATCGATCACTATCACTCCAGATATCTCCACCGTCTTCGGACCGGCGATCGGCAATGCGGTCACGCAGATCTTCAGCGGTGGAATCGATGTCAATGGGGCAAATTTCAGCCTGACGGGCGATTCCGCGGTCGCTACGATCTCCGGCGATGGCTCCAAAGCCCCGTTGGTGCAGTCGATCAAGGTGGTCGCCGTCTTCACCGCGACCAACGACGACGTCACGCTGAACTTCACGGGGACGCTCGCGGCCTCAGTCCTTCTCTCCGACGCATGGCCGTCTCAACTGAACTTCTTCCCATTCAACAAGCTCGCGCTTACAGGTGGAGGTCTCAAGCTCGACGTCGACCCGAAGGCCAAGTCGCTCGATCTGGTCGTCACCCCGACGGTCAGCTTCGAGAACCTGCCGCTCGGCGCTGGATTGCTCGAGGTCAGCTACGACGGTAAAACTCTCGGCTTTGTCGGAGGCTTCATGGTGACCGCCTCGTGGAAGCCGTTCGTTGACTTCCCGGTTCTCAGCGGCCTGACCATATCCGGTGAGTTCGGAGCCTTTTTCGCCAGCATCGACGCCACCGATCTGAGCGCCTTCTCCGGTTTTCCGTTCCCCCCGAAGAAAATTACTGCCGGCCTGACAGTAATCGGCTTGATCGAATTGGACGGCGCTCTTTCTCCGATCAAGAGCTTCTTGCCCGACACCAAGCTCGAGCTCACGGCCATCGTCCCCAAAGACGGCGGAATCTCCAAGGCCAGCGTGGTCGCGGACCTGGCTCAGTCTGCCTCCACCAATGCATTTGCCTTTAGCGACTTCTCCCTTGCTTGGCAATCGACGTCGGCGGATTCCGGAACCATTTCGCTCACGGTCACGTCCACAGTCAACATCTCCAAGTCGGAGAGTCTGATTATCGCGGGCTCCGGCATCTTCATCTACGGGACCGCGCCGAGCCTCGAACTCTCGCTGCAAGTGACGGCACAGGGCGGCTGGCTCCATCCCTTTGGCATACCCAACCTGACCATCATCACCGTCGCTTTTGCCTTCACTCTGAACGAAGAGGGCATTGGAATCGCCATGGCAGGAACCATCGAGATCGGCGCCGGGCAGCCCCAGCCGGTCCTGCTCACGGCCGGCGCCGGCTTCGTCGACTTCGAAGTGCCGGATTACGTTGCCGCCGAGCTCTCCGCCGAGCAGAAGGACGAGACGGTTACCCTGGGACAGCTCATCACCGACTTTTTGCCGGTTCTGAACTTTAACAGCTTCCCTTTGCTCAAGGACATCACTTTCAAGGATCTCCAGTTCTGGGCCATTGCCAACACCGTACAGATTCTCGGCAAGACTTACAGTCCAGGCATCGGGGCTTCCGGCGAAATCGCGTTTTTCGGCTACACGCTGGACTTCGGATTCAACCTGATCACCAGCCCCACAACCGCCGTGCAAGCCAAGGGCATCGTCAGTTACAACGGCGGTCCCATTGTCATAAGCGGGGGCGGCATCACCTGGCTCACCATCTCGAGCGCGGACGGAAAGTCCGGAGCCTCAGCCTGCATCGACACCAGCGGCAGCAACTATTGCTCGTCGATCGCTTCAGTGCCGAATGCATACTTCGCCATCAACGCAAAAGTCGTGCTCCTGGGGCTGGTCGGCGTGTCCATCGTCGCCCTGGCCACCAAGGATGTCTTCGAATTCGACATGGATCTGGAGGCGGGCGGCGTCTTCTCTGAAAAGCTGCACGTCCTTTTCCAACCGAGCTCTGGCGGTTTTGCCGGCTCAGTCGACGCCGACTTCTCGCCGCCGGACATCACGCTGGGACCGTGGGGCGTTATTCCGAAGTTCACCATACCCACGCCGAAGGTCTCCATCTGCCTCGGGCTCGGCACCATCTTGCCGACGTCGCCGATCTGCCAGGACCAGTACATGCCGGCTTCGGCGCCGTATTTTCACTTCGACCTGCACTTCAGCTTCGTCGGAATCGAATTTGACCTTAAGGTTTCGCTCGATATTAACGAGGTGGTCAGCGCTCTGAGCGACTTTGGGTCGTTCATCGTACATTGGCTGGCAAGCAATGCGAAGCTGGTGCTCGATTTCATCCTGGAGAGCGCCGAACTGCTGACCAAGCTCTTGCTGCAAATCCTGATCGACATTGCCGACCTGGTCACCTATGTCGCGACCCTGGTTTCGCAGCAACTGGGAATACTCTTTGCAGACGCCTACAAATTGGCCGGCGAGATATGGGATGGTCTCCAGAAGGCCTGCGCGGTGGTAACTGGCGACGATGCGATGGGATCGTCTTCGACGATGCTTGCAGCCGGGACTTCCGCAGGCATGGCGGCATTGGCTATTCCATCCGGCATACAGCCGGCTGTGCGCACGGTCCCCGCGGTGCTCTCCGACCTGATGAACACACCCAAGGGCGATGCGCTTCTGTTCCACTACTATTCGCATCGTGAAGAAGCGGAGAATATCCTCCGCTATAACCACGATGTGCGGCTTGCTTCCGATGAGCTTGTCCGCCAGTACCGGCAGACACCCGAGTTTGCTGCGGGTGTATATCTTCCCCTGGCGATCGACATTATTAAGACGACGGCAACGGCCGCCGGCGAAGACTTCCAGGCGTCCGCCAACCAAGTCATCGAGGGACTGGAGCCGTACCGCGAAAAGACCTACGGCGAACTCCTTGAGCTCATCCACGAAGAATAGCGGCTTCAACATGACAGTGAATCCAAATTCCCCGAAGGCAGGAAGCGCATGGCCGATCCTTTAGCTCCAATCATCCAGAAGTTGCTCAATCAGGTGATGGGCATAATCAACACTCCGGGAAGTCCCTCGAATCCCAATCCCTATTACTTTCCGGATTGGATCAAAGCCAATGGCTACGACCCTTACGGTCAGGACAAGGTGATGCAGTGGGACCTTACGCTCACCGACAAGACGGTTGTGGATCAGGCCAACGCTATCTGCCCGACGATCGACATCCAGGGCTCGCCGTGCCCCGGCATTCAATCGTTCATTGGAACGCCGCAGAAGTATCCAGGACTTACGCTGGGCGGTCCTGCAAAGGGTGAGTTGGTGGTTTCTGGCGCCAGGAACGCCTTCATGAAGTCGATGACCTGCGATCCCAACAGCGCGCTCAACCTCACCGGGATCATGTTGCTTTCCACCCTGCCGAACTTCCAGAAGAACGTCGTGATCGCCGGCGACTTCACCTTCACTCAGTACTGCTGCTGCAGCGCGGATGGCAACACTTGCGCGGGACCTCCAGTCCCCGAAGTCGGAAAAGGCACCTTCACCGCCACCTTCAATTCGACGCCTACAATTACCATCTCCTTCGCCATCACCAATCTCAGTCCGGGTGTGCTGAATATCGCCGTTCGCCGCATCGAATTCGTTCCCGGCGCCAATTGGCCGGCCAGTGCGGATATTTCGATCAAGATCGATATCACAAGCATCCCGAAGACCAGCAAGAAGGATGCCTACAACAACCTGGCCATGGAAGCATTTAACAGCGCAGATGGCTTGAACCAAATTGTGCAGCAGATTAACGTGGTCATGAACGCTCAGTCGCAGCTCGACTTCATGGGCACCGCGTTGACCAATGTAATCGACGGCTATCTGAAGTCCACTCATCAGTATCCATTTGACGGTTCGCATTTGGCCATCGCGTAGCACCCGTGCCGTTCAGTATCCAGCGGGGAAGCCCGCATCGCGTCCGGCCTCTGATTCTTGTTGTGGGCCACTGCGGCATCCCGACTGGCTTCAGCCGGGTTTTGCATCGCATTGTTGTCGCGCTGCGGGACGAGGGGTTTGAGCCGCATCACTTCGCCATCAACCTTCCGCCTGACGGGCCGGCTCCGGATTGGCCTTGCCCGGTCATCCGCACTCCATGCACCGGGGACCTGCATAACTCGGCAGCACTCTTGTCCGTCATCGAATCGCTTCATCCCCATGTCGTTCTGGTGCTGAACGAACCCTGGGCATGCGCCCGGCTTATGCCCGCGTTCGACATTCATCCGGAGATACGCACGGTCCTGTACCTTGCCATCCACGGCCCCGAGTCGCTGCCCGCGCCTGTTGCCGCCCAATTGGCTGCCGCTGACCGCCTTGTGGCTTTCACGCCGCAGGCTGAGCTCCTGCTCCGCCAGATGCTGAAGATTGGAACTTACAGCCGGCAAGTCAGCTCCATCCCTCATGGCGTCGACACCCAGTCCTTTTATCCGCTCGTCAGGATGCCGGACGGCAACCCTTCGCCGGACCGCATGCTTCACGCTCGCCAACTCCTGTTTCCGGATCGTCCCGAGCTCGGTGACGCGTTTATCGTGCTGAATGCCAACCGCAACCAGCCATTTAAGGGCATCGATCGCTCGCTCGAAGGCTTCGCTCGTTTTGCCCAGGGCAAGCCCGCAAACATTCGGATGTATCTGCACATGGGCACCAGGCCTCCGCTTCCGAACGAGGTTCCGCTTGTCGACCGACTGGGCATTCGAGATCGCATTCTTCCTCAACAACTGCCCGCGAACCATCCCCACGCCGAAGATAGCTGGCTGAACCTTCTCTATAACGCCTGTGACATCGGAATGAACACATCGCAGCGGGAAGGTTGGGGACTGGTCAGTTTTGAACATGCAGCGACGGGCGCTGCGCAGATGGTTCCCAACCACTCAAGCGGAGCTGAGTTGTGGCGCGGCAGCGCGCTGCTGCTCGATACCGAAGAGCAAGGATCGAGGGACGAGCCGCTTTTCGCAGGCAATGTTCGCGTGGAGGCCGTGAGTGAGGCTTTGGAGACGGTATATGAAAGCAAATCCGCTCGCGACAAATTGTCCCTGTCAGCGTACCGCTTGGCTACGGATGGGCAATTTCAATGGCCGTCGATCGGGCGTGCATGGTGCAATCTGCTCCGCACGCTGCTTGAAAGTTAGCGAAAGCACAGCTCGATCATTGCATTCTGAGCGAAGTGGGGTTGCGAGTAAGAGATATAAATGATTTGACCCCCCTTGACGTCGAATTGCGGGTGCTGGAAGCCGAGCGAGACCAGCGTCGCTTCCGGACGATGAGGGACGGCTCCTGCTCGCAAGGGGTCGCTGTATGGCCCCCAGGGCTCAGGCGCGGTGCGCAGACACAGTTGCCTGGTGTGCGTCTCAATATAAGTCATTACGTAGCAACCGAGATGGCGGTTGTAAGTCACGGAGAAATCGGGGCTGCATCTGGTCAGCGGCGCCGCCGCGGTCATCACTCGCGACCAGCCGGCCTCCCCCGCGAAGAATGAATAGTTATCCGGTTCTTCAATGGTTTCCGGCGTCGTCCTGGCTAAGAACGCCTCGTGCTCCAGGCCCGCCGGGCGGCTGGAAAAGACGAAAACGCAGGCATCTTTCAAGAGCAACTGAACGCCGCAATGGCAATCGGCAGGCAGTTGGGGCCATGGCCGCCAGTCTCCATTGCGCAACCATCGCGAACAGACTCCAGTGTGCAGGTCGAGCTTCGCGATACCGTTGCCGGCTTCGACAAATCCCCATGTGCCCGGCTCCGCCTGCTGTATTCCCAGATAAAAGAAGATGACCTCGTTTCCCGACTGGATACCATGCTCCGGCCAGAATCTCACGCCCAGGGCTTGTTCCGCGCCCGAGCTGCGAAGAATCTCGCACGGCTCCTCCCGCGCATCTGAGATATAGGTCAGCGACGCCATCGCGTTCGTCAGCGGCGCGGCGGAAGCGGGGCTGAACGCCGCACAGTTTGCGAGAAAACGTCCCTTTGACTGCCCCACTCGCGCGGAGGGCGGTGCAAGCAAAGTATCGGAGAAGAGAAAGAGCGAGCGGCCGTCTTTGAGAGCGATACTCTGGCCACCGTCCTGTCCGACCAGGCGCCATGCGGCTCCCTCGCCCGTCGCCGCATAGCCCAGGCTGCGGATGGAACGGATCGCTGCGGCTTTGGCTCGCAATAACTCTCCTATCGGCCCTGACGGCTGATTGAATTCATGCTGCTGTTCGCTTCTTTGCGTCTGCTGACGCATAGTTTAACCTAGGTCTTATCATGCGCTGGCTGCTTTTGGATCAGGTTCTCGAGTTGAACCCCGGCACCAATGCGATCGCTCTTGCATCTACCCGTTTTCCCGACACGCTGTTCAACGACCACTTCCCCGGTATCCCGATTACACCGGGTGTTCTACTGATCGAGATGGCTGCTCAACTTGCCGGCTGCCTGGTGGCGGTTACGGCCTCGCAGCGCGATCAAGTCTTGCGCCTCCCTTTTCTAACCATGGTGCGGGAGGCGAAGTTTCGTAAGTTCGTCGGTCCCAATGTTCTGCTTCGCATTGAGACCGAGATCGAAGAGTTAGAGGCCTTTTCCGCGGTCTGCCGGGCGCGCGTTCTCTTGAATGATGACCGCGTTGCTTTGATGAGCCTGATGCTGACGTTCCTGCCGGAAGAAGAGGCCGCTTTATATGACAGGACGCTTCTTGTGGCTCATGAGCGTTCCGAGTTTATGCGCCTCGGCCTCATCGGCTTTCCCCCGGGAGAAGTTTGTGTCGCCCAAAAGTAATCCAGATTTGAAGGTCTGCATCGTCGGCGCCGGCCCCTCGGGCCTGGCCACTGCGCGGCGTCTCCTCGAAGCGGACTTCTGCAATCTGGCCATCATCGAGCGCCAAACGACTGCCGGTGGTAACTGGACCTGGGGCGATGCTTCCAGGCATAGCAGCGTCTACGAAACCGTGCGGTCGATAAGTTCGCGCAATATGACCGCTTTTGAAGGGGTCCCGTTTTCTTCAACCGCCGGCCTCTATCCCACGCGCACCGATCTGCTTCTCTACCTCGAGCGCTTCGCGGCGCGTTTTGAGCTGGAGCGGTTCATCCGCTTCAACACCCAGGTAGTCGCTGTCGTTCCCGATCCTGCGCAAGGGTGGCGTGTGGAAACGGAGGGCAACGAGCCCGAGTACTTCGACGCCGTGTGCATCTGCAACGGCCACCACTGGAAACCTCACTATCCGGATCTTCCCGGAAAGTTCACGGGTAGCGTCGTCCATGCGCACGACTACAGAGATTTTTCGCGATTTGCCGGCCAGCGCGTTCTCGTCATCGGTTGCGGCAACTCGGGCGCGGATATTGCAGTCGACCTCGCCCGTCACGGCTGCCGGGTTTCGCTCAGCCTGCGGCGCGGTTATCACATCGTGCCGCGAGTCCTGTTGGGAATGCCCTCCGATGTGCTCTACTCGCGGCTGCGCCGTTGGCTTTCCGATCCTCTTCTTCGCCGGTTGGCGGAGCTTTTTCTGACCGCGTTTCGCCGCTACCTGGTCGGGGATAAGCTCCCTGCGCCCGATCACCCACTTTTTGCGACACATCCGCTCGTCAATTCCGAGTTGTTGGCTTGCATCCGGAAAGGAGGCATTCAGGTCGCCGGCCCTATTGAAAGTATTCACGGCGCCGAGGTTCGCTTTGGCTCATTTCCCGGGCAACGAACCCGGTCCGGCGCGGCACAACTCGAGTTCGACACCATCGTCGCATGCACTGGCTACGAGGTCTCCCATCCATTTCTGGACTCTTCCATCACCGGAGACAGCACCGATGCGCTGCTCCAGCGGCTGCAACTGCGTCTGGTGCATAAGACGCTACGCGGGCTTTACTTTGTGGGTCTCCTGCAGCCTTCCGGCGCGCTCTGGCCCGTCGCCGACGCTCAGGCAAGGTTCGTCGCTGCTCACCTGAAGGGGCAGGTTCAACCGCCCTCCATCGAGCCGGCTGCAAGCGACTGCTCCGATCGCTATGTTTCTTCCCCGCGTCACGTCCTTGAAGTCAACGGCGAAGACTATGAGCGCGCACTCCTCGCGCTCGTGGCCGCAGGCCAGGGAGCGGTCCGGTGATAAGCGGCCGCCGGATCCTGATCACGGGCTCTTCGGGCTATCTCGGCCGGGCCATCGTTCGCATGCTGCTCGCTCAGCCCGCTCTCGAGGTCCTGGTCGGGGTCGACATTCGTCCGTCGCCCGCCCTCACCCGGCAGCGCGACGCTCGCTTGCGCCTGGTCGTGGCGGACGTCGCCGATCCACTCGACCACCTGCTCCAGGAATACCGGATCGATACCGTGCTCCACGCGGCCTTTGTACTGCGTCCGTCGCACAACCTGCGCCGTATGCGCCAGACAAACATCGAGGGCACGCGTCAGATCCTGCGTGCTTGCTCCGCGTGCGGTGTCGAACATCTGTTGTACATCAGCTCGGCGTCGGTCTACGGCTTCGTTCCTCAACAGACGGCGCCGTTTCGCGAGACCGCTCCGCTAAACCCCATGGCCGGTTTTATGTACGCTGAGCACAAGGCGGAGAGCGACCGTCTTGTCCAGAACACGCGCAGTAACGGCTTGATTGCCGCGATCACGGTTCTCCGTCCGTCGTTCATCATTGGCGGCGAAAGCGATAATCCGCTCTATGAGCACCTCTCGCGGCGGCTCGTGCTTCTACCTGACCGGATGTCATCGCTTCAGCTCACCCATATCGACGATTTCTGCTCCGCGGTGCTCCTGGTACTTGAGCGCCGGGCGAACGAAAGCTACAACCTGGGCGCAGCTGGCTGCCTCAGCCCGCTCCAGATGGTCCAGCGGCTGCATGGGAGGGCCATCCTCTTCCCGCAACCCCTCCTCCACGTCTGCAACGATATCGCGTGGAATTTGCGCGCACGATGGATCACGAACTGTCCCTCCAGTGCGATAAGCTCCCTGGAAGGTTACTGGCTGGTGAACAGCGAAAAGATAGAGAGCCAGATGAGCTTCAGCTTTCGATACGACACAGAGCAATCTTTTGATTCCTGGGTTCGGGAGCGTCTGCGCCAGCGCTATGAGAGCCGCTTCGGCATTCGCTGACTCATGCGAAGACCGGCTCGGTTTGGCGCTGTCGCGACCGTTTCGGATGATTAGCAGCGGAACGTGGCTCATGCGCCGTAGCGCTTATATGACCGGGATCCCTCGCCGGCGGAATGGATTTGTTTGGTACAATTTGGTAAACGGAGTGGTGACAACTTCGCGGAGTTCGCATTCGCTTAACAGAGCGACAGAGGTTTGGGTTGTGGCTCACTGTCCATACTGTCCATTTCTCCCGGAATTCGGTCAGATCCGGTGCAAATGGTGGAAACAGGCGAAGAGCGGGAGTAAGAGAGACAGTAAATTCTGCAATTTGCGCTAAGCGATTGAAATTGCAGGGGACGTAGCTCAGTTTGGTTAGAGCGCTGCCCTCGCAACAATTTCCTTTCTTTTCCTAAACATACACTTCATGCTGTCCGACTTGCTGTCCATTTTGACCGAGATGGCTGCTCAGGTTATCTATT
>JBOGLX010000181.1:0-33697 GCA_050745765.1 Occallatibacter sp. | reverse complement strand
GACTAAAGTCGTGCCCTGACACAAAGCAGGTTTATGGAAAAATCTCTCAGAAAAGAAGAATTGCCAAGCTTCAGATTGTACAGCGGTCCGTGAGTATCGAACGGAGATGCTTCGAGAGATTCCATTTAATACACGAATTTCACGTGTGTAACTCTGAGGGACTTTACTCGCGCGCTATGCACCATGAGACAAGAGACGCCGATGGTGCGGCGGCCATGCGGAAGGGGCGTGAGACGGGAGAATCGCCGCTGCTATAAAATCGATTTATTCGCACCTGCGGGAGGCGGAGAAGATGAAACTCGGACTGGGTCTTTACCGGCACATGCTCAACGAGGAGTACTACGCCTTCGCGGTGCAAGCCGGGTGCACGCACGTGGTCGCGCATCTGGTGGATTACTTCAAGCAAGGTGAGGGCAACCCTTCGCAGAACCAACCCACCGGCGGCAAGGACAAACCGTGGGGCGTGGCCGGCGATCCCGAGCGTCTGTGGACGGCGGCCGAGCTGACGGAACTGCGCAAACGGATCGAAGCCGCGGGACTGAAGCTCGAAGCCATTGAAAACCTGGACCCGGCGCACTGGTACGACATTCTGCTCGATGGCCCCAGGCGCGCGCAGCAGATCGGCAACGTGCAGGCGATGGTGCGGGCGATGGGCGAGGCCGGCATCGGCACGCTGGGCTATAACTTTTCGATTGCCGGCGTTTGCGGGCGCGTGAGCGGGCCGTTTGCGCGCGGGGGCGCGATTTCAGTGGGTATGGATGGGCCTGTCGATACGCCGATGCCCAACGGCGTTGTGTGGAACATGATTTACGATGCGCATGCGCCGGCGGGCACGCTGGCCAGCATTACGCACGACGAGTTATGGCGGCGGCTCGAGCGTTTTCTCGAAGAGATTCTGCCGGTGGCCGAGAAGGCCGGAGTGCGGCTGGCGGCGCATCCCGACGATCCGCCTACGCCGACGATGCGGCAACAGCCGCGGCTTGTGTATCGGCAGGCGATGTACCAAAGGCTGATCGACATTTCGGCGAGCCCCAGCAACATGCTGGAGTTTTGCCTGGGCACGCTGGCGGAGATGACCGAAGGCGATTTGTACGAGACAGTGGAGCGCTACAGCGCGCAGCGGCGGCTGGCGTACGTGCATTTCCGCAACGTGAGCGGCAAGGCGCCGCGCTATCACGAGACGTTTATCGACGACGGCGACGTGGACATGCTGCGCATTATGTCGATTCTCTATAAGAACAAATTCGACGGGGTGATGATTCCGGATCATAGCCCGCAGATGACGTGCTCGGCGCCGTGGCACGCGGGGATGGCGCACACGCTGGGGTTTATGAAGGCGGCGCTGATGGCCGTGGAGCGAGGAATGGCGCCGGCGGCGGGGCAGTAACTCGGCATGAACGCCGATCCTTTATGATGGAGAGCGGCTAGTCCTCTGACCGCATGGAATTGGTCCGGTTAAGATCCGAGCTATCCCAGGTTAGGCGCAAAAGCAAAGACGCGCCGAACCTGGGGCACCCAGGATTTGGTACATCGTCAAGGGGTCAGGAACCTAAAGCGGTTCCAGAGATGTTATACGCAACGGCCGTGTCATCCCACCCAGTGTGACGGAAAAAAGTCGCATGGATGGGCACGTAGCTTTGGGTACAGCAACCGTGGAACCGCCTTAAGCGGCGAGCGATTCACGCAGCCGGAAAGGATTGCACTCCACTGATTCTCGATAAGTTCAATCTCAAGGGAAAAGCGGCGCTGGTTACCGGCTCCTCGCGCGGGCTGGGTGCGGGCATTGCCAAGGCGCTGGCCGAGGCGGGCGCCAGCGTGGCTGTACACAGTTCGACGCACGCGCCTGAAGCTACCGTGACGGAACTGAAAGCGATGGGCGCCGATGCCGTCGGGCTGGTGGGCAATGTGGGCGAAGCCGAGGTGTGCGCGCGGCTGGTGGAAGAGACCGTGGCGGCATTGGGGACCATCGACATTCTGGTGAACAATGCGGGGACCATACGGCGGGCGCCGGCGATCGAGCACTCGGATGAGTTCTGGAAGACGATCATCGACGTGAACCTGACCAGCGTGTTTCGGCTGATGCAGCACGCGGGCCAGCACATGCTGCCGCGCGGGTCGGGCAAGATCATCAACATTGCTTCGCTGCTGACGTTTCAGGGCGGCATCAACGTGCCGTCGTATGCGGCGGCCAAGGGCGGCGTGGGACAACTGACAAAGGCGTTTGCCAACGAGTGGGCGGCGAAGGGCGTGAACGTAAACGCCATTGCGCCAGGCTACATGGACACCGATAACACCGAGGCGCTGCGCAACGATCCGGTGCGGTCGCGGCAGATACTGGAACGGATTCCGGCGGGACGCTGGGGCGCGCCGGAGGATCTCGCCGGGGCGGCGGTGTTTCTGGCTTCGAGCGCGAGCGATTATGTGAACGGACATATTCTGGTTGTGGACGGCGGATGGATGAACAGGTAAAGCAGTGAACAGTGATCAGTGATCAGTGTTCAGTGATCGGCGATCAGTTAAGGCCGAATCGCGGAGTTTGCGCGGAGACGTTATGAGTGAAGGCGGAGTGATTTATACGGCGGCTGACGCGACGCCTTTGACTGCGCCGGAGGCGGGGATGGTGCGGCAGGTGCTGGCTTACAACCCGAATCTGATGCTTGTGCGTCACACCTTTACGCGAGGATGGAGCGGGGCGCGGCACAGCCATCCGCATCATCAGCTTGTGTACGTCACGCGGGGGCACATCCGGTTTGCGGCCGAGGGCAAGACGTGGGAGATGCGCGCGGGCGACAGCATTGCGGTGGATGGCGGCGTGGAGCACCAGGCGTCGGCGCTTGAGGATTCCGAAGTGCTGGACGTGTTTACTCCTTATCGCGAAGAGTATGCGTGAAGGCGCGGCGCATGGAGAAGGATGAGAGGACACAGACGATGGGAATGAAGACGCGATGGGTTGCAATATTGGCGGCGGCGGCGCTGTTCGCTTGCGCGCCGCGCGGAAATGCTCAGAGTGACGCGCAAAGCGGCGCGCCGACGGGGCAGATTGACGGCATTGCTCATGTGGCTTATCGCGTGAGCAACCTCGATAAAGAGATGGACTTTTTCAAGAAGCTGGGCTACGAAGAGGCGTTTTCGCGCACGCAGGGCGGAAAGACGGTGCAGGCATTCGTGAAGGTGAACAACCGGCAATTCATCGAGGTGTATCCGCAGACCAAGCCGGATGAGCCGCTGGGGTGGATGCACGTTTGCTACGAGTCGGCCGACCTGAATGCGCTCTACAGCCTTTATGTTTCGCGGGGACTCGATTTGTCGCGCGTGGTGAAGGCCGGGGCGGGCAATCTTATCACTCACCTCAAGGACCCGGATGGGCGGACCACGGAGTTTACGCAGTATATGCCGGGGTCGCTGCACACGATGGATCGCGGCAAGCACCTGGGCGCGGACCGCGTGTCGGAGGAGATGCTGGGGTTCGAGCTGCCGGTGGGCGACCTGGCGGCGGCGCGCGAGTTTTATAAGAAGCTCGGCTTCGACGAGGAGAAGACGGAGGGCGGCATCCGCATGACGGCGCCGGGTGCGCCGGACCTGCGCATCGAGGTGCATGCCGCGCGGCCTCGCGAACGGGCGCAGATGCTGTTTCTGGTTGCCGACGCGCGCAAGGCCGCGGACGAGCTCAAGAGCCGGGGGCTGGACGCGAGGCGCGTCAAGGGACTCGTCTTCGTACACGATCCGGGCGGGAATTCGTTTGTGTTTCTGGAAGGGAAGCAACCATAGGTTGGCGCCGCGCCGGCGGCGCAATGGCTGGCGGCCGATCCTTGCCGGTCAAAACATCTTTGGCTCGGCGAGGATCGCGAGCCGGAGGTGGTATGGTAGGCTCCGGGTGGGTAAGCCCGAGAACGGGATCATGGTCCTTGGGCAGCCTGCCGCTTCCCTTTTAAGCCCACGGCAGAATGTGGCAAATAAAGCTGTATTTTGGGAGAGACGCCAGGCATGAGCGCCCTCAAATACGACATGGTGGTGATCGGCTCGGGCCCTTCGGGGCAGCGGGCGGCGGTGGCCGCGGCCAAGAAGGGCAAGCGCGTGGCCGTGATCGAGGGGCGGTCGGTGGTGGGGGGGGTGTGCATCAATACGGGCACCATCCCGTCGAAGACCATGCGCGAGGCAGTGCTGCATTTTTCGGGCTATAACTACCGGACGATATACGGGGTGAACTACCGCGTCAAAGAGAAGATCACGATGGCCGACCTTGCGTTCCGGGTGCAAGCGGTGATCAAGACCGAAGTGGACGTGACCGAGGCGCAGCTTTCGCGCAACGGCGTGGACGTGGTTCACGGGATAGCGCGCTTCATCGATCCACACCATGTTGTCGTGGAAGGTCCTTCGACGGAAACCACGCTCGAAGGGGACAACATAATTATCGGCGTGGGCACCAAGCCGGCGTCGTCGGCGCAGGTGCCTATCAACGGCCGGACGATCATCAACAGCGACCAGATTCTGGGGATGGAAGAGCTGCCGCGGTCGTTGATCGTGGTGGGCGGCGGCGTGATCGGCGTGGAGTACACGTGCATGTTCGCGGTGCTGGGCGTGCGCGTGACGCTGATCGAGAAGCGGCCCAAGCTGCTGGATTTTGCCGACCAGGAGATTATCGAGGCGCTGAGCTATCACCTGCGCGACAGCCGCGTGACGCTGTGGCTGGGCGAAGAGTTGGACTCCGTGGAGGAGCCGACGCAGGGGACGGTGGTGGCCAACCTCAAGAGCAAGAAGAAGGTTTCAGGCGACGCGCTGCTTTACGCGGTGGGCCGGCAAGGGAATGTGGACGAGCTGAACCTGGCGGCGGCGGGGCTTGAGGCCGACGGGCGCGGGCGCATCCCCGTGGATGAGCACTACCAGACCAAGGTGGAACACATTTACGCGGTGGGCGACGTGGTGGGATTTCCTTCGCTGGCTTCGGTCTCGATGGAACAGGGACGCATCGCGGCGCTAAGCGCATTCGGCGATCTGGCCACCAAATCGAATCCGAGCTTTTACCCGTTCGGAATTTATACCATCCCGGAGATCAGCTTTATCGGCAAGACCGAGGAGCAGTTGACGGACGAGGACGTGCCTTACGAAGTTGGGATGGCCTACTATCGCGAGGTGGCGCGGGGGCAGATCCGGGGCGATACGACCGGGCGGCTGAAGCTTATTTTTCATCGCGACACGCGCAGGGTGCTGGGCGTACACATTATCGGCGAGGGCGCGAGCGAGCTGGTTCACATTGGCCAGGCGGTGATGGCGCTGGACGGTACGATCGATTATTTTATCGATGCGGTATTCAACTACCCCACGCTGGCCGAGTGCTACAAAGTGGCGGCGTTTAACGGCATCGGACGGCTGAACCGCTACCAGACGGGGTAGGCGGGAGCCTTGCCGAAAGATTCCGGACCGCGTTAGACGAGGGAGCGCAGCAGCCGCAGCGCTAAACGCACGGCCACTCGGCAGTTTCTCCCCGAGGAGGGTTCAAATGACCATCGCCATCGGCGCTGTGATGACACACCATATTGTGACGGGCAGGCTTGAAGACCAGCGGCTGACGGGGAATGCGCTTCGCTATCCGGAAGACGCGGAGGTGCTGGACGCGCTGAACGCGATGCCGGGCGGTGATTTAGTCGAAAAGCTGGCCGAGCACGTGGCCGCGCTCTACGGCGCAGGCGTGGATGCGATTGGGGTAGCGGTTCCCGGCATCGTTCGCCACGGCGTGGTGGAGGACTCGCCCAATCTGCCGCAGCTCAAGGGCATGCGTATGGATGAGGAGCTGGCGCGGGCGCTCGCGGCGCGCGGCATCGCTGCGCCTGTACATGTGGCCAACGACGCCGACGCCATCGCCGCGGGCGTGGCCGCCACGCGCGGACAAATGGACAAGCTGGTGCGCGTGTGGACCATCGGCAACGGCATCGGGTACGGCCGCTGGCCTTACTTCGAGGGCGTCTGGGAGGGCGGCCACGTGACCGTTACGCTCGACCCCAGGGAGCGCTACTGCGGCTGCGGCGGGGTGGGCCATCTGGAGGGCATCGTCGGCTACCGGGCCATGCGCATGAGGTTCCTGGACATGGAGCCGGAAGAGGTTTTTGCCAGCGCCAAAAAGGGCGACGAGCGCTGCCGCGAGTTTGTGGAGCTTTGGCACCGGGCGCTGGCGGCGGCGACGGCTTCGTTTATTCACCTGGCGGGGCCGGGGCGCTTCTACTTTACGGGGCGCAACGTGCGCTTTCTGGAGTTGCCGCTGTTGCGCAGCCACCTGGAGTCGATGGTGAGGATGAGCCCGCTGCAGAGCTTCTCGCTGGAAGTGCTGGAGCCGGACGACGTGACGGCGCTGCTGGGGGCGGGGGTTAGCGCGGTTCGGGCACTGGCGCGGTGAAAGAGACAGGGAATAGGGAATAGGGAATAGGGAGCAGGTTATATAGGGCGACAGTGAAATTCTGCCGCATCGGAATGTTTACTGATGAGTAATTGACGGGTGGCGGCCATCCGGACGCGAGCAGCAAATCATCCACTTCTACCGGTGGGCCGTTATCCAGCCGCGTGTGTTTTGCCCTGTCCCGAAAAGGGTTACGATGAAAGAGGGTGGCCGCTATGACGATTGAAATTACCAGCCCGGATGTTGAAGCGTTGATCCGTCAGCGCATGGAGGCCGGGCTCTTTAAGACCCCGGAAGACCTCATTCGTGAGGTGCTGAAATCTTCGCAGCCGGATATGCGGACTGGGGCAGCCTTAATTGAGGCAATGCAGGCGTGCCCTTATCCCGAGGTTGATATTGCGCCGCCGCGTGTACCGTCGCCCGTGGTGCGGGACGTGACCCTCTGATGAGTTGGTTGCTCGATACAAATATCCTTTCGGAGCTGAAAAAGCCGAAGCCTGAGCGAAGAGTGGTCGAGTTTGTTGCCTCGACTCCAATTCAGGAGCTTTATGTTAGCGCGGTCAGCCTGGCAGAAATTCGGTACGGCATCGAGTTGAGCGTTGATCCACAGAAGCGGGCGGGCTTGCAGGATTGGCTTGCGTTCAAAGTCCGTCCGATGTTTGACCGTGACCGAACGCTGAACGTGAGCGAAGATATCGTGCTGAAATGGCGTCTGATGTTGGAGGATGGCCGCAAGATAGGCCACACATTTTCTCAGCCCGATTTGCTCATTGCCGCGACTGCCGCGCATCATGGTCTCACAGTTGTGACGCGCGACCGCAGCGATTTCGAAATAGCGCGAGTGCCGGTCTTTAACCCGTGGGAAGCGAAGTAGGAGCGCGTCTCACAAAGGGTAAGTTTCGGGACAGTGGCTTGAATCCCAGGTCTCAGGGTCGAGACCTGGGGCACCCAGTCGCTTCGTTTGTCAGCAAGGAGACCTGGGCCACCCGCCTTACAAACGGCGGCACACAAAAAACGATCGATAAACCGTGGCTCACTTAGCTCTTCCGCCGGCGCGGCGGCGGTGCTGCGGGCGGTACTTGGGGTGTGGCGAAAATCTCACGCTCTTGAGCGGGTAATTTCTCCACGTTTTTCATGAAATTGGGAGACGCTGCGGTGTCCCGCGACAGAAAAGCAGACCAATCCGCAGGAAGAGCGGAGAGGCTGGCTGTTTTGGCCGGTTTGCGGGTCATAGCCATACATCGCTGAGTGTCTCATAGACCGCTCGACGCCAATCGCATGTTACTTCGTTAGCACCTGCGCAAATACGTCTGCGAGAGGCGGTCGTGCCAACTGAGGTTGTCCTCGTCGAAGGCGGACCAGACCAGGCCCAGGCCGACGGGGAGTACCGACAGGAGCAGCGCTATGAGGCGGGCGGTGCGTTGGCGGCGGGTGGGGCGCTGGCCGGTGAAGGTGCTCAGGCCGATGCGGGCGTATTTCATGCCGGGCGTGACGCGCCCGAGCGTGAAGAAGAGCGTTTGATAGAGGGCTGCGATGACCAGCAGCGCCGCGGCCGCGGCCAGCTCGGCCTGGCGCGGTCCGGGGAAGGTGCGGGCGTTGCAAGCGGCGGCGAAGGCGGCGGCCAGAAACGCAGCCGTAATGAGCGCGCCGTCGGTAACCGCGGCCAGCAGGCGGCGGCTCATGGGCGCGAGTTCGAGGGCCGGCGCCGGCTTCACTTCCCCGTTCTGGGGCAGGAAATTGGCGAGGTCCTGGGCGGCGAAGCCTTGAGCGGCGAAGTCTCGGGCGGCAGGGTCTTGGCCGGCAAGGTCCAGGTCGGCCAGGTCTTCGAGGACAAGCTCTTGGGCGGGCTGCGCGGCAAGTTCGATTCCCGACCATTCGGGCTGGGTCCACGGGGAAACGGAAGGCGCGGCAGCCTCCGCGACGGCCAGCGTGGGCATGGTGGAAACGGCGTCCGGGTCCACTTCAAAGATGCTCAACTGCGATCCCGGCTCGTGCAGAGCGCCGTAGGGGCCTTCGGCGATGCGCGGGCGCACTTTGCGTGTGGCCACGAGCTCGCGCGGAAACTCGATGAGGTTGGCGTGTGCGGGCTGGGACGCCTCGGAGAATTGCATTCTTTCATCCGCCGCATCCTCGATCTGCGCCGGGGCTTCGCAGGCTGCGGAAAAACACGGAACAAGGAGCGAATTCAGCGACGAAGCTTCCGCAGGGGCTAAAGCCCGCCCTTTATTCTGTTGCATTTGCGGCACGACTAAAGTCGTGCCCTGACACAAAGCTTTGCCCGATCCGGGCTTTTCCGCAACTTGTTCAGCCGGCAGTTCGACAAGGCTTTCGTAAGCTCCCAGAGCGCCATAGGCGCCAAGCGCGGAAGCACTCGCCGCGCGAAGGGCCGGGACCGGCCGGGGCTCCCAGTGCATGGGCGACGCGCTTGGGGCGTCCCAGGAATCGGTTATGGCCGCGGCGGGGGCGGGCAGCTCGGCTTTTGCGACGGCGGCTTCAAGTACGGGAGCGGCAAACTGGGCCGCGGATGCCGCCTCAAGCCCGGCCAGCACGGACTCCGCGGCAGCCTGCGCGTGGAGCGCCGCGCGGGAGGCAAACTCGGCCGCGCGCACGGCCGCACGAGCCTCTTCGGCGAGCATTTCGCTGTAGCTTGGCGCGTTGGCAAAGCGTGCGGCCACGCGCGCCGCGGCTTCAGCGGCGCGGCCTCCGGCGGCGGCATTGTGCGCGCCGCCGGGCGTCTCCGGATCGTGCACGGGATGCGCAATGCGGCTGCGGTGCTCGGCAATGCGCCGGTTCACTTCCTGCTTCCACGGGGTTGAAAGGCGGACCTGGGCTGTGCTCAATTCTCCTCATCCCTTCTCGAACGCCGCTCAAGCACCGGCACGCGGGGCGCCGCGGCACGCGGGTCTGAACAGCGCGGCTCGGGTTCGCCGCTCGCGGCGAACGCACTATTTAAATTGAGGGGGGAGACCGCGGAAAAAGCAAGAGCAATCCGCATCGGGGAACCATGATGGGAAAGACGCAAGCCGGATTTTTCTGCTGCCAGAGCCACGCGCCGCGCGTCCCAATCCGTGTACCTGTGTTTGCTATGCTGAGCCTTGCACCGGTCTGGATTCTGGATGCGTCCGCGTAATTTACTGTTTATCACGCTTGCGGCCCTCTGTCACCTGCAACTTGGGGGACAGGCGTTAACCAATGCGTTACCCGCGCCGCAGCAGCCGGCGGCAGGCTTCCGGATGACGGTTGCGGACGGCGCGCCGGACGCCTTGAGTGCGCCTCAAGCCGCCGCGCTTCCCTACGGGCTTCCAGATGATCCCGGCCAGGAGCTGATGCCCGTGGCCGTGCCGGAGCAGGCGGCCAAGGCGGGCGTGCCGGTCAAGATCGAGGCCCTGAAGCAGACTCGCGTGGGCGACGTCTGGACCCTCGAGGGCAAGGTGGTTATCGACTATAAGGGCTACGTGATCCGCGCCGACAAGATCGTGTACAACCAGGCCACATCGGAGGTGGAAGCGGACGGCCACTTGCAGGTGACCGGAGGCCCTTACGACGTGCTCATCGAGGCCACACACGGCCAGATGCGGCTCAACGCGCACACGGCGCGCTTCTACAATGTGACCGGCTCGGAGGGGGTGCGCTCGCTGGGCCGCGCCGCCGTCTACTCCACGGTGAACCCGCTGCTGTTCTCCGCCCGCGTGCTGCTTGAGAACGGCGAAGGCAACTACAAGATCGTGGACGGGTCGATTACCAACTGCCGGCTTCCCCATCCGGACTGGCGCATCCTGGCGCGGCAAATCGAACTCGACAACAGAGTGGCCTCGACCTCGAATGCGCGCTTCGACTTTCTGGGAGTTCCCATCTTTTACCTGCCCTATCTGCGCCATCCGGCGTCGGAGAACGGACGCGAAAGCGGGCTGCTGATTCCGGTCATCAGCACCGGCTCGTCGATCCGGGGGTTCACGTTTGGCGAGCAGGTCTACTGGGCCATCAACCGCAGCATGGACATGGTGGTGGGCTCGGAGTACTTCAGCAAGCGCGGCTGGGCGCCGAACGGCGATTTCCGCTACAAGGGCTTGGGGCTCGACCACCTCATCGTCCACTGGAACGCCTTGCTCGACCGCGGCGTTGAGCAGCCTGTGGGCGTAGCGGCGCCGGCGCCGGCGGATCGCGGCGTCCATGAGCTTCCCGATGCGCCCGGCCTGTCGCTCTTTGACGAATCGGCCGGCGAGCCTTCAGGATCCACGGCGCAACCGGCCTCGCGCACCGGTTCGAGCGGGCTGCCTGTGTTCGCCGGCATGGTCCGGGTCAACCAGGGCGGCGTGGACGTGGGCGCCGAGGGGCGCAAGGACTTCACGCCGGCGACTCGCCTGGCCGGCGCGGCCGAGTACTTGTCCAGCTACACCTACCGGCTGGTCTTCAACGACAATTACACGCAGGCCACCAGCTCCCAGGTCACGAGCGTCGTGGGCCTCACGCACAACCACAATGGCCGCGTTCTCTCCGGGTCGCTCGAGCGCTTCCAGAGCTTCGCCAGCACCGCCAACGGCGACGAGGTCAAAGTTCTCCACCTGCCCAGCGCCCGCTACGATGTGTTGGCCCGTCCGCTGTGGAATTCGCCATTCTACTGGTGGTTCAGCTCCTCGGCGGGGTTTCTCAACCGCTCCGAGCCGGATTTTCACGCGCGCAACGTGGGCCGGTTCGACATCTATCCGCATCTTTCGCTGCCGCTTTCGGCCGGCGGGTGGAGCTTGGTTCCGGAGTTCGCGCTCAGGGACACGCACTACACCATCAGCCAGACGCCGGACCTGACCGGGGCAAACGGCGGCATCCCCTACATCAGCCACGATCCGCTGGTGCGCACCGACCTCGAAGCGAGCATCGACATTCGTCCGCCCGCTCTCGAGCGCGACTTCACGCTGCCCTTCGGCCACCGCGTGCTGCGCCACGTCATCGAGCCGGAGATCACCTACAACTATGTGGGGGGCATCGGCGCCAAGGCGCGCAACGTGCTGCTGTTCGACACTACCGACATTGCCGCCAACACCAACCAGGTTGGCTATTCGCTGACGCAGCATTTCTATCTCAAGCCTGCCGGAGACCGAAGCTGCGGCGCGAAGGACGGCGGCGGAGACGCGGACGGGGGCGCATCTGGACCATCGAGACAGTTGAATCAAATGGATCGGTTGAATCAGGCGGGTAAGTCGGATCAGGCGGATCAGGCCAATCAAGCCGATCATGCGGTTAACTGTGCAGCGCGGGAGTGGGCTACGTGGCAGATCGCGCAGGACTTCTACTTCGACCCCAACTTCGGGGGCGCGCTGATCCCTGGCCGCCGCAATGTCTTCAACGCCGCGCTGGATCTGACGCCCGTGGCTTTTCTCACTTCGCCGCGCAACATTTCGCCCATTGTCTCTCGCTTGCGCTTCAACGCCATCAGCAACCTGCGCTTCGAGTGGGATCTCGATTACGACCCCAAGGCTGGCCAACTGGACGCCGACAACCTGTTTGCGGGCTACAGTTGGGGCCGCACCACGCTCGGCGTCGAGCACGCCCTGCTCAACGCCGTGGACGAGAACACGGGGACTTCGTCGACCACACTTAAGAGCCAGCAACTGCACCCGTTTCTTGCGATCGGCAAGCCCAACGGCGAGGGCTTCAACCTGGCCATCAACGGCGGCTACGACTTCGTGATTCACCAGGTGCAGTACGCCGGCATGCAGGCCGCGTACAACTGGAACTGCTGCGGTCTCACGCTCGGCTACCGGCGTTTCGAGCTGGGCTCCGAAGGCACGGTAAGCCGCGACGAGACGCAGTGGCTCTACAGCTTCACGCTGGCCAACTTCGGCGGCGTGGGCGACATTCGTCGCGCCAACTCGGTCTTCCGCGACCCCAGCCTGCCGTCGGCGTATTAGGCGGCGTTTGGTGACTCTTGCGTCATGGACCATGTACCAGGTCACAACTTAACAGACCCGGAAAAAGCCTTCGGAACAGCGAAGCGTGTCAGGGCACGACTTTAGTCGTGCCGCAAATGCAATGGGATGAATGCGGGCTTCAGCCCCTGAGGACAAGGCAATCGCGTGAATGCGCTAGTTTATGAAACCGGTCCCGTTTCCGCGCCGTGGGCGTTCGCCGCGGCGAATTTGTTAGCCCCGCGCTTCACGGGGTCCCCAACTCGCTTTGTGCGCTGGGGTGGGAGAGTGGGAAATCGAACCCAAAAATGACTCCGAAGCAGCTTCGGGGAAACGCGGAACAAAACGGCCCATCCACCGTATCACGTACAGTTCATGCGGTTGCCCCTGGCCCCTGGGGACGCTTCCCGATCTCAAGGCAGTAAAGAGTTATCGGAGACACCACGTTGGAAAGGATGAGCATCGATGCGGACATTCGTACAAAATCTCAAATTTGCCTTCCGGCAGTTGCGCCGCAATCGGGGCTTTACCGCGGCTGTCATCGTCACGCTGGCGCTGGCCATCGGGGCCAACACGGCTATCTTCTCGATTGTCAACGCGCTCATGCTCACCAGCCTGCCCTACCCGCATCCCGAGCGCATGGGGACCATCTTCCGGCTGGTCCAGGGCTCGGCCTCCTACGACGCCGGCCATTCCATCAATGGTGAGGTCTGGGAGCAGTTGCGCGACGACGTGCCCTCGCTGCTCTCGGCTGTTTCGAGCCGCCGCGCCGAGGGAGTCAATATGCAGGCCGGCGAACGCGTGGGCTACGTGCACGACGGACGCATCTCGGCAAACTACCTCAATGTGCTGGGCGTGCACCCGATGCTTGGCCGCAACTTTACGGTGGCCGAGGATGCTCCCAACGGCCCCCGCGCAACTATTCTTAGCTACGGACTCTGGCGCACAATCTTCGCGTCCGACCGCAACATCGTCGGCCAGGCGATCCACCTCAAAGGCGCGCTGTACACCGTTGTCGGCGTACTTGCTCCGCGGGCGCAGACCCCGATCGGCGCCGACCTCTACACGCCGATCCAGCCCAGCACGCAAGGCGAAGGCGCCGGCAGCAACTACGACGTCATCGTCCGGCTCCGAGACGGCGCCAACTGGCAGCAAGCCGACGCGGAGATCAACCGCGCGTGGGCCGCCTGGGCTGCGCAACTGGCGCCGCAGTACGGTCCGGGCGCGCGGGTTTCGTTCCACTGCGTGCCGCTGCAGCAGGGCGAAACCGCTACGCTGCGCCCCAAGGCCCTGGCGCTGATGCTGGCCGCGGGGTTGATTCTGCTCATTGCCTGCGCCAATCTGGCCGGGCTGACGCTGGTGCGCATGGCCCGCCGCACACCCGAGATCGCCACGCGGCTGGCCCTGGGCGCCTCGCGTTGGCAGGTCGAGCGGCAGCTCTGGGTCGAAAACCTGGTGCTGGCCGTGGCCGGCGGCGTGGCCGGCGTGGGAGTAGGCTTTCTGGCGCTGCGCGGCCTGCTTTCGCTGCTGCCTCTGGGCTACCTGCCGGTGGCCGGCGTGCCCCTTGACACAAGAGTGCTGGCCTTCACGCTCCTCATTTCCGTCTTCACCAGCGTCTTGTTCGGGATGTTGCCGGCGCTTGCCGTGCGCCGGGTCGATCTGCGCTCCGCCATGGGCAGCCGCGGCGTTGCCAGTACGGAGGGGCTGCGCCTGCGGCAGACGCTGATCGCGGGCGAAGTGGCTCTCACCGTGCTCCTGCTGGCCGGGTCGGGGCTGCTCATCCGCACGCTTGTCCATCTTGAGACCCTGCCGCCAGGCTTCAATCCACGCAACGTGATGACGGCCAAGGCCTCGCTCGACGATGCGCGCTACAACGATCCGCCTGCTTTTCGCAAACTGCTCGATGAGAGCACGGCGGCGATGCGGCGGATTCCCGGCGTGGAGAACGCCGCAGTAGGGATAACGCTGCCCCTCGAACGCACCATGAACAACGAATTCACGCTGGCAGACGGCAAAGAGGCCGGCGAGCAGGTGCAAACCGACGCGGTCTACGTGACGCCGGGCTACTTCGAGACCTTGCAGATTCCCCTGCTCGCCGGACGCAGGTTCGCCGGCTCGGACGGTCCGAATACGCAGCCTGTCGCCATCGTGAACCACTCTTTTGCGCGGAAGTTCTATGGCGGCGCCAGCCCCGTGGGCCGCACGCTCGATAAAGGCATGGTTATCGTCGGCATGGTGGGCGACGTTCAGCTTTCGTCGGGCCTTGACCCGGTCGCCCCGCTGCAGACAGAAGAGACGGTGTACGTGCCCGCCGCGCAGATGACCCAGCCCGGCACTTTGGCGATGATTCACACCTGGTTTCAGCCAAGCTGGATCGTGCGCACCGACGGCCCCATCGCGGGCCTAACGGAACAGATGCAGCACGCCCTCGCCAGCGCAGATCCCGGCCTGCCCTTCTCCGGTTTCTACAGCATGAGCGACCTTGAAGCGCAAACCCTGGCCACCCAGCGCATCGAAGTGGCCCTGCTGGGCGCCATGGCCGCGCTGGCTCTGTTGCTCAGCGCCGTGGGCATCTTTGCCCTGGTGGCCAACACCGTTGCGCAGCGCACCCGCGAGATCGGCATCCGCATCGCCCTCGGCTCCCCGGTTCGCCGCGCCATGGTCCACGTCGGAGCGCCGGGAATACGAGCCTCCGCGTGGGGGCTTATCCTCGGTCTGATCCTGTGCGCGGGGGTTCTACGTGTCTTGCGCAGCGCTCTCTACGGGGTCAAAGTCTACGACGGACCCACGATTCTCGGCGTGGTTCTGGTGCTTGCGGGTGTAGCATTTCTTGCCGCGGCCCTTCCAACCCTGCGCGTGGCGACGATCGCTCCGGCGCTGACCCTGCGCGATGAATAACACGATGCGAGCGAGTTTTTTCTCATTCGTTTTGCAGATAATTAAACCGAGTTGGAGCACAATAAAGAAGTAAGGTTGCGGTTGGAGCACAATAAAGGAGCAAGGGTTGCGAGCGCGGAGCCAGGGGCTTCGGGAACCAGATGGCCAGAGGCTCGAAGATCGAATGCAAGCGAAGAACGAGGCTTAGCCGCAAGGCAGAATTCCTGCTTTCGGACGTACCCCCCGACCCCCTCCCCCCTGAAAAGCGCTCAGATTCTGTGCCCCGATTTTTTAAGTATCATGAAATGAATGCGTTACAGATTTGGTCGGCCGCCGAACGACGAAATGCTTCGTGGTTCTTAAGCCTTTTTAAGGCCATTTAAGCCAAACGAAGCACTTTTTAAGCGATTTTAGACTCAACGAAGGCATACTTAAGGCCAGATAACGGATTGGGAAACCAATTGAAGGAGCAAAAGCATGTCCGCGCTCTCCACGCAAGAAGCTGAATCGCGCCTGAAGAATCTGTCCGGCTGGCAGATCGAAGCCGGCGAACTGGCGCGCACGTTTCAATTCGCCGATTTCCGCGCTGCACTGCGCTTTGTCAACAGCGTCGGCGACCTGGCCGAGCAAGCCGGCCATCATCCCGACATCGACATTCGCTACAACCGGGTGCGCCTGGCGCTGGTTACGCACGACGCCGGGGGCCTGACGGAGAAGGATTTCGACCTCGCGGGAAAGGCCAACGGCGTGGCCTGAAGTTTCGGGAATTCATCAGGCTGAGGCGGGTTTTTCCGGCATTCCTGGACTCATTTTGGAACTACAGATCGTCGGATAGATCCTCGCCGGATATACCGAAATGTGGATTTTGGCCGGATTCCGCCGCCTGACGGAACCGGATGAGCGTATTTCTGTACCACCATGCGGCAGCCATTCCGCCGAGAATCGCGGAGGCAGCGGCAAACAGCCCGATGCCCAGCCAGCCCGAAGAAGACGGGGCCGGCGTTTTGGAAGCAGACGAAGTACCGGATTCCAAAGAGTTTGTCATATCCGATAACTCCTTCATGGCGAGCCCGGCCATCCTTTCGGCGCTCCGCCATGTGCGACTTTTAGATGCGGGAGAGGAAGCAACAGTTGAAAATTACCTCTTTTAAAAATAATTTCGATTTTTGTATTGCATTTTTCTCAATCTATGTTATCGTGGATTTATTCCGGTAGTTGAGGCATTCGAATCTGCCTTGGCTTCCCGGAAGTAGTTTGCGTCACTGGCCTCCCGGCACGAACAGCAAAACGTTCGTGCCGTCTTTTTTTTGTGCGGACGGCGGTGCGACGGGGCCAACGCCCGGCCGGAGTCGCTCCAGTTTTTTGCAGCCAGTTTCGGTTCCCGCTCCATTGCATTTACAATTCCTGCGAGAGAAGAATTGCCCATGAAAAATCCCGTGAATGCCCGCCTGCTGCCTGCGCTCGGCGTCTTTCTGCTCACCCTGGCCTGCTATGCGCAGTGGACCAACCCCAACGAAGATATTCCCGCCTACCATGCTCACGCGCCGCTGAATGCAAGCGCGCTGCCGCCTATTTTGAGCGGGGCAAAGCTGACCGGGCCGGAGTTCCAGTACGCGTGGCAATTGCACGCCTACCATGACGCGGCGCGGATCGGGAACGTGCTCTACCAGCTCCCGTGCAACTGCCGCTGCGACCGCGAGTTGGGACACACCAGCCTGCGGAGTTGCTTCGAGGGATTGCACGCTGCGGAGTGCTCCACCTGCGCCAAGGAAGGCTTCTACGCTTACCAGCAGACGCGGCTGGGGCGGACGCCGGCCCAGATTCGCGCGGGAATTCTGAAACATGCGTACGAGACCATCGATCTGGAGAAGATGTAGGCTCGAGAAGATATAGCCGTGGCCGGACCGGCGCCGGCGCTGAATCGGCGATTGGGGTAGAATGGATAGGTACTGCACGAGCCTGAAGACCCGGCTCGCGCCCGTTGCATATTCCTGAGGCAGAACGCCGCTTCGGGAACGGGCAAGTGGGGGCGTCACGGTTTCGACGGGATCGCTTGCGGTCTGGAGGCATGCCGGGGGGTGGGCACCCGTAATCGCCTGCAAAACAAAAGTTGCCAACAACACTCTGGCACTTGCTGCTTAATTAACTAAGCAGCCGTTCGCCGCGGTTTTGCCTGTGGGCCGCGAGCGGGCGTCGCACAGCAGGCTGGCGTGAGCGGCTCGGTCCGTGCCGTTTCACGCGAGATCATCGGACTAGCTTGATGCGCATCTTGTCCGTTCTGAGTGCATGAAGCGAAACCTCCGGAACCGGACTGAGCATGGATTCTCCCGGCTGACAACGATTTCGGACGCGGGTTCGACTCCCGCCGCCTCCACCATATCTAAGTAGCTTTTTTTCAAACACTTAACGATTCGGGCTGAAAATCGGGTTGGTTTTTGTGACCACTTTGTGACCCTTTTGTGACCAAGGGGGTCGCTGGACCCAAAAGCCTCCCGAAATTTTGACCCATTTCAGCATCCGGGCAACACTCCAGCTGAAGTGGGAGGCCCGCGATGGATTCCTTCGTTTTCGCCCGTCACACATCCGACTGCAAGTTCAAACGCGACCGCCTTTACCGCCGGTGCAACTGCCCCAAGTGGGTCGAGGGCAGGTTCAACCATGAGCGCATCCGCAAGAGCGCCTCAACCCGTGTTTGGGACGAGGCCGAAGGGTTCCGCGAAAAACTGGAAGAAGCACTGTCGAGGGGGCTACCGTTAGACGGTCTTCACCCGGACTCGATCGCGGTACCTGGCGCACCGACTCCACCTCTTCCCACCTCGGCGCCTCAGCCGCAGTCCACGGCGACCGCCTCCGTTCCGATTCCGCCGGGATCGGCCGCAGCCCCTCCTGAGGCGAATGCGCCCTCCGCCTCACACGGCGGTACCCAGCCTGCCGGTCGGCAGAAGGCGCGGGCTACGGTCAAGAAGGCCGTCGATGCCTACATGACCGACGCCCGCAGCCGAGGGCTCAAGTCGGACACGATCAAGAAGCTAGAGAGAATCTTTGAGAAACAGTTCCTGCCCTGGACAAGAGCGCAGGGACTCGAATACCTCGATGAGGTCGATCTTGACGCCCTGCTCGTCTTCCGCAGCACGTGGACCGAGGGTGCCATCGTCAAGGCAAAGAAGCAGGACCGCGTCATCGGCTTCTTTTGGGACTGCTTCCGCCGCAACTACATCACCCAGAATCCCGCTCTGTCGCTCAGCAAAATCAAGACCACCCCGGTTCCCACCGATTATTTCCCTCGCGATGAGTTCGATAGGATCATCGCTGCCACCGAAGCTTATGGCGACGCTCGCGGCGGCTTTATTCCGATCGAGGACACCCGTACCAGGCTGCGGACTTTGACACTACTGATGCGCTGGAGCGGGCTCCGCATCCGCGACGCGGTGACGCTGGAACGGCACCGTCTGCATGGCGACAGCCTCCTGCTCTATCAGGCCAAGACCGGGCAGGCTGTCTATGTGCCGCTTCCCGCCCATGTCGTCGATGCATTGGTGAATATCCCCGATGGTCCCAGGCCGAACCCACGCTATTTCTTCTGGAGCGGCAATGGAGCCGCCAAATCTGTAGTGGCTGACTGGCAACGAGCCTATCGTCGTCTCTTCGAGTTGGCTGATATCCGAAAGCTCGATGGCGAGCTGAAGCGTTGCCATCCCCACATGTTTCGCGACACCTTTGCGGTCGAGATGTTGCTCTCCGGAGTTCCCATCGATCAGGTCTCGATACTTCTCGGTCACTCTTCGGTGAAGATCACCGAGAAACACTACTCTCCGTTCGTGAAGGCGCGGCAGGTCCAGCTGCAGAAAAGCGTGCGCAACGCTTGGAAGGTCGGCCAGCCCTCGGGCAAGGATCCGGATAACAGTCCGCCCAGTGCGTCGCGTTCTACGACCAAAGAGAAGGGATGGGAGCTGATCGACAACACGAAGAGAAAAATCCGGACGGCCTGAGGGCTATTGAACCCGGAGGCCGGAATAAATCGCCATATGCACCTGAAAGGTAGCGTGAACCTCTTCCCAGTACTTGTCGAGGATCTGAAAGGCGCGTTCGTCCTGATGTTCGTTGAAGACCAGCATACGAATCCAGGAGCGCAGCAGCATTGATTCGATCACGTCGACAGGTACGCTCTCCTGTTCGCAGTGCAAAATGGCGTGCTGAATCTCATCAACGACGACCGCCTTCTCGCGTTCCCCTTCCTGACCGGGAGCAGGCGGTTTCCCGAACCAGCTTCCGTCGGCCGCTCGAACCGCTTTGATCCTCGCAATCAGCTTCTCGACCACTGCGCTCATCGAAACACTTAGGTGTAGCGCTGGTAGATCGTCGCGGACCTGGTTCAGCAGCTTCTGGACGGAAGCTCCATCAACATAGTCGAAGCGATGGTGATCGGTCGGGTCCCATTCACTGTCCTCGGTTCTGCTTCGTCTTACGACGACGTCCAGCCACAACTCCCGGAAGATCTGTTCCAACGCGAACGAACCGATTCCCTGTTCGTGAGCTGAAGCCACAGCGATTCCGAACTCAGACGCAGCAAACCTTCTCTGTTTACTGATTGCGGATCGGCCGGACTCATGATGCAGCCCGAAGCAGAGCTCGATGATGCGGCCTTCCATAGTCACGCGACGGCGGTATTCCCGGAGCAGGCCGTCCCATTCCTTCAGCTCTTTCGCGCTCCACTCATCCCGATTCTCGCTCGTGACAAAATTGCCGGTCCTCTCGAATGCGTAAATGAAATCGAGGCTCGCCTTTTCTTTGTGAAACCGAGCGAGCATTTCCCGACGCCAGGTGCTTTCCCGGATTTCCTTATCCCGCCGCAATGCCGCGTCGGTCTCCGGATCTCGCTTCGAGCCCAAGGTGTATGCGAACCGTGCTCTGGACTTGTCTCGCAATTGGCCGGCCTCCGACAGGGACCGTGTCGCTGGCCCCTTCCACAGCATTCTATTTTCTTCCCCCAATTCTTACCTGCCTACGCGGACGCTCCGCAGCTCTGTGGAGGACCGCCTGTCAAAAGCTTCGTGTCAATCGTCGATTCGACTTCTGTCCATTTGATCGGCCGATTTGACCGAGTTTAGAACTCCAACTAAAGCTATTTTGCGCGAGTCTCACCGGTCCGCCGCCTCGATCAGCGTGCTCTGCGGCAGTCGGCCGCCCGGCGCGCGCAATCCGGCCGAGGAGAGATCTCCATGGAACTCCAATACGTTTCTACCGATCCAGAAGCCCTGCCGAAGTCGGTTGGGCTGCAAGCACTCGAGAGACATTACACCGTTGCACAGCTATCTAAGCTCTGGTTTTTCAGCGAAAGCACGATCCGACGTCTCTTCATCAAGGAGCCCGGAGTCATCAAGATCGCTCACCAGCCGACGAGAGTGAGGAGAGGCTACACCTCCTTGAGAATCCCCGAGCGGATCGCCCTACGCGTCCATCGGCGTCTGCAGGGTATCTCCTGATCGGTGATTTCCCGGCTACACGAACGCTTATATCCGCGAATTTGACCGAATCTTGAAGCCGGTTCATGCTGACTCGGCATTCGGGGAGGTCCAGGTGAAGAGACGCACAGGGTATTTCATCATCGCGATATTACTGACGTTTCTCAATGCGATCGTGACTGTTTACTCAGGCGTCGCGATCTGGAAGGCATGGCCAGGAGACATTTGGGGCCGGAGGCTCTTGGTCCTTCTTGCCGCATTGGGAGCTGCTTCATTGACGAATGTCTGGGTCCAGGCAGTTTTCGGATCAAGCGCTTCGCTTGGTAGCCGGAGCATTGAGTGCGGGCGGAGCGCAACACTGATTCCAGCAGAAGCGCGAGGGGATGGCGATGTTTGAATCGATCACCGATCTCTCAACTAAACTTGCCGCAACAGGCTACTTCATCGACCCGGTGATGACCCAGGTGGTCTTTCTCGCGGCCAAGCTACAGAAGCCGCTGTTGCTCGAAGGGTCGGCCGGCAGCGGCAAGACGCAATTGGCGCTCTCGGTCGCAGCGGCTGCAGGCACCCATGTCGAGCGGCTCCAGTGCTACCGCGGCGTGACCGAGGACAAGGCAATCGGCCGCTTTGACGAAGGCCTGCAGCGGCTCTACATGGAGTTCTCGAAGGATCAACACGAGAACTGGCAGACGGTACAGGCGAACCTCAAAGGGCGGGACTTCTTTCGTCCTGGCCCGCTGATGCGGGCTCTCGAATGCGACCGGCCATGCGTGCTGCTTATTGATGAGTTGGATAAGGTGGACGACGGGTTCGAAGCGATGCTGTTAGAAATACTTTCCGCCTGGCAGCTCTCCATCCCCGAATTCGGCACGGTGGAAGCAAAGAGTATCCCGTTCGTCGTGCTGACCAGCAACGAGGAGCGGAGGTTGGGAGACCCAATTCGAAGGCGGAGCCTCTACGTGCGCGTCGAGCACCCGACGCCGGAGCGCGAGGCGGAGATCATTGCGAGCCGCACACCGAAGGCCAAAGAGAGGTTCCATCGGGAGATGGCGGGCATCGCTCTATCATTCCGCAATTACTCGCTCGAAAAGCCGCCCTCAGTCTCGGAGATGATCGACTTCGCCAACGCACTGCAGTTGCTGGGAACCGACCATGTGACCGCCGAGCACCGCGACGTTCTTCTTCCGTTTCTGGCTAAGACCGAGAAGGACCGTAGGCACCTGCTGCTGCGCGAAGGCTTCAAGAGCCTGCTCGATGACGGCGCGCGCTTTGCCGAGAGTCTTGCGCACCCGGGAGGACCAGCATCATGAGATGTTGCCTGCTCCTCCTGCTGCTCGTGTTTCCCCGATGTGTTTCAGGTCAAGGCGAGACTGCGCTGGCGGAGAATCTTGTGCGGCAGGACGCAGCGCACTATCGCGTGCCGCCTGAGTTGATTGGGGCATTGATCGATGTGGAATCGGGATGGAACCCGCGAGCGGTCTCCGGCAAAGGAGCCATGGGTTTGATGCAACTCATGCCTGCGACCGCGCGGCGCTTCGGCGCCGTCGATCCGTTCAATGCCGAACAGAATATCGCGGCCGGTACGCGCTACGTCACGACATTGATGTGGGAGTTCCACGGAGATATGCGCCTCGTCACGGCGGCCTACTATGCCGGCGACCGCGGTATCGCCAGGAAGCAACTGTCGTACAGCGATCCGGATGTTGTGGCCTACGTCGAAGCTGTGCGACGACAGTACATGCTCCGCAAGTATCCGGCCGTTAGGCCATCGAGGAGGTCATCACCATGAAATTTCGATGGATCATGCCTATTGCGTTTTTGATCCCTCTACACCTGAACGCAACGGACGCGGCAGTAGCAGCGCGTGTCGCGACGATCACGATCAACCCGAGGGAAGTCACCGTACTGCATCTGAGGCCGGAGTTTGAGTCGACGATCCGTATGCCCGAAGTGGTGACATCCGTCATTCTGGGCAGTCCGAGCGAGTTCAAGGCAGAGCACAGCGAGGGCGAGCCGGAGTACGTCTATGTCAAGCCCATCACCAAAGAGCCGGTGCAATCGAATCTCTTGATAGCAACCAAATCCGGCGAACGCGTGACGATCGAGTTGGTCAGCGACGGCGCGGACCCCTCGAATCCGACGCAGCCGGTGGATTTCCTGATCGAGTACCGGACGGCGCGGAGCTTCCTCATCCCCGCCGATTCCGGGGCCGTGGAAATGGCGAGCGCGCCAGCGAAGGACCCGGAACATGGCGTGAGCAACTCGTATGCTGGCACAACCCCCGCACCGCTTTCGAGCCTTGCCCTGGAGTTCATGCAGCAGGAGAGCGTGAACGCTCCCAAGTGGACCAAATGGGAAGGCCAACAAATCGAGACATCGATTGGGGACATGCGGCAGTGGAGCAACGAAACCGTGATCTCCTACTCCATCCTGAACAGCTCGAATCAGCCTGTGGAGATTGTTCCGCCGCAGATCCAGATCACCGGACGCAAGGCCACGAAGAAGAAAAAGAAGGAAGGCAAGGGCATCATTTCGGACCAGCTTGAAATTCGGGACTACAGGTTAAGTACAACCCGCCTTGAACCGGGCGCACGCGCTGATGGCGTGGTTGTCTTCGACCGGCCCAACTTCAAAGAATCGACGGAGAAGCTCTTTCTCCAGATCGCCCAGGCCAACCAGGTGGATCGCCCGATCCTGATCCAACTGCCATTCACTCCGCCCATTTCGGGTGACAGCAGGTAGAAGGGAGCACTGAGTCCATGAGTCTCAATGACAACAGTAGGAACGGAAGCGGGACTTCGCCCGCCGCAATCGCGGGGCCTTCTGAGCCGCGAATCTCGCAGATGCCGGCAGAGCCAGCCCAATCCGCCGTCTCCGATGGCGACGAGAAGCCCGCCATGCGATTTGCGACACGAGCCGACGCCAAATCGTCGACAGGCGAAATCGGCAAGAGCAAACTCGTTTTGCTTGGCGGCGGGCTGGCGGTGGCGGTCCTCTTCTTTGTGTTCACCGCAATCGTCGCCAAGTCTCCCAGGAAACATGCGGTAACGAAGCCGCCGACGCAGCAGGCCAGGCAGGAACAGCAGAAACCGACGAAAGGGAGCGTGACGCCTGTGATGGACACAGTTCACACTCCAGCGCCGGACAATACCAGCGGGCAGCTTGGGCCTGACGACATCCGGCGCACACGCTCGATGGATACCGGCGCGGCCACAAAACCCGCGGTAGCCAGGCCCGCCGTCGCAAGTTCGATAGGGGATGTCCCCTCTTTCGCGGACACGCAGCAGAAGTGGGAGGATCCAGCGCCCTACAGCGCAGCTCCGTCCGCGGAGACGCAACAACATCTGCAGAACAGCCTCAAGGAACCATCGCTCATCTTCGTGCGAAGTGTAGCGCAAAGCCAGGCGGCGACTCCGCCCAAGGTCGCTGCGGACGACGACGACACTCCACGTTTGGACCTGACGCCCGGAACGCGTATTGAGGCAAAGCTTGAGACACAAATATCGAGTGCCGTGCTCGCTCCGGTGGTCGCCGTAGTTGAATACACTTACGCAGTCGGCGACCGAATCATCATTCCCGCCGGCGCGCGCGTGTACGGCCAACTCCAACAGGCCGATCGAAGTGGCCTGGTGAGCGTGAAATTCGACGAGATCGAGCTTCTGGATGGCGCACGGGAGAAGATCGACGCCGTGGGAACGGGACTCGATCTCGGCCCAATCAAGGGGAACGTCTACGGGAAGAACACGGGCAAGAACTTTCTCGTACGCGCTGCATCGGGATTGGGCTCTGTGCTTGCGGAGGTGGCTGGAAACAACACCAGCGCCGCGTTCTCCGAGGACGACATGCTACGGGAGCGGCTGGCCGAGAACATCGGCACTGCGGGCGACTCCGAGGTGATGAACCTCGATGCCAACAGCCGCGTGGTCGTCTCCGTTCCCGCCGACACCAAGATCTACGTAGTGTTCACCAAGCACGAGGAAACCCCTTCCGAGCTTCACGAGGTAGCGCCCGCAGCCCAGTAGATACCGCACACCCCACGGTTCTTCTCTTAGCCTTGGCGCTGTAGTCAGGGCTTTTTGTTGGAGGATTGCATGGCGCTTGCCAGGCCCCGGGCCGAAATGAACCCTCTCCTGCCTTACGTCTTAACTGCCGCAAGCATGTACGAGTTCTTTGCTCTGATGCAACTCCTGCTCGGGCAAAGATCGGCCCGCGTGGCCCGGTGTGCAGTTGAGCAATCTTCGTTCCCGATGCCCCAAAGTGCAGTTGAGCAAAGATCGTTCCCGTTGACTCAATTCGCGATTGAGCAAAGATCGTTCCCGATGCCCCAAAGTGCAGTTGAGCAAAGATCGTTCCCGTTGACTCAATTCGCGATTGAGCAAAGATCGGTCCCGATGCCCCAGTGTGTGTTTGAGGCATCTTCGATCCCGATTGCTCAATTCGGAATTGAGCAAAGATCGGTCCCGATGTCCCAAAGTGCGGTTGAGCAAAGATCGTTCCGGGCGACTCAGTCTCAAGCATCGAGCATTCATGATGCAATTATGAAGCCTGACTCCAGAATTGCATTGTTCCAATTCAAGACGCTGAGATTCTATGCATTAGATTCATGGATCAGCGCCTTCAGGCACAAATCCACGCACGCTCTATATAGTCATTTTGTTCACAACAACAGTCCGGGTAGGTTCTACGAGGAGATGAAAAGGAAGCGCCCACAACGCCTGCAGATATAGGTGTGTTCCCAGTTCCACTGAAGCCGGGGATAAACCTCTCGGTTATAACGTGCGATTCGACGAAAACTCAGGAGCATACCTCCAACGCACGCCATGCCCAGAAGCAGCAAAACAGCGACGGCGTTCTCCAGCGATACCCGGGAACTCGGATGATCCAAAATCCTGCCAAGGCCCGCGAATCCCCAAAAGAAAGTGAAGCATATTGGAATTCCCCAGAGCAGAAGAGGCCGTCCGTACCCACGAGGATCGGGCGGTGCAACAGCTTGTGCGGAGAAGGACTGGCTCGTGCCTGAATGAAAGGGCCCCGAATAAGTCCGCGTTCCCTGCGCATACAATAGCGGTGCAGCCACGATATTCGCGGTCCCGCACTGGTCGCATTGATACGGATTCGGTTGCGATACGGATGCCATGCCGTTGTCCCTGACCTGGCGACAGCTTGCGACACCGGGCTCCTCGTTTGGATTTTAGCCTGATTGAGCCAAATTGATCCAACACAGCCGGAGAACAATCGAGATAGCCGGGCTGTTTCAGGCCGCTGAACCTCCTCACACAGTTGGAGATAGACCGATTTCCCGATTTGGCCTCTGCTGGGGAATTTGACCGAGTTTCGGTTCCAACGCATTCTCTCGCTCGACACGGATGCCCCAGAGCAGCCGGGTCCAGGAGAGAAAACCCTATGAGAACCGCATTCGCCTTCTGGCGGCGCTCCCCAGTGTCCGCTCCCACGTTCACCCATACTTTTCACCGCCCCGATGAAGTCAACTGGATGCACATCGCCCTGAAGTTTGCGTTGGGACTGGTCCTCATGGGCAATCTCGCAGTGCCATTCGCGGCGAGAGCCCAGAACCTCGGCACCTCCCCTCAATTCGGCCAGGCTGTGCAAGGCCAGCAGGCGACGACCGTCGAGGGCACCGTCCTCAATATCGTGAATTGGGGCTGCAACGTCATCGCTCCGGTCATCGCCGTTGCCTGTTTGGGCGTCGCCGGCTGGCATTTCAAGTCCGGCCGCGGTTATCTCGGATGGGGCGTCACCGGCGTGGCTTTGATGGTGATCTCCGGTCTCGGACGCATGGCCGAGGGATTCATCACCCAGGCGCAGGGCATTCAGTGACGAAGGTACAGAGCGATGCAAACGCCACAGTTCCTCCTCGACCTTCTCCAGCTGCTGCTCGATCTCGCGGCGCCGGCGGCGTTTTGCACGCTGGCTGCCGCGGGAGTGAGCCTGCGGCACGAAGGCGGGATCAACTTCCACGTGAACGGCCGTACAGGCAAATGGATCCTATGGACCGTCGTGCTTTTGACATTGCCGGAACTGCTCAAGTGGATTGCGGCGCAAGGCATCAATATTCCCTCTGGTAGCGGGTCGGTGGGTACGAGCTGGCTCGCTAGCATGGAGACGCTCTTCAAAAACTTTGTCAGCCAGATCGTCGTCGCCAAGCTGGTTCCTGTATTGGCAGCTTTTTTCGTCCTGAAGGCGACCTTGGATGGGGCCGCGGGCGAGAACCCGCTCGGATCGATCATTGCGGCGCTGTTTCTGATGTCGCTATCGGCGACGATGCAGCTCTTTCAGGGATGGAATTCGGGAGGTGAGTACGCAATGACCGACATGCTCACTTCCCTCTGGAATTACATCGCCGGTCAAATCATGCCGGCCGCGGCGGGACTGGCGTGTGTCGGAGCAGTGATCAACTTTGTCCGGCACAGACCCTGGACCAGGCTGGTCTTCGCCGCGATCGCATTTCTGAGTGTGAGCGGACTGCTCACGCTCTTTCAGGCGATGGCCGCCTGAGGTGAATCGATGAGTCTTGACGGAGCCATCACGAACCTTGCGTCCTGGGCAGGCAACACCATGATGCCCACGATGGCGGGACTGTTCTTTGCGGGAGCGGTGTATCGCTACAGCAAGGGCGGGCCTTTCGAGCAGTTTCTTTATGGCGGCTTCGCCTCGCTGATGTGTTCGGGGATGTTGCGGACGCTCGAAGGTTTTGTCGAGCACGCGGGCGCAACGAACGCCGACGCTTTCTGGATGGCGACGATGAGCCTCGTGAACTGGACAGCCAATGTGATCCTGCCCATGTTCGCGCTGACTCAGTTGGCAGCGATGGCTCTGCACATGGGCGGCGTGGTTTCCGAGATCTATCCGGGTTCTACCTGGATCAGAAAGTTCGTTGCCGCAATCGGCGCGTTGATGGTATCAGGCATGCTGCGCCTGGCCGAGTCGATGGTCATGCAAGCACACGGAGTTGGAGGGTAGACGAATGAGTCTCGAAATGACGCCGGTTCACCGCAACCTCCACACGAAAGTGACCTTTCTGGGACTCGAGTTCGAGGACCTGATTCTGGTGCTTGCGCTTGCAGCGTTGATGAATCTTCTCGCACATTTCGTGAGCGGGAGCGCGCATGTGTTCGGAATGCCGCTCAACGTCTTCATGGAGTTTGTGGTGCCGGCGCTGGCGGTACCGTTCCTGATCCTCTTCAAGTACGGCAGGCCGCGCGGGTATCTGACCGACCTCGTCCGGTCATTCTTCGCTCCGAAGGCCTGGTGCGCGCTGGAGCGAGATTTGGATCTGAAGGAAAATTACCTGGTCGAAGACGAGGAGTAATGCCGTGAAGGCATCGATTCGAACGCTGAAGAACGGAACGGTTGTTGCTGTTCTTGACGCCGAAGCGGCGCAAGTCACGTTTGCCTGTGTGATTTTCGCAGCCCGCATACATGAGGAGATCGTTCCACTCGCACGGATCGTGGAGCAGCAATTGCAGATCGAAGGGGCCGGAACTCTTGATGGAGAGGTCAGCTATGCCGGTGACTCAAGCAGAACACGATAGAAGGCTCAAAGCACCGGCTCTCTGCGAGCTGTTGCCGCTCAGGGACCTGCCCATGGGCGACAACGTCATGGTACGCACGAGCGGGGCGTTTGTCGCAGGCTACGAGTTGAGAGGCATCCTCGCGTACTTCGCCACGGACGGCGATCGGAACCAGAACAAGGCAATGCTTGAAGCCCTGTTTCGCAGTGTTCCCGATGTCAGCATGCGTATTCAGTTCCGCTTCGAGATCTCCGAACAACTTGGCGACCTCCTCGATACCTACATCCGCGAACAGCGCACCGAACAGTCGGAGGTGATGGCCCTCGACACGCACCGGCTGAGGATGTGGAGGCAGAAGGAGCAAAGCGGATTCTTTTTTGAGAACCGGCTGCACGTCTACTTCATCTGGGATCCCCGCGTTCATGCAAAGCTCTACCACTCGATTCAACAGAACCGCAGCCTTGGCGGATTTACCCTCAGTCAGACCAAGGCCATCCAGCGGACACGCAGGGAGCATGAGACCTATCTGGCCGAGTTTGAATCCATCCTTCGGGGCGTCGAGGGATCGATGGAGGCTGCCGGCCTCGGACCCCGCAGGCTCTCGACCCAGGAACTCTTCGAGGAGTTGAAACATGCCCAGCACCCGCTCCGGCGCGACCACCGGCCGTACGTGCCCGGCCAGGAAATGATCGAGTACCGCAGCGCGCGGGAACAGGCGACCGAGGCGAGCATCCTCAATGAGACCGAAACGTACCTCAACATCGACGGGTACCTCTACTCAGTGGTGAGTCTCAAGGAACTCCCCGACGCAACCTTCCCGGGAATGCTCGAAAACTTCTCTACGCTCGGTTTTCCCGTCGTCATCAGCGGGCAGGTCGTGATTCCCGACCAGGTGAAGGTGCTTAAGAGCTACAAGAAGCGGCTCCAGAAGATGACGGCCGCGCAAAAGGACGCAAACGGCAACTTCAAATCGAATCCGGAGGCAGAGGTAGCGCAGGCCCAGCTCATCCAGGTGCAGCACGACATCATCTCTTCGTCGCTCAAAACGGCGAAGCTCAGCCTTTGCGTAGTGGTTCGCACTTCACGTCCGGCTATTACCCTTCACGATCTCGAACTCTCGGAACGCGAACTCGCGAATCGAACTCAGGAAGTCCTGAACGCCTTTACACACATGAATGGCGCAAAGGCCGTAGCGGAAACGATCGCGAAACGTCGCATCTTCCTCGGGACTTTGCCTGGGATGGCCGAGGCCGATAAGCGGGACCAGGACATGCTCACGTCCAATGTCGCCGATCTTGTTCCCGTAGAGATGCCGTGGACGGGGACGCGGAGAAGTCCACTCATTCTCTTCGAGACGCCGTATCGGCAGCTCATTCCGTTCTCCATGTTCGATCCCGATCTTTCCGACGCGAACGGGCTCCTGATGGCGAAGAGCGGAGGTGGCAAGACACTGGCGGCGCAGCAGATGTTGCTGATGGCTGCCCGCGCAAATCCTCTGATCTCCATCCTCGAACGCGGCGACTCTTATCAACCGCTTGTCGAGCTGATGGGCGGGGAAATGATCGAGATGTCTCTCGACAGCGACCAGACAATCAACCCCTGGGATTTGCCGAAAGGCGAAGAGCGGCCCTCAAACGACCAAATCTCGTTTCTCAAAAACCTCACGCGGCACATGCTGGGTGAGAACACGCCGCCCGACCTCGACATCGACCTGCTCGATAGCGTTCTACTCGAAGCGATTGCTTCCACGTACAAACGCTGCAGCGCGAAGACTTCCAACCCGATACCGCTCTTCGGCGACCTGGCTGCGGAACTGGCGCACTGGCAGGACCGGGATCGCAATCAGAAGATCAACGCGATGGCGCAGATGGCCTCAACCAAACTACGCGCCTGGGTCGACGAAGGTCCATACGCACGCCTCTTTGACCGCCCGACAACGATCGAGTTGAAGAATTCGTGGCTCTATTTCAACGTCGAAAAGCTGAAGGACGACCCGCGGCTGGAACGCGCGATGAGTCTCTTGATCGCGCACACGGCCACCCATCGGGCATCCGGAATGACCGGTCAACCCAGCATCGTTCTGCTCGACGAGTGTTGGGCGCTTCTTGAGTCTCCGATCCTCGCGGGCGTTGTGGTTCAGCTTTTCCGCACCGCGCGCAAACGCAATGCAAGTGTCTGGGGCATCAGCCAGACACCGGAGGACTTTGTCGGCACGCCCGACCGGCCTAACGAGCACGGCGCCGGCATCGTCAAGAATGCCACCACGAAGATCATCGGCAAGCAGCCGGGCGACATGACGGCGCTCCGGGAGCACGTTCACCTCAATGAAACTGCTCTCAACCAGATCAAGACCTTTGCCCATCCTAAGAAGGGACACAGCGCCGAGTTCCTCATCGCGATCGGAGAAAAGGCCGAATCCACGCACGCGATCAGGATCGTTCCCAGCCCCGTGGACTACTGGATCACGACTACCTATGCACGGGAGCGCGCGTTTCGCAAGTGGTGGCTGCGTCAGCACCAGGAACTGCCGCTGATCCAGGCTTACGAGGAGCTGGCCGCCAGGTATCCGCGCGGGCTGGCGGAGCTGGCGCCGTTGCCGGTCGAACTTTCCGGAGAGATGCAGGAGGCGACGAGCCAATGAAGGACAAGCCCCAACCCGAACCTGAGCTGCTCCTGAACGGTGAACCGTATCCGGCCTCAAAGAGTCGCCGCGCGCCGAGCGTCCGCGCTCGCTGGAAGAGGAGACTGCTCGTCGGCACTCTCCTGATCGAGACCTGCTTCGTTCTGCCAAAGTACGCTCACGGGCAATTCCTGAGCGTCTTCGACTCGATTTTCAGTTCTATCCAGAACAACATCGGCAGCTCGCTCAACTCGATCAATCAGGTTGTCCAGCAGACGCAGAAGCTCTATCAGACGACCTTGGCGCCGCTCGCAGCCATCAATCAAGCCCGCGGCTTCGTCGCAAACTCAATCAATAGCTTTCGCGGACAAATGAACCAGATATTCAACACGCCATTTACGAGCGCGATAACTCCCGGACCGCAACAGTTCGAGAGTATCTTGCACAGCCGGCTGTCGTCTGAGATTCCTGCACTGCAGACCAGTTTCACCTCGAACTACGGGGCGATCCCGCAGGTCAACGCAGCTTCATCGCAGGACCGCGTGATGATGGACATGGACGACACCCTGGGGCAGGAGAACCTGAAGACCACGCTCATCGCCGATCAGGGCGCCGATGTGATCCTTCAGACCGCCAACCAGATGGAGAATCAGGTCGCGGTCAGTACGCCAGGCTCCAATCCCTTTCTCACGGCGCAGGCCCAGGTCGCCAACCTTCGCTGCCAAGCCTATATCCAGAAGATGCTTGCAGCGGAGCTGCGGCAGGAAGCCGGCCGCATCGCGCACGACAACGTCCTCATCAAGCGCCGGACGGCGGCGACCGGCAGGATCAACGGTTTGATCACGGGCGCGCTAACGGCGCGATAGGGAGGTTCCTATGACAGATCCAAAGAAGAGTCCGAACAAGCAGCGCAGGTCCATTTTCTGGCGGCGCAGGCCAGTTCTCGTTCCGGAGGCGGCGAAACTCGTAAATCCGGCTAAAGGGGTACATCGCGAACCGCATCCCTGGTACCGCCCTACCTTGCTGAAAGCGGCGGTAGCCGTGCTCGCGCTGCTTGCCTTCCTGCCGACACGAGCGAACGGGCAATTCGGAATCGACACGGCTGCGATTCTGGCAGCGCTCTCGAAGATGCAGTCGCTGATGAACACCTTTATCGCCGCTCCGCTCAGGACCATCAATCAGTACGAACAAAGCGTGGCGAAGTATGAACAGCAGGTGATGTACCCGCTGGCCGCGATCAACCAGGCCAAGACTTCGGTGATGCAGTTTGAGAACCAGTTCAACCAAGTCAGCAGCATGTTCCGCGTCAACGTATCGAGCGCCACGTTGCCGCAGTCGCAGAGCCTTGAGTCTCTTCTGCTGTCGCGCAACGCTGCGAATGTGCCGACCGTATCTGGTCAGTTTCAGAACGTCTACGGCGTTGTGATGGCGCAGAACGCGGCATCCCCGCAGGTGCGGAGGATGACCGACATGACCGATGCGCAGGCTCAGGACGCCATGAAGCGGGCGATTGAGATCGACGCCCTCTCGGATGCGGAGTTGAATGAGGCCAATCAGATGGGCCAGCAGATCTCGCAGGCCGCTCCCGGAAGCGCCCCGATTTTAGAGGCAGAAGCCGATGTGTGGGTGGTGCGCGCCAATGCCTACACCCAGGCGGCTCTTGCAGAGCTGATGCGCACGCGCGGCATCGATCTGGCAAATCAGAGCGCACTCACGAAGCTGGCTACAGCGGATAACACCACGAATAACGGCCTTATCAACGGGGCGCTGACCAACAGGTGACAGAGATGCTGTACGCCCACTTCCATCCCGAAATGATGCTCGCGTTCTTTCAATCGACGCAGCTAAATCTGTTCGAGCGGTTCCTGACGCAGGCAACGTCCGGCATTGATTCGACCGGCATTACTTCCGGGATGCAGAACGTGGCGTACGTGGTCTTACTCGTTGGGTTTCTATGGCAGGTCTATCAGTCGGCTCTGCACGGCGGGGACGTGCGCGGGTTGGGAACAAGCCTGATCAAGTACGTGGTTACGGCAGTTATTGTGATGAACTACGGTGCCGTGTTCACGACGATCAATCAAGGCTTCGTAAGCGCCGGGAACTGGGTGAACGGTGCGTCAGGATACGTAGACCTATTTCAAAACTGGTCAGTCGATCTAAAAACACAATTTAGCCAGGTCGGCTTTCAGAAGATGTGGGGACTCATCACAGGGGATCTCCCAGGGTTACTGGACGCCGTCCTGATTCTTGTCGCTTATTTGCTCTATCCGATCGTCATCGTCGTGTTCGGATTCTTCTACATCTTCTACGGCAGCATTCTGTACATCTTTGGGCCTATCGTGATCGCTCTCATGCCGCTTGGCGCCGCTAACCGTCTTGCGAAATCATACGTCGAAAACATCTTCATCTGGAATGCGTGGCCTATCCTCTACGGAGGCTTTGGGGCGCTGCTGAGCGCAATTCAAATGGGTCAGATCGGTCAGATGCTCAGTCAAAACAATTTCCTCGGCGGTCTGGGCAACCTCGAAGGCTCGATTTTGATCGGCATTGTGAGCATTGTCTACTCGCTTGCTATCGCAGTCATTCCATTCATTGCGAAGCGCATCGTCAGTGGCGACGTGGGAAGCACGGCGGTCGCGATGGTGGGCACTGCAATGACTGCGCTAACAGCGGGCGCAGCTGGATTTGAAGGGGCGGCAGCCGGAGTCGCGGCAGCGCACGGAAGTTCCGCAGGCGCGGCCTCAACCGGGGCCTCTTCCGGAACAGCGACGGCGGGGGCTACGCGCGCGCTCACGGCCTCGGCAGGCGGGAACCAGCCCGCACCAACGCAACAGGCGCCGATTGCTGCATCTGCTGCCGCCAACGGCTTCTCGATAGGAGACGGCAGCCCCACCTTGGAGGGTCATGCCGGGCAG
>JBOGLX010000180.1:0-1984 GCA_050745765.1 Occallatibacter sp. | reverse complement strand
CGGTATGGACCGATCATGCCGTCGGTGAATTGACCCCTGAGCCGAATATGGCGGGCCTCGAGCATACCCAACATCATTTCAAGGACTTCGGCTTTGCCACACTCTTGTTGCAGAGCGCGCATGGCTTCTGAAAGCTCATCCGGGATACTTTCGATCCAGTTCGATAATAACATTTTCAGAAAGCGACGGTCGAACTCGGTCAACTCGGGCTTCTTTCTCATCATGTTACCTTCAGGACAATTTGCCAGAGCTTCGAAATCTGCTTGACCGAGAACGTACAGTTGCGCGGCCTTCGGCTCAGGCTGAGCAGGAACGTTTGCTCCCACTCGTTGAGGCTTGGCAGATCATTATCTAACAGGCGCGCGATCTCGGCGAAGATCGCGGCGTTCCCGTCCAAGGTGTTGAAAGAAAGTTCGTTACTGCCCAGGTAGGTTGAGGCGGGTCACTCCAACCGAAGCTGTGAGACCAAGCAGATGGGATCGGCGGCCAGCGTCTGGAGCAGATCCCAGCCCTGCTTCCTGGCGGTCGAGAGGAGCGAACGGATCACGGCGAAGTCCTTTGCCCCATCCGCGGAGCGGAACCCGCCGGAGATCTTCTGCCGTAGTTTCATCATCCGCCCGTCACGCTCTGCCAGGTTGTTGCTGAACGGCACCCGCGGATCGGTGAGGAAGCGAAGCACGTCCGGCTTTCGCGTGCTGAGACGCAGCAGAAGGTTGTGGCCGACCCGTCGTGGTGGCCGGCCGCGGGGCTTGGTTTTGGTCAGCGCAGGCTGTGCCTCATGGAACACCAAGCCCTCGGCAACAATGGCATCGTAACGCCGCTCGGTCAGAGCGATCAGCCCTGGCTTCAGCGGCACGCCCTGCTCGTGTGCGAGGTTCGTCGCATGGCAGGCACGCCGCAGCACACGCTGCATCCGGCGCGCCCAGTCCTCCTTCTCGATCTCGACCAGGGCCTTCAGTTCGCGCAGATGGTGCGCGATATGCCGATGTCGGCATACCGCGCAGTATGCCGACGTCCGGAATATGCCGATGTCCGCGTGGAAGTGAGCCGCTAAGGCGCTGATCGCGAGAACGAGGTCGGCATAATCAGAGCGCCTCCAGGAAGGCGAGAAGCTTGTCTGGTGGGAGATATCGCCCGGGTTTGGTGCTGGCCGGAGCTGTTTTTGCCAAGGTGCGTTCCATAAGTTCCAAATCGGCGTGCAGGTAGATGTGGGTAGTCTCGATTTGCTCGTGACCGAGCCAAAGTGCGATTACTGAAGTTTCGACGCCAGCTCGCAGCAATCGCATAGTCGCGGTGTGGCGAAGTACGTGCATGGTGACGTTTTTCTGGTTCAGGGATGGACGGGTCCGGGCGGCGATCAAGACGTATGTGGCGAGCCGACGCTCAAGCGCGTCGCGGCCCATCGTTTTCCCATCTCGAGTCGGGTAAAGCGGATCTTCTGGTCGGCCGGCGCGTTCGGCGAGCCAGACGCGCAAGGTCGCTACCATGTCGGACGTTATCGGCGTGATACGCTGGTTTCGCCCCTTCCCCAAACAGCTGACGTGGGCGCCGGTGCCGAGATGGACATCGACGCAGCGAAGGCCAATCAGTTCGGACAGCCGCAGTCCGGTTTGAGCGGCCAGTCCAAGCAGCGCGTGGTCGCGCCTCCCTGTCCAGGTGGATCGCGTGGGAGCGGCGAACAACGCTTCGAGTTCCGGTTCGGTCAGGAAGGTGACGAGCCTTCGCTCGAAGCGCTTGGGCGGAATGGCGAGCACGCGCCCGATAAGCGCCGCATGCTCCGGATGACGAAGAGCGGCGAACCGGAACAATGAGCGGATGGCGACGAGCCGGGCGTTGCGGGTGCGTATGCCGTTTCTTCGCTGGTGCTCAATGTGGTCAAGGAAGTCGCCGATAACTGGTGCATCAAGGTGATCGAAGTCGAGCTTGGATGACTCCGTGCCGTGCCGCGCGGACGCGAAGATCAGCAGCAACCGCAGGCTATCCC
>JBOGLX010000179.1:0-6897 GCA_050745765.1 Occallatibacter sp. | reverse complement strand
CAGGCGTTGATGAGATCGACCATGGTCCGGGGGCCGTCGCTTTTGGACTTTCCGCCGTTGCTCGCACCCTGCACGGGCTCGGTAGCGAAGGCGGAACTGGTGGGGTCGAGGTCCTCGGAGTAAACGTGCGTGGGAATGCTTTCGACCGCCGGCAAGGGAGCTTCGAGAGCCCGCGCAGCCGCATCCGCGGCCTCCCGGTCAAGCGACTGCTCCAGTTCTTCGATCTGTTCGGTGGTCAGAATCCCGTCGCGCACCAGGCGCATCTGCATCCGCGGCACGGGGTCGCGGAGGGCGTCGGCCGCGCGTTCCGCAGACGAGCGGTAGAGCTTGTCGTCGTCCGAGAGTGAGTGCGAATAGGGCCGGATGCAGTGGCCATGAACGAATGCCGGCCCCCGGCCGGCGCGGCAGTGTTCCGCCGCGGCCTGAAAGGCGCGCAGGCAGACGACAGGATCGGCGCCGTCGATCTCGGCAAAGTGGAAGCTGGGGAAGTTGGCCACCAGGCGGGAGATATTCCCCCCCGGCGTATTCACCTCCACCGGGACGCTGATGGCGTAGCCGTTATCCTCCACGCAAAAGATGACGGGCAGCTTGTTGTTCGAGGCGGCACTGACGGCTTCCCAGAACTCGCCTTGCGAAGTGGCCCCTTCGCCCACGCAGGCCAGCACCACTTCGTCGCCGTGAAAGGCTACGCTGCGATAAGCGCGGTAGTCGCCTTCTGCCCTTGCTGCCGCTTCCGGATGCCGGCTGAAATAGCGGCCCGCCTCGGCGCAGCCCACGGCGTGCAGAAGCTGCGTAGTCGTCGAGGACGAGGTGCTTACGATGTGCAGCGGGGGGCTGCTCCAATGGGTAGGCATCTGGCGCCCGCCGCTGGCAGGGTCGGTGGCCGTGCCTACGGCCTGCAGCATCATCTCCTCTGGAGTGACGCCCAGCGCCAGGCACAGGGCGCGGTCGCGGTAATAGGGGAAAAACCAGTCGTAGCCGGGCCTCAGCGCCAGCGCCGCACCCACCTGCAGCGCTTCGTGCCCCGCGCCGGAAACCTGAAAAAAGATCTTTTGCTGCCGCTTGAGAAGGATTTCGCGGTCGTCGATACAGCGGGAGAGAGCCATCAGCCGGTAGATTTCGATCTTCTGCCGTGGGCTCAGATCGTCATCGGCCACAGCCGTTAGGGGCGCATGTGAGCCGGAAATAGCGACTTCCATTCCCTTCATTCTCCCTCAGGTTTTCCGGTCGAGGAGACGCCTCGCCTGATTGTAACCCTACGGCGCAACGTAATGAAGCCCGCAGCGCAATGCGGCCACGGGTGGGAGGAAAACGCGCCGTACCCCTCTAATATGGGATGCTTACTTGAGGAGCCCCGGCAGGCGGGAAGTTGTCGTCGAAGATGGAAGTCTGCACCGGGTTCGACATCTTTTCCTTTACGCTGCGGGCAAGCTTCTCGATCCTTGCCAACTCGCGCAGCTGGTCGGGAGTGAACGAATCGGATTTGGTCTGGCTCACCTCGGTGTTCAGCTCCGCGATGAGTTTGAGCAGCTTATCGGTGTCGGAGACCATCTCTTTCTGTCTCTCGGTGTTCAGGGCCCGCATCCGCCGAAGCTGAAAAACCGAGTCTGCCGAATCGGGAGAAACAGTGACGACGGAGGGTTGCGGCTGGACGTTGGGCGCCAGGTTCGCCGTTCTCTGCTGCTGCGCATGTGCGGGAATTGCGAGGCAAACCCCTGTCGCCAGCGCCAGGCACAATAGAAGGTGCACGGAGCCGGGTACGGGCTTAAGCCGCGCGGTGTACCGAGTTCGAATCGCCCGCTTTTCCATGGCAGCCAACCTCGATCGAGACGCGATGGCGCATCGCACAGCTTTTTTTTAGCGATCCTTTGCAACTGTATCTTCGCGCATCTGGCGGGCCATCTGCTCAATTTGGCCGGCGTCGCGAACCACAGCAACCGACAATTCGTCCTTGGTGGTCTTATCGACCTCTCTCTTCAGGTTGGCGGCCAGCCGGAGCATGCTGGAACACTCGCCCGCCAATGAATTCTTGCCCCCGGCGCCGGCAATGGCCGCGCTCTCCACTCTCGGCGCCGGATCGGGATCGGGGGTCTCCGTCTTTGGAGCGGCCGCGCCCGCCGGCGCATCGGGGTGCGCGGCGGCCGCCACCGCACTGGGAGCAGCCGCTGCCGGAGCGGGGCTGGAAGTTGACCCCGGAGGCGCGAACGATTCGGCGTCGCGCGTGTAAGGAATCCGGAAATGGACGTGGTGCGCTGCCTGTTGAGGGGCCTGCACCGTGGTCCGGGTTGAAGTCTGGGTCGAGGTCTGGGTCGAAGCCGGTGCCGGGGTCTGGGTTGCGGCCGGCGCCGGGGTCTGGGTTGAGACGGGCGCCGGGGTTTGCGGCCGATCCTGACCGGCAGCCGGCAGGACACCAACGACCGCCCAAAGGATCAGAATGGAGAGCCAGGCAGTTTTGATCGGAGGATCGGGAAAACTCGGTTGACCCGCTCGCCGAAAACGCATGATCGACCTCCGTGCGCGCCTGGAATTTGCCCCAGGAACAACGGTCGGACAGGGGCGGCTGTTGTTGACAACAGTCTAGTCCAAAAAGCAGGAGTGCGCGTGGGTGCGGTTTGCCGCCTGCGGCAGTTGCGAATTAGGCAAGTCATTGAAGCCCGTCGGGCAGGGAAGAACGGGAAAAAAGCCAAACGAGATTCCCCAATGCGCAAGGAAAGACAACAGCAGATCCCCGTCAGCAGGCTCAGGGCAGGCTTCAAGCCGTGCCCTTTCAAAGCCACGCCGCCACTGACTATTTTCCTAGCTCAGCACCAACCCCTTGGCGAGCATTTGCCTGATCCCTCTCAGCGCCTGGCGGGTGCGTTCTTCGTTTTCAATCAGCGCGAATCTTACGTGCCGGTCGCCGTGGTCGCCGAAGCCGATGCCGGGGCTTACGGCTACTTTGGCGTCGGTTAGTAATAGCTTTGAAAATTCGAGAGAGCCGAGGGATTGGTAGGGTTCGGGGATTTTGGCCCAGACGAACATGGTGGCCTTGGGCAAGGGGACCTGCCAGCCCGCTTTATTGAGGCCCTCGACTAACACGTTGCGGCGGCTGCGGTAGTTTTCGCAGATTTCGGCTACGCACTGCTGCGGGCCTTCTAACGCGGCGATGGACGCTACCTGGATGGGGGTGAAGGTGCCGTAGTCGAAGTAGCTCTTGAGGCGGGCTAGCGCGGAGACGAGGCGCTGGTTGCCTACCATGAAACCTACGCGCCAGCCGGGCATGTTGTAGCTCTTCGACAGGGTGAAGAACTCGACGGCGACGTCTTTGGCGCCGGGGACTTCGAGGACGCTGGGGGGCTTGTAGCCGTCGAAGGCGATGTCGGCGTAGGCGAGGTCCTGGATGAGATGGAAACCGTACTCGCGGGCCAACTCGACGAGACGGGCAAGGAAGGGGAGCTCGACGCACTCGGTGGTGGGGTTCGAGGGGAAGTTGACGATCAGCGCTTTGGGGCGCGGGGTCATGCGCGGGATCAGGCTTTCGAGCTCGGCGAGAAATTGGTCGTGGTTGTGGACGGGGACGCTGACGATGTGGGCGCCGGCGATGACCGGGCCGTAAATGTGGATGGGGTAGCTGGGGTTGGGGACGAGGACGGTGTCGCGCGAGTCGAGGATGGCGAGACAGAGATGGGCGATGCCTTCCTTGGAGCCGATGGTGACGATGGCCTCGGAGTCGGGGTCGAGATCGACGTTATAACGGGTTTTGTACCATCCGCAAATTGCCTTACGCAGGCGCGGCAGCCCGCGGGAGACGGAATAACGATGGGTCGGCGGCTTGAGGGTCGCTTCGATCATTTTGTCGACGATGTGTTTGGGCGTGGCGCCGTCGGGGTTGCCCATGCCGAAGTCGATTATGTCTTCGCCGCGGCGGCGGGCGGCGACCTTCATCTCGCCCGTGATGTTGAAGACGTAGGGCGGGAGACGCTGGATGCGAGAGAACTCTTCCATGAGAGACAGTTTACAGGGGTTGATGAACAGGGAATAGGGAACAGGGAATAGGGAGTAGCCGAAGCGCTGCGGTTGTTGGCCAGTTCCACACCTTTCCGCTTTGCTCAGGGCAGGCTCTTTCCGCAGGAAACGCGGAAAGGATGGGGCACGGTGGATCGCATGGACCTTCGCCCGAGCGGGAGATCGACGAACCGCAGGTCCTTCGACTGCGCCGCTCGCAAGAGACGCAAGCGGCTCCGCTCAGGACGACAGGATTAATTTATTTCCATAACTATAAGCGGGCCGAAGGACCATGCGACACTCAGTCTGACAGCAGATTTGCTGAACTGACTTCAGACTCAAGAGACCGGGGCAGGGTGTTGCGCCTGGCCGGCCCATTTCGCATAATGATCGACAGGCTGGCTTTCGGACGCGATTTCTGCAACCGATTTTGATGCCACGCCCGCCGAGGAAATGAGAAATAACAATGCTGAACCGGCTGATTACCAATTGGGTCTACGGGGGATTCCTGGCGGGAATTCTCTTGCTGGCGCTGACGCCGATTTTTGCGCATGGCTGGCCGCCGGCGCTGGTGGCGACTTATCTCTGCCTGCCGGCCTACATGCTGCACCAGTACGAAGAGCACGATGACGACCGGTTCCGGGAATCCGTGAACAAGATGCTGAAGGGAAGAGGCTTCCTTTCACCGTTGGCGGTTTTCATCATTAACGTGCCGGGGGTTTGGGGAGTGGTGGCCGTGTCGCTTTGGCTGGCGGTGCGGGTGAATCCGGGATTCGGACTGATCGCGGCCTATCTGCTGATGGTGAATGCGGCGATTCACATCGTTCATGGGCTGATCTTTCGCAGATACAATCCGGGGCTGGCGACCGCGGTGTTGTTGTTTGTACCGCTGGGCGCGTGGTGCATGGTTGCGATTCAGCACGCAGGCGGAGGAACGGCGTGGATGCATGCAATAGGCGCCGCGGCGGCCGTTGGCATTCACGCGGCAATCATCGTGCATGTTTTTGGAGCGGCCAAGAACAGAAGGGCAGACTGAACTCCACTTACTTCGCGAGCAGCCGCAGCACGTGACCGGAGGCGCTGGCTGCGGTGAGGCCCGACTACCGGGGGACAGACAACGGGACTTCGAGCGAGCCGGTGTGCTCGTTTGATTGATCGAGGACGGCGATGCGCAGTGAGTCGCTGCCCGGCGGCAGGTCGAGGGCCAGGCGCGCGCGCAGGCCGTAGTGGAGGGTCGAGGCGTAGCGCCTGGGGCTGAGGTTGAGATCGAAGCCATGGCCTTCGTAGTTCACGCGGTTGCCGCTGGCATCGTAGGCCATGAGAATGAATTCGATCTGGGCTTGACGCACGCCGCCCGGGGTCTGGCTGAAGGCAATGGTATTCGGATCGACAGTGAAGTCGACAAGATAGAGGTGCAGCGGGGCTTTCAGGCTTGCGGCCATTTCGCCGACGGCGGTTTTGGGTATCTTCATGCCAGCGAAGGCCGGGTCAGTGGAGGGTAGGACGCGCGCCGCGAAGAGCACCTGCGTGGAATCCGGAGCGCCGCGCAGAGTTGCGGTTTCAATCGGGCTGGCTACGCCGGGGTTGTGACTGGAGGGCTTGTTGGCAGGGCCGGCGTAGTAGCCCTTGCGATACGAGAGCTTGTAATGGCCGCCGTCCACATCGACCTTGATGCGGCGGTAATGGCCGTCGAGTTTGCCTTTGGGGACGAAGCCGAGGGTGTAGTAGCTGTCGCCGTTGTCGATGGCTTCGGCCACGGCAGTTTTCAGATCGTTGGTGTTATAGAAAGCTTTGCCGCCGGTCTCTTCGGCGATGGCCTGCATGGACTCGTGTTCTTCGGCGTTCTGGCTCAGGAACTTCGTGTCGTCGCTGGAGATGTTTCCGCCCAGGGTGCGGGACGTCACTTTGCCCCGGTTGCTGACGGACATCGAGTTCCGCGAGGGCTGGTAATTGGCGTCGACGGAGGCCAGGTTCATCAGGCCGCGCGCATCAACCGGATAGACAGCCACGCGCGCCGCGGTGAGCAGGTCGCTGGTTTGGCGGATCTGGTCGGCGTAGGTCTCCACATTGCGGAGGCTGGTCTGGTCCTGGTCCGGGTCGAGCGTAATCGGGAAGGAGCCAGAAAACCAGATCACGTTTTTGCGGCCGGGGATGGCGCTGAGGTAGCGCGCCAACTCATCGAGGGCGTCGAGGGTCATGCGCACGCGCAGATCGGTCTGAAAGGTGGTCAGGTCGGACTCGAACTGCTCGATCGACTGAATGGCAAAGATGGGTGGAGCACTGGACCCCTCCTCCATATCGGCTGCTTCGTCTTCCAGTGACGATTGCACGGAATCGTTTTGTGGCTCCAGCACCACCGACTGCGACGAGGCGGCCTTCTTGCCCTTGAGCACCGCGGCCAGACGCGCGGCGTCGGTGGTGAACCCTTCAACCAGTTGCAAGTGCGAAGCCAGGGTGAAGATGGCGAGCTCGGTGCCGGGCTTGATAGCGGCCATGTACTGGATCATCTGCACGCGCGCTTCAGCCTGATCCTTGACCGGCGTGTTGAGGGCGTCGAGCAGGAGCACGTTGACCGCGCCGGTGTCGGGGTAAATGGGTAGGTTGGTGAAGGTGTGAGCAGGGAGGGTGGCGATCTGCGCTTCGATGGACGCGGCGCTTGCGGGCGTGGGGCTGGGACGGTGCTCGTCGAAGACGGTGACCGGCCGCTCCTTGCCGTCCTCGAAGACGCGGAAGCGATCGCGATCGATGCCGAGGACGGGGCTGCCGTGGCCGGTGGCGACGACATCGACGAGGACCAGATTGGCGTTGGCCTGAAGCAAGGTGGAGGACGCGGGCGGGGCATTGTTTGAAGCTTGCGCGGCCTTTGCGCGCGGCACGGCGTTCGCGGCAGTCATGGACTGGGCCGCCATGACA
>JBOGLX010000178.1:0-9084 GCA_050745765.1 Occallatibacter sp. | reverse complement strand
ACCATTGCCGAATTAGTTGTGCGTCGGCGTCGTCAAGCTGCAAACGAGAGACGGGAGCAGGCATGGACAAAAGATAACGCCGCTCGTTCTTAGTTGTCCATCTATTTGTTGGACACTACACTAGGTTCCCGACCGCTTGACGATGTACCAAATCCTGGGTGCCCCAGGTTCGGCGCGTCTTTGTTTTTGCGCCTAACCTGGGAGGCCTCAGATCTGAACCGGAACAAATTGATGCGGTCGGAGACCCATGCAAACGCGGTTGAGAGTTTTTCGCGGCAACTACGGTGATTGCGGCGCGAGCGTGCCCGGCTCTTGCGGGGCGTTACCGCCCTTCATCAGCGAGACCAGAAACGCGGGCGAAAGCGTGGCCGTGACCACCACCTGGTCGTGGTGCTGGGTCACTTCGGCGGTCTTGAGCAGCTCGCGGAGGCCGTTGTTGGCGGCATCCGAGGCCAGTACAGCGGTAAATCCGCGGGCCATGGTGACCAGCGTGGCGAGGGCGGCCGATTGGCTGGCCGCCGCCTGCTCGCTGGGAGCGATCTCCTCGACGCGCAGGCGCAGCGCGCTGGGCACAGGCAGCACCGGCGCTATGCTGGCCACGATGGTCGAGTTGTCCTGCAACGGCAACTGGAAGCCGAAGATGCCGATGGCGCCGCTTTTCGAGAACGGCAGCCCGATCTGGCCCACGCCCCACGCAAACGAGAGCAGCGGCACCTCGTGGTAGTGGCGCGCCAGGAGCGACGAGCCGGCAAAGGGCCACGCCGCCGTAGCGTGGCGGTCGACCATGGAATGAATCATCTCCGGCGTGGGGTAGTTGGAGACGGCGATCATGTCGTAGCCGATCTGCGTCACGCGCACGGTGCGGCCGTCCGACGGAATGTTGTAGATGGTGTGGCCAGCGTAGACCTCGCGCGACCCGGCGTTCGCGGCGAGCCAGCCGTTGAGCTTTCTGCCGGTGATCCTGCCCACCAGCACCATGGAGTAGGCCACCGGACCGTTGGGACCGTTGGGGTTCGGCATCCGGTGCAGCGCAATGGCCGCCTGATCGAGATCGCGTTCCCAGTCGATGCCCGTCGCGTCAATGAACTCCTGATAGCCGGACACGAGTTTGGGCGGCTGGAGGTCCTTGTGGCGCAGGAAGGCGCGGAACGGCTGAAGGTTGATATAGACGATGCCGTCGGACTCGGGCAAGAGGCGCGCGGCCTCGGGCGGGGCCTTGGAGCGCAGGAAGATGGCCACGGCCAGCAAAACCAGGGCCGCGGCCACAATCCAAAGCGTTCTGCGGGTGCGTCGGTGCATTCCCTCCGGTCGAGTGCCAGCCGTCAGAGATTAACGTAACACCTCAGGTCTAATGCGCGGGCGCGGCGTCGAGGGTGGCGTCGAGGTGAACGCTGCCGCCAGTGACGTTCAGCTTACGCGTCCAGTCGGCGAACCCGGTCTTCTTTACAGTGACTTCGTGGCTACCCGGCGCGACGCTGACGGTCGAGGGCGTATCGCCGACAAAGCCTCCGTCGATATCGATTTCCGCGCCGGGCGGGCTGGAGGCGACGATCAAGCTCGCCTGAGCCGATGCGGGCCCGCCCGCGGACACTGGCGGCGTGGCGCCGAATTTCGCCAGGTCTAAATGCATATCGCCCTCGACAAACGCCGTGATCTCCGTGCCCTGAGGAATGGTGATGTCCTTCCCCTTCATAAAGAGGAAGAGCGGCGCGGCAGGAAAGAAGACAATGGACGTGGCGACGATGGCTCCGGTCATTGCACCTACGTGACCGCCTCCATTGCCGTCCTTGACCGCTCGAAGCTGGGCCTTTTCCTGGTCGGCGAGACGGACATAGCTGATGGTGATGTTCAGTTTGCCGCCGCGCCCCATTCTCCGCCTGGGTTGAGCCTCGGTTACGGTTCCAATCGCGGCGGAGCCTTTGGGGATTACGACAACATTGTCGACCTTGACGTCCTCGACGACCTCGAATGGGACTTCCTGATCCACCCTTGCGTCCGCGGAAGAGATGGTCTGGCTGATACGCAACTTCACGGGCGTTCCATCGAGCAGCGTGTCCGGCGGCGGCGGCTGACCGGGGGCTGCAGCCGGCGTCTGAGGCGCGGGCGCGGCAGCGGCGGGAGCAGGCGCTTGTTGAGCTATAAGCAGAGGGCAACAAACAAGGAACAAAACAGCCAAAAGTTTCTTAGGCATACAGCTTCTCCTTACCGTTCAGAACTTGGGGGAGCTTGCTTCGGGTGCAACAAAATCATCTACCCTCGCGTCGGTTTGCGCAAGAGGATTTTGCCTCGCGGGCCAATCCTCCCGTAGGGAGGACTCGAGAATAGCCCAAGGTGAAGTCCGCCCCGGCGGACGGAACCCTGGGTGGGATGCAAACAGATTCGCGCCCCGGAGGGCCGGTGCGAATCCGCCACCTGATGGTCGCACGAAAATGGTTCGGGGACGATCGACGAAATCGACGAATTCGGCGCGGCCCTCCGGGGCGCGCGGGCCGCGGCGGGTTCCCGTCCCAGGGTTTCGCTGCGCTCCGCCCTGGGCTATTCTCGCTGCATCCCTCTGGGACGCGTACGGAGGCGCGCCGGTCATTGCTGCAACGGCCGGTCGTTGCCGTAACAGCCGGTCGTTGCTGCAACTGCCGGTCGTTACTGTAACATCTGACCCATTGTGCCGCACACCTATTGCTGCTCCCTGTTTCATTGCGTGTTCTCCACCAAGGAGCGCCGTAAAATCATTGCGCCGGAGTTGCAGCCGCGATTGTGGGCCTATATGGGCGGGATCGCGCGGGAACACACGAAATGAAGGCGCTCGGCGTGGGCGGGGCGGACGATCACGCCCATCTCTTGCTTTCTCTTCCGTCGTCGGTGCCGATTGCCAAAGCGATGCGCGAGATCAAGAGCGGATCTTCGCGCTGGATGCACGAGACCTGCGCGCTGCCAGGCTTTGAATGGCAGGAGGGCTATGGAGCATTCTCGATTGGATGGACACAGGTGGAAACCACGCTGGCGTACATAGCCAATCAGACAGAGCACCACCAGAAGCGCGATTTCCAGGCGGAGTTCTTAGCCATCTTGAAGAAGCATCGCATGGAATACGATCCGCGCTACGTGTGGGGCTGAGCTTCGACCGGTACGGCGGGGATTTCGACGCGGCCCTGCGGGACGCGCGAACTGAGTTGGGATTCTTTCCCAGGGTTCCGTCCGCCGCGGCGGACTTCACCCTGGGCTATCCTCTTATCCTCCCTCCGGGAGGACTCTTTGCATCTCTGTTTGCGGATTCTCTATGCCCTTCCCGCGCAGACTTTTTCTACCGTTTGCACGGAGAATTTTTTATGCCGTTTCTTTTCGAATTCCACGTCGGCCCTATGGGTTCGGAACCGCGTCGTTCGCGGGCACATAGGTGTTGCCGTAGAGGAATTCGTAGTCGTTCCATCCGGTTACGCTGGGAGCGGCAGAAGTGTTTGTGATCTCGAGGCGCAGCCCGTCGTACATCACGCCGTTGGGCCGGTTGACCGCTAGCGTGATCGTGTTGTCCTGCCCCGGCGGGTTCAACTGGCTGGTGTTCCACTGGTAGACCACCCACTGGTAGGTCCCTGCAAAGCCGCTGCGCACCATGGCGTCGCTGGCCTTGATGCCCACGCCGTGCCAGACAAGCTCAGGGCCGCCGTTGAGCGACGGAAGCAGGTCGGCGGCCGTCGCCGCGAGCGGCACCGAAAGGACGACATATTGCCCCTGCGCCTGCTGCGCCGTGGTTGTGGTGAAGTGAATCTGCCACGGCGGCGTGTCGGCGGAGACGCTGCTCACGTAGGACGGCAAAATGTACTTGTAGCCGTCGGTGGTATCGTCGCCCGGATTGTAGATCCCTGCATAGAGGCCAGGGTCGAACGTCTGCCACTGCGCGTAGTTCCACTGGTTCAAGTCTCTGGTGGCTGGCTGCGCTCCCTCCGGCGTCGCGTACCAGACCACCGCGCCCTGGTTCGCCGCAAAGTCGGCCCAGTAGTTCCAGTTGCCCCAGTATTGCCGGTTGTCCTGGCCGTTGGCGTCCTCGCCGTGCAGGAACTCGTGCGAGGAACGGTCAGGCGAACCGATGGTCCAGATGGGCGGTGCGCTGCCGAAGTTCTCCGGCGTAAAGGTGAGGCCGGGCAGCATGACGGTCTGGCCCGCAGCCACGGTGATGTTGTCTTTCCTGAGTTCGCCAAGCCGGCCCAGCTCGTAGACCGAAAGCCGATAAGTTCCCGGCGCCACGCCCCGGAGATCCACGGTTCCGTCCGCACCTGCCGGCGCCCAATACTCGTGTCCGGCGGTCGAATACTGAAAATTGGTTGCGTTGTCGCCAAGCACGGCCCATGCCGAGAGGCCAGGATGCGGAAATCTCCACGGGGGGCCGTCGTGGTTTCCCCAGGCGAAACCATCCTGGAGCCCCTGAATGTGCGCCATGACGCGCCCCCGCTCCCAGGCCGGCACGTAACCGTTCTGGATCAGCACCGCATCCCGATCGTAGAGAAACGGAGCAGTCGTCGCAGAGGCCAGCGCATCGCGGTACATGACGCCCGGATCGCCCTCGAATCGACCGGCCTCATTGAAGTGGAAGTAATAGGGTCCGAAGAGCCGGCTTGAATTCACGCCCTGCGGCGGCGTGTAGGCGAGGTCGTTGTCCAGATGATTCGACAGGCACTCCATGATGAGAATGTTGTTGGTGAAGATGAGGTCCTGCTTGGTCGGCCCGCCTACCAGCGTGTCGGGGCTGGTGACCACGGCCCAGGCGCCGTACCGGCTGCCGTAAACGCCGTGCGCGCGGTGCAGATACTCATAGCTCGAGTAGTCGTACTTGGTGTAGAACTCGCGCGTGTAGCCGGGAGGAACCGGCAGGCCGTGCAGGTCGAGCACCGCATTTTGCACCTGCCTGCCAGGATCGGTGTTGCCGAGGACGCTGGGGTCGGGCAGGGGGACGATCTGCGGGCCCAGGTTGTTCAACCCGGAGTTGAACGAGTAAGTGCTGGTGAAGAGCGACAGGTTGATGCGAAACACGAACTGTACCTGCCCGAGACTGCCGGGCACGTCGGTGGCGGAGTGGTTGGCGACGAAGTAGACGTGAAAGCCGGTGTCGTGGGGCGCGAGAATGAAGTGTTCAGAGTAAGTGAACGGGTTGGAGGAGTTGGAGGCGGTGGTGATCCACCAGTCGAGATACTGTCCGAGGACGAGCGAATAGCCTGTGGTGGTGGCGCCGGAGCCGACGCCGGAGTTGTCCATGTAGAGGCCGTCGGGCTGGCCGAATTGCGTGGTGGTGGTGTCAACTAACTGGTCGTTGCTGCCGGCGAGCTCGACGCTGAAGACGTGGCCGGTGGCCGAGTTCCAGTCGAGGTCGATGGCTCCGTTTGAAATCTTCCAGTCGGTGGGGTTGCTTGTGTCGATGGTGAGCTGTGCATGCGCGGCAGTGGCGAGCAGTGACGGGATTGCCACAGCCAGGAGGAGGGATCGGGTCCAGCTTTGCATGGTGGGGTCTCCATGGAAGATGGCGCCGGGATGCAACTTGCAACCGTCTGAGGGGAGGCATCACCGGTCGCACTGGGAACGGTACGCCGGGAATCTTGTGGATGTCAATAGGAATTTTATTTCCGGTTTAAGAAGCCGGGACGCGCCGGGACGGCTTCCTGGGGAGAACCTGCCAGGGACACGATCAGGCGCTCCGCCCGAATCTCTGTTAGAATCAAAGTTCTGAGTTCACACGCAGGAAGTTAACAATGTCCATTCATCCCGTTATGCAGCGCCTGGCCGACAAGCTTCAGCGCACCGATCTCCCCGCGTTCGTCCCCGGCGACCAGGTGCGCGTCCAGGTGCGCATCAAGGAAGGCGAAAAAGAGCGCCTTCAGGCCTTCGAGGGCCTGGTCATCGCCATCAACAAAGGGCCTCAGGGCACCTTCACCGTGCGCAAAATTAGCTTCGGCCAGGGCGTCGAGCGCATCTTTCCTTTCAACTCCAAAGTCATCGACAAAATCGAGAAGATCCGCAGCTACAAAGTGCGGCGCGCCAAGCTCTATTACATCCGCGGGCTGCGCGGCAAGGCTGCGCGCCTCAAAGAGATCGACCGCGTAACCGGCAAGGTGCGCGTCTGAGCGGCAGCTAACTGACCACAGCCCCGGCTCCGGCCGGGGTTGTTTTTTAGGCGGCGAATCCCGGCTGATGGGCCACGGCTTATAGCCGAAGGCTTCTTATCCAAGGCCGGAGAGGCTGCGAAGATAAGTCGTGGGGTGCAAGGTCTTGTAACAGGGCATGACTTCAGCCGTGTCCCCATGGGCCTGCAGCCCACCTAAGGGGATGAAAACCGGTTTCCCTCCCCCGGAGGGGGAACACGAGAATAGCCCAGGACAAGTCCGCCGCTGCGGACGCAGTCCTGGGTATGCAAGCAAATAGAACCATGCGCCCCGGAGGGGCGCTGCGAACCGTTTCGGTGGTTGGTTTTCGACCGTGCCAAAAGTACTGCGGAATAAAGTTTGGGCTTCACTGGCTGCGGAAAAACTCGCGGCTTTGAAAGGGCACGACTTCAGTCGTGCCAAAAGTGGCGCAAAATCAACGCGGGCTTCAGCCCCTGCGGGACGCCTTTCGGGAATCCCGCGTCGAATCGCGCGTTTTTCCGGAGCCTGTTTAGCCCCTGGGAAGCTTCCTCGGCAGTTTCGCTGGCAGCTCCCCGCATTCCCGCAGCCCCTGGAGGCGGTATGAACATAAGCTTTGCGGGCAAGATAGCGCTGGTCGCGGGCGGCACGGGCGGCCTGGGCAGCGCGGTGAGCCTGGCATTTCTCGAAGAAGGCGCCAGGGTGGTTGTCCCCTACCGCAAGGAAGAGGAGTTTGCCGCTTTGAAAGCTGCCGCTGCCGGGAATGCGAACGCGCTCGAAGGGCAGCGCGTAGACATTACGGACGAGATGGCGGCGGCGCAGTTGGTTGCCGGAGTGCTCTCGGCGCATGGCAGACTGGATGCGGTTGTGAACACTATCGGCGGCTATGCGGGCGGGATAAGACTGTGGGAGCTCGAGGCGAAGACTTTCGACACGATGCAGTTGCTGAATCTGCGCTCGGGCTTCACACTGGCGCGCGCGGTGCTGCCGGCCATGCTGAAGCAGGGGCATGGATCGCTGGTGAACGTGGCGGCAAAGGCGGCGATCGACCACGGCGCGGGCGCCGGGGCTTATGCCGCGTCCAAGGCCGCCGCCGTGGCGCTCATGGATTCGCTGGCCGCGGACACCAGGGGAACCGGAGTGCGCGTGAACTCGGTTCTGCCCAGCATCATCGACACAAAGGCCAACCGCCAGGCCATGCCCGGCGCCGATTTTGCCACGTGGCCCAAGCCCGAGGACATTGCGCGGGTCATCCTGTTCTTGTCGAGCGACGCCGCGAAGACCATTCATGGAGCAGCTGTGCCGGTTTACGGCAATAACTGATCTACTCTCCCTGCAAGCTGCGGTCACTCCGGCCGCGGACCGCACTTTAGCGAAGAAAATTATCTATACTCGATGCATGTCCAAGGCCCACGTGTGCGGATGGAAGCTGGAGCGCGCGGCGCGCAAACTGGGCGCATTGCGCATCGCCGGCCTCGATGAGGTCGGCCGCGGCCCCATGTTCGGCCCCGTGGTGGCCGCCGCGGTGATTCTCGCCAGCGGATGCCGCATCGATGGGCTAACGGATTCAAAGCAGCTCACCGAGAAGAAGCGCAACGAGTTCGACGTCGAGATCCGCGCCAACGCCATTGCTTACTCGATTGCGGCGGTGGACGTGGAGACGATCGACCGCATCAATATCCGGCGGGCATCGCTGCTGGCCATGCGGCGCGCCGTGGAGCAACTGGCGCTCACGCCGGACTATCTGCTCATTGACGGCCTGGACACGATCGACTGGCCCTGCCCGCAGCAGGCCATCGTACAGGGCGACACGACCAGCTTTTCGATCGCCGCGGCCAGCGTGCTGGCGAAGGTCTACCGCGACCGGCTGCTGGTTGAGCTGGACCGCGAGTTTCCGGGCTACGGCCTGGCCAGCCACAAGGGCTACTGCTCGGCCGAGCATCTGGCGGCGTTGGCGCGGCTGGGCCCCACGCCGATGCACCGCAAGAGCTATCAGCCGGTGGCGCAGGCGCTGCTGCCGTTCGATTGATGCGGAGTTCGATAGGGCTATAGCGGTTCCAGAGAGGCTGTTCCCTCCTGTCGTGGCCTCCCACCCATGCGACAGAAAAAAGTCGCATGGATGGGGCACGGGCTTTGGGCACAGCAACTGCGGAACCGCTTTAGACCGCGACTGGGCGCGTCTTGCGCCGCTTGAGCCAGGCCAGCACGGGGCGCGCCGCGAGCACCACCGTGAGAATGATGGTGATGCGCAGTGGCGTGAGCACGCCTGGCTTCAACTGCCACCAGAAGTGGATGACTCCGAGGATGGCGGCGGGATAGATGAGCATGTGCAGCCGGTTCCAGCGCTTTCCGCCCAGCTTGCGGATGGCCCAGCGCGTGGAGGTAACGGCCAGGGGGATGAGTAGCAGATAGGCGGCCGCGCCGGCGGTGATGAAGTGGCGCTTGGCTACGTCGTTGAGCATGTTGGTGACGTTGAAGCCCGAGTAGAGGGCGACGTACGTGAGCATGTGGAGAGTGGCGTAAAAAAAGGCGAAGAGGCCGAGCAGGCGGCGGAAACGGACGAGCCAGGCGAGCCGCGGCCAGATGCGGCGAATGGGCGAGATGGCCAGGGTGATGATGAGCAGACGCAGGGTAGCGAAGCCAGTCGTGAAGGCGATGGTGCTGGTCGGATTGGGACCGAGAGCGTTTGGGTCGCTGCTACTCCGGATCGCGCCCCAAACCAGCCAGGCGAGCGGCCACAAGCAGGCAAGCCAGACAAGCGTTTTGAGAAGGACGATGGTCGATCGGTTCATGGCGTCCAAAAGAAAGCGGAGTTCGCGGAGTTAGCGTTGTTAGCGGAGTTAGCAGAGTTAGCGGTGTTGGCGGAGCTAGTCCCGTTTAGCGCCCGTCAGCGCTGCTAATCTTTATGGCTGTTCCATGGTCGCTGCACCCAAAGCCCGCTGCCCCACCCATGCGACTTTTTTCTGTCGCATGGGTGGGA
>JBOGLX010000177.1:0-10349 GCA_050745765.1 Occallatibacter sp. | reverse complement strand
ACCCCTGAAACCTGAACCCTGACCCCTGACCCCTGAAACCTGAACCCTGACCCCTGTTCCCTTACAATCCCTCTATGCACGCAGCCGGCACATTCTTCCGCCCCGGCGGCCGCGCGGCCAACCAGCTTCGCCCGCTCGCGCTCACCCCCGGATACGTCCAGACCGCCGAAGGGTCCGTACTCGTCACCCTCGGCAACACCCGCGTCCTCACCTGCGCGACGGTTGAACAAGGAGTCCCCGGCTGGCTGCGCAACTCCGGCCGCGGCTGGGTCACGGCCGAGTACGCCATGCTGCCCCGCTCCACCGTCACCCGGACGCCAAGAGAAAGCGAGCGCGGCAAGATCGGCGGCCGGACGCACGAGATTCAGCGCCTCATCGGCCGCAGCCTGCGCTCGGTCGTCGACATGCACGCCCTCGGCGAGCGCACCGTCATCCTCGATTGCGACGTCATCCAGGCCGACGGCGGCACGCGCACGGCGGCCATCACCGGCGCGGCGGTGGCCCTGGCTCTCGCGCTCAACGCATTGGTCACGGCGGGCACGCTCAAGCATTCGCCGCTCAAGCAGCTTGTGGCCGCCACATCCGTCGGCATGGTTGCGGGCACACCGCTGCTCGACCTTTGCTACGAGGAGGACTCGCAGGCCGAAGTCGACATGAACGTGGTGATGACGGCCGGCGGCGGCCTTGTCGAGACCCAGGCCACGGCGGAAAAAGGCAGTTACTCCCGCGCCCAGTTGAACGGCCTGATCGACCTCGCCGAGGCCGGATTGAAGGAGATCTTCGCCGCGCAGAGCGAGGTGCTAGCGAAATAGCTCCGGCTTGAGGACCACCGTCGGCCTATCCAGCGCCCTGCAAGCCAGCGCCGGCGGCGACGGGAGAAGGCCCCGGGCAAGTCTATTCAAGATCAGCAAGGCAGCCGCCAAATCTTGCGCGCCGTGAAGTGTCTCGACGACCGGGACCGTTTGTTTTTGGGAACTTGCGAAGAATATCGAGGGAAGACGATCGGTAGTGTCCAAACGCCAAGCCGCCCGCTGCGCCTTGACGCGCCCCTGACCGCTGTGCCTACAATGCGATGGAAAGCGGGTCCATCCTAACCCCGCTTATCAGGCCATGGAGACCCGCCTACAAAGGCGGTGCAGGCATGTCGCGGCATGGCATTCCCATCGGACGAATCTTCGGCATTTCCATCGATCTGGACTATTCCTGGTTCCTCATCGTCGCTCTGCTCACCTGGATGCTGGCGGCCAGCTACTATCCCCAGCAGTTCCCCAGCTGGCCGGCGGGCGAGTACTGGTTCGTAGGCTTCGTCACCGCCGTCCTCCTCTTCGCCAGCGTGCTCGTTCACGAGCTGGCCCACTCCCTGGTGGCGCAGGGCTACGGAATTCCAGTGCCCCGGATCACGCTCTTTCTCTTCGGCGGAGTCGCGCAGATCGCCAATGAGCCCCCCAGCCCCGCCGCGGAGTTCTGGATCACCATCGCCGGTCCGGCGACAAGCTTTGCGCTGGCCGCCGTTTGCTGGGAACTCGAGCCGCTTTTTCGCGCGCGAGGCGCTGGCTTCGCGCTGATCGAATACCTTTTCCTGATGAACCTGATCCTGGCCCTCTTCAACCTCATCCCCGGCTTTCCGCTCGATGGCGGGCGGGTTCTGCGCGCCCTGGTTTGGAAAACAACGGGAAATTATCACCGCGCCACCGTCGCCGCCGGAGTCTCCGGGCGGTTTTTCGGCTTTCTGCTCATCTTTATCGGCATCTGGCAGGCGCTCACCGGAGACATCGCCGGCGGCATCTGGATAGCTTTCATCGGATGGTTTCTTGAGAGCGCAGCCGGCAGCCAGTTGCACCAGGAGACGCTGCGCAACCTGCTCGGGGGCCATCGCGTGGCCGACGCCATGCAGAGCAACTTCGTCCACGCGCCCGGCGACCTCACGCTGCAGGAGCTGGTGGACCGCTACGTCCTTCCGTCCAATGCGCGCACCGTCGTGGTGACGGCGCCGGACGGGCGCGCCGGCGTGGTCACTCTGGCTGCCATCCGCGAGACCCCGAGCCAGTCCTGGCCCGCGACCAGGGCCAGCCAGGTCATGACCCCTTTGCAATCCATGGACACCACCCGCCCCGGCGCCATTCTCTGGTCGGCGCTCGAGAAAATGGGCCGCGACGGCGTAAACCAGCTCCCCGTCGTCGACCGGAGCGGCGTCGTCGGAATCCTCTCCCGCGAGGATGTCCTCCACTATCTCAGCGTGTTGCAAGGCCTTCAGGGCTGGAAAACGATCGGTAGGAACGCCCATTGACCGGTTAACCGCCCGGAAATCCGACGCGGGCAAAGTTGTCCACCGTGGCGAAAAGAGAGCCCGATCTGCCGTGGCTGTTTTGTGGGCCACCCGCCCGATCTTCGTCCCCGCATTCCAGCAGCAGCGGCAGGGCTTTCCGAAATTCCTCTTTGGCCCCGATCTTCTCTTCGTCTAATCCGAGCACGAGCGCAGCGTCGGCGCGCCGGAGGCGCAGCGTTTATTAGCCCCGCGCTTCAGCGTGGGGTAGCTGGCATGGCGGTTGTGCCCGCGTCCCGTAGGGACAGCGCCGCATCAACCGAAAACGTAGCGAGTGCCATATTCGATCCCGCAGTTGCGCAGGAGCATGGTGAATTCTTCCTCGAAGCAGCGTTTGCGGTGGTGCTGCTCCTGATTTTCAATGTATTTCTTCACCGTAGGCGCCTGGGACGGGCTGACGCTGAATGCGCCGTATCCTTCCTGCCAGGCGAAATCCGGGCCCATCCAGCGGGAGGAGCTGCCTTTGAGCTTTTGAACGGCAACGGCGAGGGTGTGGGTGGCTGGAAGGACAAAGAGCAGGTGGACGTGATCCGCCGTTCCTCCGGCGGCGACCAAAGTGAAGCCCTCGCTCCGCGCAATGCCGCCCATGTACGCGTACAGGCCCGCCATTCGCTCCGCGGCGATCAACGGCTTGCGTTCTTTGGTGCTGAAGATGCAGTGGATGAAATTCGCGGCGTACGTATGGGCCAAGCTTGCACCGTCCCTACGGGACTGACCATTGTAGCGTGTTTGCTCACCCCACCCCACGCTGAAAGCGCGGGGCTAAAAAACGCTGCGCCTCCGGCGCGGAGAGTGAGGGTGCAATGGACGGGATTGTGCGGTCCCAGGTCCCGGAGGCGGGACCTGGGGAGCCTCGTTCGTGGTGAGTTTGCGGCCCCGGACGTGGGCCGCCCGCCGAATTTGGACGGGCGGGAACATCCCGTCTATCCCCAGGTTTGGATGTCGATGGTCATCGATATGCCCTCCTCTGCCTTGGTTTTCGCATGATTTGCGAAATGCCGCATTCAGGTTCAATAAAGCTGTTCGGCTGGTTTCGCGCGCCGGAGGCGCAATGATTTTTAGCCCCGCGTTTTAACGTGGGGTAGATGTTCAATGCGGCGGATTGAGTCCCGTAGGGACGACGCAAATCCGGTCGGCCGAAAACGAAATTGCCGGCGTAGGCACGAGCCATGGTTGCGCCGTCCCTACGGGACTGCACATTGTAATGTGTTTGCTCACCCCACCCCACGCTGAAGCGCGGGGCTAACGAACACTGCGCCTCCGGCGCGGAGAGTGAGAGTGCAATGAACGGAATTAGGTCCCAGAAGCCGGACCTGGGGACCCTCGTTCGTGGTGAGTTTGCGGCCCGAGATGTGGGCCACCCGCCGCCTTCGGTAAGCTCAGGGCAGGCTCTGCGGCACCCTCATTTGTGGTGAGTTTGCCTCCCGAGGTGTGGGCCGTCCGCCTAATGAACCATTTGGAACGGCCGAAGAGTCAAATAAAGGGGAAGATGGTTCCCATCTCTTCCTGCATGGAGTATATTGACATGACACGGCATCCAATGAAGGGCGAGGGCAAAATGTCAAATCTGACTTCCGAGAACCCGGACGCTGCGTCTTCCCTGGATGAACTGTATACGCTCATCGATCAAAGCATCGATTCCATGTCCGTCGCGCAATTGAAGGCTCTCGAAAAGAAGCGCAAGAAGATTATGGCTGGAGTCAAGCGCCGCGAGAGCGATGAAGGCGCACCGCACGAAATTGACCGACAAAAGACACAAGCTCTTCGGGCGTGATATTCGGCAGGTGGGCTTTCACCAACTCCACAAACCGATCTTCGTCTCCGCACTCCAACAGCAGCGGCAGGGCCTTGCGAAATTCCTCTTTGGCCCTGACCTTCTCTTCGTCAATATGCTTGCGACTTCCGGACCGGGGAACTTTCACGAGCGTCGGCCTCCACAGCCGTTATGAAGAAACCCAATCAGAACATCTTGTGGCCGTTAACGCAAAGGGAAATCAACTCTGGCGGCGATCCCAGGTCTCAAACGCGAGACCTGGGGCACCCTCGTTGGTGGTGAGTCTGCGGCCTGGGATCTGGGCCACCCGCCAATCCGAAAACCAAAAACCAAGGAAAAAACGTCAACGCAGATTTCAGACAGTTCCAAAGCCCTGATCCTACCGGCATTTTGTGGTACAATTGGCGAACCCGTTGGGTCGCCGCTTATTTTGTGTTCTGTAGCCAGCTTCTTTGGGGGGGCACGATGTTTGATCCCGCAGAATCGACCACTCGGCCAAAGAATATGTGGCCAACCTCCTCGTTCGAGGTGGAAGTCGAAAACAGCAGTTGCGAGTTCCAGATCGTGAGAACCGGCATCAGCACATACACCCTATTTCTCGACGGAGTGTCTCTCGATGCGCAGCTAACGATTCCCAAGATCTATTTCTCCGCGCAAGATGTTCGTCTTCCTGATGGGTCGACGGTAACTGTTCGCGCTTTGGGACCCTTCGGTTGGTCGGCCAAGAGAAACGGGCTCAAGCTTTCGCATATCTCAGGTCTCCCATGGCCGGAGCATCACTGGTCTGCAGCATCGGAATAGCAGCTTTGGTCTACTTATTTTTTTTCGCTTCCTGGTCTCCTGCCCCTGAATACGAGAAATCAAATCCCCCGGTCTGGGCATTTCTCGTAACTAGCGATAATGGTCACCGTTTGTTCATTAACACTCGAGCTGTCCGAAGACGAGTAGCGACAGCACAAGTTGAGGTATTAGTAAGAACACAAACCGTAGCTCCCGGGGAGTCTGAGAAAACGGACGCGCCCAAAGAAGACGAGAGCACGACAGTTGAACTCCTTACCTGCGATCCTAAAGCTGACCTATATGCCGTTATGGTCAATATGAAAACATTTGAAGGCAAATCGTTCCCGAGCTTGTTGCCGTCTGATTCCGAGCTGTACGGCGGAGCCATGCAAAACTTCAGCCGGTCGAGAATCACAGAAGGAACGGTGTCCATACCAATATGGAACGCCGCGTGTTTTCTCGGATTTCACAGGAAGAACGCGGCGACAACCGAAAGCTCACCCGTTCAGCCGGCGCAGTCTCAAGCTCCGAACACGCCTAATACCGAGGAATCCCCGAATGAGTTAATCACGCTCCGCGATTTCGCCGCAGTTTTGGTGACAGTCCGATTCAACAGGTTTGAAGAGGGGATGCTAACTGCCGAGAAGGCCCAACCGGGAAACGGCGCTCTAATGTTTATTGGTAGCCATCGGCAAGAACTGCAGGGCTTGAAATCTTCTGCGCATTTGCAGGAGCAAAGACTCTCGAAGGCGAATGCGGCCACCACCTTACTCTCTGAGCCCATAGTTCTTTCTCCGCAACAATCAGCACAGCTGGGCAAGTGCGCTTCGGACTGGAACCAGTTCATGCGCCTCCATACCATCTTTGCAGATCTATTAATGAACTATGCTGCGAGCGGTAATCACCAGTATTTCGACGAGTATATTTCGGCTCGTTCGAAAACGGTGAAAGAACTTGGACCGCCCGCGGAGTGGTCGGACTGCAAGTCCTGGTGAATTTGATATGAGCGGTATTCGTTCGGCGGGTGGCCCAGGTCCCCACGAGGCCCATTGACCAAATCTGGGTGCCCCAGGTCCCGCTTCTGGGACCTGGGATGACGGTCAAATGCCCTTGAGAATCTCTTCCTTGGTTACACCCTTGTGCGCGGCGATTGCCGCGAGAATTGCATTGAGCGTTCCGATCCTCGAGGGATTGTGTGCCGGAACAGCGACGCGATGTGACGCTGGCTGCTCGGTCTGCAAGACGATGTGGCTTCCGACCTGATGCACTCTTACGTAGCCCCAGTGCCTGGAGAGGTGCTTAACCAAGTCCTCCCCGCTCAAATCGCGCGGCAGCTTCATGCCACCGCCAACACTTCATCCCGCACCAGCCGCAGCCTGATCGAGGCCGGCGGAGCGGAGTCGAAATAGAACGCCCGCACCGCCTCTTTGACGTTAGCTCTCAGCTCGTCCCAACTGCCGGCTCGCGTGAAGATGCTCTCGCCGATGGCCTCGGCTGTTAACCCGCCGTCAGACTCCTGCGCGACCTCAAAAACAATCTCTTTCATCGCGTTTTCGCCTCCACTCACTCATATTCCCCTCACTCATATAGAGTGTACTGCGCACCCGTTGCAATCTGGTGGTCAATCCTATATCATCTGAAAATACGTCCAGGGAAATCTCTGGGCTGTCAGTTGCACCACGGTTTTTGGGCTCCGAGGGCAGAGATGCGGCAACCTTAAAACGTTGCTCCTCCGGCTGGGAGTTCCCGCTCAAGGCGGGCTGGCAAAGGCGGTGGAAGACGAGGGAAGCATGGCTAAGGCCAGCAAGAATATTACGAAGGCGCGCGCGGCTGTCACCAAGCCCGCCTATCCGCTGCCCGAGGCTGTCGGGCTCCTGAAACAGGTTAAATACGCCAAGTTCGATGAGACCGTCGATCTGACGATGCGTCTCGGCGTCGATACGCGGCATGCCGACCAGATGGTGCGCGGGACCGTGGTTCTGCCGCATGGGCTGGGCAAGTCGAAGACCGTGGCCGTGATCGCTACCGGCGACCGGCAGAAGGAAGCTACAGAAGCCGGCGCGGATTTTGTGGGCGGCGAAGAGATGGTCGAGAAGATTCAGAAGGAAAACTGGACCGCCTTCGACGCGCTGATCGCCACGCCGGACATGATGAAGGTGGTGGGCCGGCTGGGCAAGGTGCTCGGACCTAAGGGATTGATGCCCAACCCCAAGACCGGAACCGTGACCATGGACGTGGCCGCGGCGGTCAAGGAGATCAAGGCCGGCAAGGTGGAGTTTCGCGCCGATAAGACCAGCCTGGTGCATGTGCCGGTGGGCAAGCTGAGCTTCGAGCCGCATAAGCTGATCGACAACGCGACTACCGTGATTACGTCGATTGTGCGCGCCAAGCCTTCGGCGGCCAAGGGCAAGTACATCAAGAGCGTCACGCTGAGCTCAACGATGGGGCCGGGAGTGCCGCTCGATTCGGCTGTGGCGGATGCGGCGGGAAAGCACTGAGAAGCAGGGACTAGGGACGTAGGGACTAGCTGGTCCGGTGATCCCGTAGGCATTGCGCCGGTCATTTAGGACAGCGATTTTCTGAGATGAGCGCCGCGATGGCGCGGGTAGAGCGAAGCGGAGACGTGAGGAATTAGGTGTGACTCGGGGTTTTTCTAGTCCCTGGTCCCTAGTCCCTAGTCCCTGTCGCAGCGGAGCGAAGACAATGGCGATTTCAAGAGCGAAGAAGACGGAGAAGGTTGAGGCGTTGGCCGGGGAGCTTGAGAGCTCGACTACGGCGATTATCGGCACCTTTACGAAGCTGACCGTGGCCAAGGATTACGAGCTGCGCAAGGTGATTCGCGCGGCGGGCGGCAAGTACCGCGTGGTGAAGAACAAGCTGGCGGCGATCTCGGGCGCGGGCACGCAGGTGGAAGCCGCGCTCAAGGGCCTCAAGGGCGTGAACTCGGTGGCGTTTACCGCGGGCGATCCGGTGGCGCTGGCCAAGGTTTTTGCCAAGTGGGCGGGCGAGAACGCGGCGGAGTTTCACTTCAAGCTGGGCATTGTGGACGGCAAGCTGCTGGGCGTGGAGGATGTGAAGGCGCTGGCGACGATGCCGGGCAAGGAAGAGATCTTCTCGAAGCTGCTGTTCCTTATGAATGCGCCTGCGCAGAGGCTGGCGACGGTGCTGAACGCTACCGGCCGCGATCTGGCGGTGGTGCTGGGACAGGGTGTGGAGAAAGTGAAGTTTGCGTAAGGGCAGTTCGTAGTTCACAGTTCTTAGTTCACAGCTCACAGTTGCGTGCCCGGGTGGGGGGTTGAGCTATGAACTACGAACTAAGAACTGCGAACTCGCACAGGTTTTGGCCGGGGAGTGAGTCGAAAGGGCGCGGGTCTGGCGCATCGGAAACTTTCGAGATTTGCTTCGCGGGCCCAGGGAAAGACAATTCACAAGGTTCCGATTGGAGAAGAAAATGGCGGATTTAGCGCAGTTGGAAGAGCAGATTGTATCGTTGAGCTTGCTGGAAGCGGCGGCTCTGGTGAAAAAGCTGGAGGAGCGGCTTGGGGTATCGGCGGCGGCGGCGGCTCCGGTGGTGGTTGCGGGCGGCGCGGGCGCGGGCGCGGCGGCTCCGGCGGTTGAGGAGCAGACCGAGTTCCAGGTCATTCTGAAGGACTTTGGCGCCAATAAGATCAATACCATCAAGGCCGTACGCGAGGTCACCTCGCTGGGTCTGAAGGAAGCTAAGGACCTGGTCGATGGGGCTCCGAAGGCGATCAAGGAGAACGCGACCAAGGAAGAGGCGGAGGCCATCAAGAAGAAGTTCGAAGGCGTGGCGACGGTCGAAATCAAGTAATGTTGCAAGCCTGGCCAAGACGCGCTATGATAGAGGGTGCGCGTCTTGGCGGCTTATTCCTGTAAGGATAGGGGTAAAGCCGGACCGGGCGGCGCGTTTTTCTTGGTTCAGGAGACGCGGGCGGACGGTTGCAGGCCAGGACGGGAGAAGCGGACTTGGATGCGGCAGGAGCGAAGTAGTTAAGTTCCTTTGGGTCAATGACTTGTCATAGACATGTCCGGAGTCAGGCCGGACGTCGATGGCAGAGTCGAGCGATTGGCGAGCGAGCGGAAGAAGCGAGCATTGGGATCGGCGAGGGGCAGGTTATAGCGAATTCGGATGGGGGCACAGGCGATGAGCCAGGCTCGTGAGGCGTTGCGTCCTTACGGGCTGTTCGTGTCTCCCGGTTCAGGTTATCGGATTATACTGGACCAATTCCCCTGCACGCACAATCATCCCCGGCGGTTTAGGCGGCCTTCAGGCCAAAACCGCTGCGCGCGTCTCCTCAATTGAGCGCAGTCTAACGCAATTGCTGGATATGCGGCAATGCCTAAAACGCGACTAAGAAGCGGTTTTGACGCGGTTCTCACGAAGCCTGCCTGACCAGGGACTCGGGGGCGTGCAACGCGGCCGGCCTGGTCAATCACCAGCTTGGCCCCGACTGGGCCCCAACTGCGGGAAGCCGGCGCCGAATCGGGGCGCGCCATGGATGGATGTATGGTCGGTGGCTGGATTAGGGAGTCGGCCAGTCCGGTAATTTGAACTTCCAAATGGAAGCAACTGGCGCCGCAGAGACTCGGGCGCCGGCCGGGAAACCCCGGGATTGACGAGTTTCAGGAGTGAACATGTCTAACGAGAAGCGCGCGATTCGCAGCAGGCTCGATTTTTCAAAGATTCCCACGGCAACCCAGATTCCCAACCTGATCGAAGTGCAGCGGCGCTCGTACGAGCGGTTTCTGCAGATGGACAAATTGCCCAACGAGCGCGACGACTCGGGGCTGCAGTCGGTGTTTGTGTCTGTGTTTCCGATTACCGATTTCCGGGGCATCTCGCAACTGGATTTTGTGGACTACTCGATCGGCAACTGGGAGTGCAAGTGCGGGCACCTGAAGGGGCTGCACCACCTGCGCACGGCCTGCGCGCATTGCGGGGCGATGGTCATTACGGACCCGTTCCTGCCCGGCGACGTGCTTTGCCAGAAGTGCGGCACCTATAACAAGAACATGCCGGACTTCTGCAACAAGTGCGGCGACCCGGTGGGCTTGCAGTTGAAGTACGACCAGCAGGAGTGCGAGGAGCGGGGCATGACGTTTTCCGCGCCGCTCAAAGTCACCGTTCGGCTGACCATCTACGACAAGGACGCGGAGACGGGGAACAAGTCCATCCGCGACATTAAAGAGCAGGAGGTGTTCTTCGGCGACATTCCGCTGATGACGCCCAACGGCACGTTCATTGTGAACGGCACGGAGCGCGTGATCGTTTCGCAGTTGCACCGGTCGCCGGGCGTGTTCTTTGAGACGGCGAGCAACCGGACTTACTTTCTGGGCAAGATCATTCCTTACCGCGGTTCGTGGGTGGAATTCGAGTACGACCAGAAGAATGTGTTGTACGTGCGCATCGACCGCAAGCGCAAATTCCTGGGCTCGATTTTCCTGCGCGCG
>JBOGLX010000176.1:0-19822 GCA_050745765.1 Occallatibacter sp. | reverse complement strand
CCACGTGAATGCCGTCGCAGATGAGTTCAGCGTAGAGCTCGCGTTCGTCCAGCACTACGCCGGCGATGCCCGGCTCGCGATGGTCCAGCGCCCGCATGGCGTTGAAGGTGTGCGTCGCGCTCACCGCGCCGGCGGCAATGGCGGCGCGGGTCTCGGCAGCCGTCGCGTTCGAGTGGCCCAGCGAGACGCGCACGCCCCGGTGCGTGGCGTGCGCCGTCAGCTCCACTGCTCCTGGCAGCTCGGGCGCAAGCGTCATGAGGCGCACATGGCCCTCGGCGGCTTCAAAGAGCCGATCGAAGGTGGCGATGTTCGGCGGGAGCAAATGTTCGGCGGGCTGCACGCCGCGTTTGGAGTGCGAAAGAAACGGCCCCTCGATATGAATGCCCAGCGGCTGCGCGACTCCCTCCTGCGCCGGCGTGCCGATCAATTTCGCCAGGCCCGCTACTGCGCGCAAAGTCGCGTCGAGCGGCGCGGTCACGGTCGTCGCCAGATAGCAGCCGGTCCCACGCGAAGCCAGCAGCCGGCCCACCGCGGTGAGCGCCTCGGGCGTAGCTTCCATCACGTCGTGGCCGCCTGCGCCGTGAATGTGAACGTCAAAAAACGCGGGCGCCAGCGTGGCCCCGGGAAAATCAAGCACGCGCGCGTTGGGAGGAAGCGGACCGTCCGCGCGGGTCGAGATGGATGCGATGCGCCCCTCTTTGATCGCCACGACCGGATGGTCGAGGATGCAGCGGCCGTCGAAGAGTTTTTCGGCGGTGAGCACGATCGATTGTCCGTTGAGGGCGGCGAGGGCGGCGCCGTTTGGCGTTGGAGATTCTACCGCAGAAGAGTTGAAAGAAGAGCTTTTTGCACCGCTCATATAAGAAAATCCGGAAGTACAGGAAGCTCGAAGGCGCCCGCTTCGAGCTTCGTTTTGTGGCTCCGTTCAGGTTACATCAGGCGCGGAGCGTGTGACGGTTGCTGTTCGCCTCAGAACTGCAATTTAAGCGACATTTCAATTTGCCGCCCAGGGTTGGAGCCGTCGAGCAACCCGAATGAACCTACGGTTCCCGACCCACCTCCCAGGGGGCCGGTGGTGCGCACGCCATTGCAGGCCACGCAGGAGCTGTACTGGCCCCACCAGCTCGCCGGTACGCTGAAGATCGGCGTGTTGGTCAGGTTGATAAACTGGCCGGAAAGCGCCATGTTCACCCGCTCTGTGATGGGAAACTGCTTGGTCAGGTTGAGGTTCGCGGTCTTGAGGCCGGGTCCGCGCAGCGCGCCGGTCTGGCAGTTGCCAAACTGGCCCGGACTCACCTCGGTGACCGAACCCGGATTCAGATCGGTCTTGCCGATGCTGCTGCCGATCTGGACGGTTTGCAGGGCCTGATCCGCGACCGATCCGGCCACGCAATCGGGACGGGGCTCATAGGAACCGGTCAGCGAGGCTGCGGCCACCGGCGAAGCGTCGCCCATATAAGAGCCGGCAAAGGGCGTGATGCCAAAGCCGGTGTGCACGTAGAGTTCGAGCGCCGTCTGCCAGCCGCCAATCACCTCGTCCACGGGCTTGCTGACGCTGCTGCCGAACATCCGGCCCTTGCCGAAGGGCAGATTGTAGACTGCGTAGCCATTGAAGAGCGATGCCACGTCGGTGGTGCAGCGGCCGTAGTCGCCCAGGGGGTCGTACTCGTTCTGGAAGAAGTTCTGGGTGGCTTGCGTCTGCGACTCGCCGGCGCCTTCCTCATCTCCGTAGGAGCCGAAGTAGCCGAGCGTGTCCGTCATGCACTTCGACCACGTATAGGAAAAGACCATGTCCAGGCCGTGGTAGTTTCTCTGCTGCACCTCCGCTTCCAACGCGTTGTAGTTGGAGATGCCGTCGGAGCTGTTGTAGCGGGCCTGGCCGACGCCGGCGGCGATGAGTTGGGTCTCATACGGTCCGGGGGCGACGGCTGGAACCGTAACATAGTTGGGAGCAGACGCCGTTCCGATGTTAACCTGCTGCGTCGCGGTGGTGAGCACCTTCTGGTTGTACAGGTAAATGTCCGACAGGTGGTCGATCTTGTTGCCCACATAGCCCAGCGAGAAGGTGGTATTGGCGGCGAACTGGTGCTCGACGACGAAGTTCCACTGCTGGTCCATCGCCGGACGCAGGTTGACGTTAGTTGCGTGCGTGGTGACGCCGCCGATGCAATTCGAGGCGAATGCCCGGAGTTGCGCCGCTGTGCAGGCGGCGCTGAAGGTGGAGTAGCCCTGATCGAGGGTGGTGAGCGGGTAGTTATAGCCGGCAGAAGCGGTATTGTTCAACTCGTCGTGCATGATGACCTGCGGGGGATTGATAACGGCCATGTTATTGACGCCGTTGCCCTCCATGTAGCTGGAGATGTCGTAGGCGCCGCGCAGCACCGTCTTCGGAGCCCAGGAGGGCTGCCACGCGAAGCCAAAGCGCGGCTGCAGATCCCCGATGCCGTAATAGGTGTTGTAGTTCGTTCCTATCTCCGGCGCGCCCGTGAGCAGGTTGAAGTTCACATTATTGATTGAATCCTTGTCGCCGCGCGCGGTCGTCACCTCGTAGCGCAGGCCCAGGTTGAGCGTCAGGTCGGGAGTGAACTGGTAATCGTCCTGCACGAAGGCGCCGGCGACAGAGTTGCGCAGATGCAGCGGGACCGGCTCGCCCTGCTGTACTTCCTCCGGCAGGCCCAGGAGGAAGTCGGCGAGGCCGTTGCCGAGAGCGCAGGTCTGGGTGCTGCCGGAACCGGTGCAGGCGTTGGGGTTGGCCGTGTACTGGCCGTTGAAGATGAACGCTCCGGAGGCTCCCTGGTTGCCCGCGTACACGTCGTTCATGATGTAGTGATACCACTCGAAGCCGCTGTGGATGGAGTGCTTGCCGTGCGTCCAGGTGACCGAGTCTTCAGCTTGGATCGTGGAGTCGTGGAAGATTTCCACGCCGTTCGAGCTGCCGATGTCTCCATAGCCGAATTGCATCGAGGGCAGGATGTCGCCCTGCACGCCGGGAATTCCAAATTCGGCCGGCAGGTCACCGCCGGCTGCATTCGCGTAGATTTGGTCGTTGGCGGGGAAAATCTGCCCTCCCAGGCGGAGTTCATTAACGAATGTCGGCGTAAAGGTATGGTCCCAGTTGGCCACGAAGTTTTTCAGCGGATATTCGCGCGTCAGATTGGGACTCAGCAGATCGGCGCCGTTACTGCTCTCGTTGATCACGTATTGCTGCGAGTAACGGCCCATGACGTGGTCATTGTCGTTCGGCTGCCAGTCGATTTTTGCATCGCCCTGGTAGCTGTGCACATAGCCGCTGGTGAAATAGTTGAGGTTCTCTTCCTGGTTGGTGAAGAGCGATGACGCCACAAGGGCGGAAGCCACCTTGCTGTCGATGGGAACCTGGTTATTGGGAAAGGGCGTGCGGCTGCCGGGCGCGGTTCCCGACGCCGGCATATACAGCTGATAAACGGGGTTGGAGCAGACGCCGCTGACGAACGTAGCGCCCTGGCTGGTACACAAATCGGAAAAGTCGCCGCTTAGGAACGCCGTTTCCGGGATCAGCGTGTTTTGCTGCGCGGTCCTCGGCGTGTTGAAGATTGCCGATTGCTCGTCGGCAAAGAAGAAGAGTTTGTTCTTGACGATCGGTCCGCCGACCATGCCGCCAAAGTCGTTCCACTGCAAGACGGGACGGGGCAGGGTGGTCGGCTGGGGCGACGTGCCCGTGACCGCGATAAATGCATTGGCCTTATCCTGCCACGAGTTCGCGTCCAGATCGGTGTTGCGCAAATACTCGTAGACGTTGCCGTGGAAGCTGTTGGTGCCCGACTTCAGGGTCTCTACGAGCACGCCGCCTATGTAGTTGCCGTAGTCGGCCGGGGCGTTGCTGGTGATGATGTTGAACTCAGCTAGCGCGTCGGGCGCGGGCACGTAGGCGACGTCGTTGTTGTCCGGCTGGTTGATGTCCATGCCGTCAAGGCTGGAGTTATTGTCCTGCTCGCGGGCGCCGTTCACGTAGGGCCGGCCGGTGCCGAAGGTGTTCTGGTTCGACTGGAAGGCGAAGATGTTGGGGCTGATCACGCCGGGCGCCAGCAACGTCAATTCATTGGTGTCGCGGGTGGCCAAAGGCAGGCTCGACGCGGCCCGCGTATCGATGAGCGTGCCCATTTCGGTCGAGGACGTCTGCAGCAGCGGCGGCGCGCCGCTGACGGTGACCGACTGGCTCACCTGGCCCACCTTGAGCTGGAAGTTGACCTGGGCCACCTGGTTGAGCGTCAGCGAAAACGCGCTCCGCACCTGCACATCGAAGCCCTGCGCTTCCACCTTCACTTCTACGCTGCCGGCGGGGATCGCCGGGAAGTTATAAAGACCGGCGCTAGTGGTCTTGGTGGCGTAGGTGGTGTTCTGTTCCACTTCGCGCACCGTCACGGTGGCGTTGGGAACGGCAGCGCCGGTGGCGTCGGTCACCAGTCCGGTGATGGACCCGCCGGCTTGCTGGGCGTGTGCGCTTGGCGATGTGCCTGGAAGGAACGCAAACAGGCATACGGCGCCAATCGCGATCGGCAACATTCTGGTAGTGAGCTTCACTGAGGTCTCCTCTCATTTGGGCAGCGGGTTGCTGGTTCGCTCGTATGGATCGATCTGGACAGCAAACCAATCGTGAGGGGGGAAGGAAAATTGGAAACGATTCATAAGGCTCTGCGTCCGGCCCATTCCGTTCTCCAACCTCTTCCACGTCGAGATTTGTCGCGACCGGTGCGGTGTGCGGAAAAGTCACCCGCCCGGTTCATGAAGGCTGCAATCGAAGCGTCTTCGGGTACTGTGATCGATACTATGATCGAAATCCGCCACAATTGACAATCTCCGTTGATTACGAACAATAGGACGAGTTGCCTGAACATGCAAGAGAAAAATGAACAAAAAAGCTAAAAACGATCAAAATTGTGGAAAAACATGGCTAATGGCACATCCAAGAGGCTTCAACCGTACATTTTCATGTCTAAAATAAGGAACACATGAGGGTTTCTGTGCCTCTCATGCCTTCTGAAGGGCGCTCAGTCTTCAATTTTCTTTGATCCTCCCGATTCGGAACCAGTTTTTAGCTGTTTGACGATCATTCCGGTTATGCACAGATCAAAGACTTGAATATATCCACATTAAATGATCAAATATGAGAGATTTTCGCAGAGTTCTGATCTATATTCGGAGAGACCGCCGAATTCGACCTTCGGTGATTGTGACAATTCAGCAGCCGAACGAAGTAGACAAAGGCTCGAATGCTGAAGTTTTGCTCAAACTTTATCGCACGATCGTTCGCCGCCGCGCTTTCGCACCGCCTAACCAGCTTTGGCTGAAAGAAGCTGCACAGGGTCCTATGGCTCTTCGGATTCAACTATGAAACCGCTGCGCTTTGAGTTGTGTGTCGAGAGTCTTGAGGCCGCCAGGGCAGCCCGCGCGGGCGGCGCTGACCGTATTGAGCTGTGCACCGGACTTACCCAGGGTGGGGTGACGCCGCCTGTCGAGCTGATGCGGGCGACGGTACGCGCTGTCTCCATCCCCGTCTCCGTGCTCATCCGGCCGCGGCACGGGAGCTTTTGCTTTACGGACGGCGAGTTCGACGTCATGCGCCGCCAAATTGACGAGGCCAGGCGCGCCGGGGCCGCGGCAGTGGCGATGGGCGTTCTGCTTGCCGACGGCCGGGTGGACGTGCCGCGGACGCGGCAACTGATCGACCGCGCCGCTCCCATGACGGCCACATTTCACCGCGCCTTCGACGAGACGCCCGATCTTCTTACCGCTCTCGAGGATGTGATCGCAACCGGCGCCAGTTGCCTGCTCACCTCCGGTGGACAGGCCGAGGTGCTCGCAGGGGCGGACATGATCGCCTGTGTGCGCAAGAAGGCCGGCGATCGCCTTGACGTGATGGCCGGCGGCGGACTGCGGCTGGACAATCTGGCCGAGGTGGTGCGGCGCTCCGGCGTCTCCCTGCTGCACGGCTCGCTCACCCGTGGCAACGGTAAGAACGGCTCTGGAACGTTGGACGGCGGCCGCGCCGCAGCCCTGGAAGAGGATCTGCGGGAGGCGATCCTGCTGTTTCACCGCGAGCACGAAGCGCGGGCGGCCGCGGAGTGAAGGAATAGGGACTAGGGACGTAGGGACTAGGGACTAACTCACCGCGACCGAGCGACTGCGTTGATGTCTTGGCCCCAATCCCGTAGTCCTTCAGTCCCTTCCGGCCGCCTACGCCTAGTTTTTTAGTCCCTACGTCCCTAGTCCCTAGTCCCTAGTCCCTACGTCCCTATGTCCCTCGTCCTTATGCCCGGACGATCTTGATCCCCTGGCGCTCGAAGGGAGCGAGGGCTTCGTCGGTGGCGCCGGTGTTGGTGATCAGGATGTGAATCTCGTTGGCCGGGCAGATGAAGGCGGGGCTCACCTTGCTCAGCTTGCTCGAATCGGCGACCACGATCACCTGTTTGGACTGCTTCAACATTTTGCGATAAACCAGCGCCTCGTCGGTTTCGAGAGTGGTGGCGCCGCGCTCGGCATCGAGGCCGGTAACGCTCAAAAACACCTTGTCCATATATACGTCGTCGAGAAAGTCCAGGGCCGCGTGGCCAGTGAGCGAAAACGACCACGCCCAGGGAACCACCCCCCCGGTCAGATAAGTGCGGATGCCAGGCTGGTTGCACAGCTCCATGCCGATGTTGATGGCGTTGGTGATGACCTGAATCTTTTCGCGGTGGCGCAGGCTGCGGCCTATGTGGGTCGTCGTGGTTCCAGCCGTCAGCCCCACTGTCTCATTGGCCAGAACCAGCTCGGCGGCGGCGGCGCCGATGCGCCGTTTTTCCACGGCATAGCGCTGTTCGCGCGCCAGGAAGGAACTGTCGTAGCGGAACGGCTCGTAAAGCAGCGGCTCAACCAGCGTGGCGCCGCCGTGGGTGCGGCGGATCAGGCCCCGATTTTCCATCCGGGCCAGGTCGCGACGGATGCTGGGCGCCGAAGAACCGGCAACGGCGACAATCTCGTCGATGCTCGCCGTTCCCACTCTGAGCAGGAATTTGATGATCTGTTCCGATCGGGGATTCAGTCGTTCAGCCATAACGCACCTGATTCTACATGGATAGGCGAAGAGAATTGGCGATTTGGGCACGAAATTTTTAAATGTGTGCTCGATTTGCACAGGCAAACTTCAGGTTCCTGATCGAAACTGCAAGGTGTGATCGCGGCTTCTTTCTCAGCTTCGAGCCGATTCCGGACAGGAGAATGGCCCGGAATGGCCGCCGGGACAGCAGCATTTTTGACTGTGTATAATTCGACGCGCAAATTAAGATGCCCGCGCGCCGCGCCGCCGCAAAGGAGAGTTCATGCCGCCTCACCGCTTTCTTCCGTTCGATAAACCCCTGCCCCGCATCGCAGCAATCGCTTTTTTGCCGCTTGCCGCGCTGTCCATGGCCTGCGCGCAAACGCCTCACGCCGGCTCTCACACCATCATTAACCAGCGCGTCACGATCGTGGAGAGCCCGCAAGAACCGGGCCCGGTGCGCCGCGCAACCCAGGACCTGCTCGCCGATTTCGCCAAGGTCTTTGGACGGCCGCCGCGGCTCGTGGATCGGCTTGAAGACGCCGGACCAGTCGCCATTTTGATTGCGGACCGCACGCGCGTCCCCCCCGGCGCCGCATGCGCGACAACCGCGGACAGTGAGGCGTTTGCGTTCTCGCTTACAGATGCCGGCGTTGGACCAGCCCGCCGGCGCGTCGTCTGCCTCACCGGCGCCGATATGCGCGGGACCATCTACGCGATTTACCAGTTCTCGCAAACGGTCCTCGGCGTGGACCCTATGTATCTCTGGACCGGCAGGCAGCCGGAGAAACGCGCCGCGATCGCGCTGCCCGCGGACTTCGCACGCGTGTTTCCGGGTCCGGTCTTTCGATACCGTGGCTTCTTCATCAACGATGAAGACCTGCTGTCCGGTTGGATTCCGGCGCCCAAAGGCGCGCACACCGGCATCTCGCTCAAGGTCTGGGACAACATATTTGAGACAATTCTGCGCCTCAAAGGCAACATGATCGTGCCCGGCACATGGATTTTCCCTGACGACGCGCAAGTGGCGGCCGCATCGGAGCGTGGGTTGATCGTCAACCAGCATCATGCGATTCCTCTGGGCGTGAATGTCGCGCGCTGGCCCCAAGGCGTCCCCTACAACTTCTCCACGCACCCTGAGATTCTGGAGCGTGCGTGGACGGACGCCGTCGCCACCTACACGCCGGATGAAGAGATTTTGTGGAGCGTGGGGCTGCGCGGCCTGTCTGACTCGAGCTACGCCTCGCTCGATCCCAGCGTGCGCAACAACGATCCGCTGCTGGGCGAGCGCATCAGCCAGGCCGTCGCCGAGCAGATAAAGATCGTGCGCGCACGCTATCCCAACGCGCAGTTCGTCACCGATCTCTGGCAGGAGGGCGCGCGGCTCATGCGCGAGGGCTACCTGAAGATTCCGCCGGAGGTGACGCTGGTGTGGGCCGACACCGGCTACGGCGACATGCAGGACGGCGGCGACCTGAAGCCCGGTGAGGGAATGTACATTCACGACGCCATGATGAACGGAATGGCCAACCAGCTCTCCGAGATGGTGCCCGTCGAGCGCCTTCAGGAGGAGCTCGGCCGCTATATCAAAGCCGGCGCGACTTCGTACGTTCTGCTCAACACGAGCGACATTCGCCCTGTCGCCATGACCGCGCGTGCCGTGATGGACACCGCCTGGGGCGGCGCGCCGAAGGAGTCAGACGCCGAAGGCGCCTACTACCGCGCGTGGGCCACGGAAGAGTTCGGCGCGAAGTCGGCCGATGCCCTCGAAAAAATCTACAAGGAATATTTCGCCGCGCCCGCGCTGCGCCGCCCGTTCAGCCCGCCGAGCGTGACCTCCGCCGGCAACGCGCCGCCCGCTATGGCCCAGGACAAATTTGTGCGCTGGTACGGCGACAATTTTTATCACTCCGAGGCACGGCGGCTGATTCTCGATACGCTGAGCGAGCACCAGGTGTATGCGATCCCCAGCCAGTCGCCCAAGTGGAGTCAATCGCGGCTCGTGCCCAGCGGCACGCCTGCAATGCGGAATGAAGAGCTGGCGCGCGACATCGAGGACTGCTCCGGAGCGCAACCGCGTTGGGATGCGGTGTGGGAGCACGCTGTGGCCGCCGAGAAGCTCGTCGATCCGGACCGCCGCAACTACTATCAGGCGCAGGTGCTCACTATGATCGCCATCAACCGCGAGAGCAACCTGATGCTGCTGCAATTGGCGCGGGCAATGCAGGACGACGGCGCCGGCCAGTCGGCGAAGGCCGAGGCTGAAGCGGCCCAATCTCTGCAATCGCTCGACGCAATCCGGCAATCGATGGACACAGCGGAATACGGCAAGTGGAAGAACTGGTATCGCGGCGACTGGCTGACGGGAGTCTATCGCACCCACGAGCTGGTGCAGGACTACGCGAACCACCTTAGAGACCCAATGGCGAAGCTGCCCGCGCCCGCAGCATGGAGCGGATGGGAAGGCTACTTCCACATCATGGAGTACGAAGACGACCGCACGGCCGATGTGCGGTGAGCAGAGTTGCGCTCCGTTATTCGGAGCGCAGCACCTGCATGGGATCGGCCGCAACCGCGCGGCGCGCCGGCAACAGGCACGCCGCGGCGCCGACGGCGACGAGTACGCCGATAGCAGCGCTGGCGATGGCGGGGTTGTAGGGGCTGACCTGGAACAGCAGGCTTCCGATCGCGCGTGCAAATCCGAAGGCAACGGTGACACCGGCAGCGGCGCCGGCCAGAACCGGCGTCATTCCGTCGCGCAGCACGAGCCTGTAGACGTGCGCCTTCTGCGCGCCGAGCGCCATGCGCAGGCCGAACTCGTGCTGCCGCTGAACGACCGAATAAGTGACGACGCCGTAGACGCCGAGGCCGGCGAGAAGCAGCGCGCTGATGGCGAAAACAAGGAGCAGGTCCATCTCGAAGCGGCGGTTGGCGACGGAGTCGGCGACGATTCCGCCGAGGGAGCGGACGACTGGGACGGAGACGGAAGGATCGACGGACCAGATGGCTCTGCGCAGGGCATCGGCGAGGAGATCGGAATCCTGGCCAGTGCGCATCACCAGGCTGCTCGAACTGTCGCAGCGATACCAGTAGGGTATGTAAACCATCAGGGGGTCGGCGTGGGCGAGAGAGATGGTGCGCGCGTCGGCTACGACGCCGATGACGGTGAAGGGATGGTTCGGGTCGTCGCCACCGCGAACGAAGGTGCGGCCAACGGGGTTCTGGCCGGGCCAGAGCGTGCGGGCGGTTAGCTCGGAGACGAGGGCGACCTGTTTGCCTTGGTCGCTCGGGGTGAGAAGACGGCCTGCGACGATGGGCAGTTGGACGGTCTGGAGGTAGCCGGGGCTGATCCAGCGGAAGTGCTCGGAGGGGAGTTTCCACATCGGGCGCGCGTCGCCGGGGACGCGAATCATGTCGATCCAGAAGTCGCCTGCCAGCGGCAGCACGCTGACCAGACCGGCCGACTGGACGGCGGGGAGCTGGCGGATGCGGTCGAGGGCGGAGCGGTAGAAGGCTTCGCGGGATTGCTGCTTGTCGAAGGAGTTGGCGGGCAGGTCGACCTGGGCGGCGAGGACGTGTTCGGCGTCGAAACCGCGATCGGTGCGCATGAGGCGGACGAGGCTCGTGACCAAAAGCCCGGTCATGAGGACCAGCGCAACGCTGACGGCGACTTCTACCCCAACGAGGATGCGGCGGAGGCGCTTGTTCGAGCGGGATTCGCTGGCGGTGCGGGTCTGGCCGCGGAGGACTTCGAGGGGCTGGGTGCGGGAGCCAATCCATGCCGGCACGGCGCCGGCGAGCAGCGTGGCGCCGAGCGCCAGCACCAGAGCGCAGGAAGCACCGGCCCAGTCGAGATGCAGCGTTCCACGGAAGTCGAGTGCGGGCGGGAGAAAACGCTGCATGAGCGGAACCAGAACGGCAGCGAGAAGAATGCCGAGCGCGCCACCGAGAGCCGCGAGCAGAGCGGTTTCGCGCATAGCCATGCGGAGAAGCTGGGCGCGGCCGGCGCCGAGCGCGGCGGCTACGGCCATCTGCTGGCGGCGGCCCACGGCGCGGGAGAGCAGAAGGTTAGTAATGTTGACGCAGCCGACGAGGAGCAGGCCGGCCACGGCGGCCAGCAGGATGAGAAGCGGGGTGCGATTGTTGCCGACCAGCGCCTGCTGAAAAGGTGTGAGCACGGCGGAGAGGTGCGCCGTTTCGGCAGGGGGAAGGCTGGCCGTGATTCTGCGCTGCAGCGCGTTGAGCTGCGCGCCAGCTTGCGCGACGGTGACCCCGGGGTTGAGGCGGGCGAGACCGAAGTAGTTGAAGTCGCCCATGGCCTCGGCGAGCTGGTCTTTGGAGAATGCCAGGGGGACCAGGGCGCCGACGGGTTTGGCGGCGTCGCTCCTGGTGGCGATGGCGTTGACGACGGGAAGATGGAACGAGGCCGGCATGACGCCGACGATGGTGTAGGGCAATCCGTTGAGAATAACGGTTTTGCCGAGAATGGCGGGGTTGCTCTGGAACTGGGTGCGCCAGAGATCGTGCATGAGGACGACGAAGCGGTCGTGGCCAGGTTCGGCTTCCTGCGGCGTGAAGGCGCGGCCGAGCAGGGGCGACACACCAAAGACCGAGAAGACGCCGGGGGTTGCGAGAACCACCTTGACCTGGAGCGGGTGGCCGCCGGTGCCCAGGAGCCCCGTCCTCAGTGGCATCGAGCCGTCCTGCATGGCGGCCATGGACTGGAAGGCGCGGCTGTTGCGTTGCCAGAAGACGAAGTGATTGGCAGCTACGGGCAGCTCGGGATAGATGTCGCGAAACTCGGCGACCTGTTCTTCGACGACGACGAGGCGGCCGGGATGCGGATAAGGGAGCGGCTTGAGCATCACGTCGTAAACGAGCGTGAAGATGGCTGCCGTCGCGCCGATTCCGAGCGCGAGCGTTAATAAAGCGGTGAGAGTGAAGCCGGGCGCTTTGAGCAATTGACGTATGGCGTAACGAAAATCCCGAATAAGCATTTCCATGGCTTCTCCACACGGGCGGCGTCAGGAATGAATCGAGGTTCAGCCGCGTGAATCGCCCTCGGGCCGGGCACTGTTAGCGACTGGCTTCCTTTCGATACGCAGCAAGACTCGGACCGGTTCCGCGGGAATCAAATGCCTTCACCCATCGAGACGTACTCCTGTACCCGCTCAAGCTCTTCGCGATAGGCCGTCCGTTCGGCTTCCTCTTCGGCGAAAGGCGCCACCCAGTGCTCGTGCGCGCCCAGCCGCGCCTCCAGCTCTTCGACGCGCGCCGAAAGCGCAATCAGGGCGTCTGAAAGCGGGTCCTTGACCTCGTGCGGGTCGGTGATGAGCACGCGCTGGCCGTTGCGGTAGACAATGTGCGCGGGAACGCCGACGACCGTTGAGTTAGGCGGCACGTCGGAGAGCACAACGGAGCCGGCGCCCACGCGCGAATTTTCGCCGACCGTGATGTTGCCGAGCACGTTGGCGTTGTTGCCGATAAAGACGCCATTGCAGACCGTCGGATGGCGCTTGCCGTGGCCCTTGCCAGTTCCGCCGAGGGTGACGCCCTGGTACATGGTCACGTCGTCGCCTACGCGGGCGGTCTCGCCGATCACAACTCCGGTGGCGTGGTCGATGAACAGCCGCCGGCCCAGCAACGCGGCGGGATGAATGTCCACGCCGGTGAACAAACGGCCGAACTGAGAGAGAATGCGTGCAAGCAGCCGCAGCCGCGCGCACCACAACGCGTGCGAGATGCGGTGAATCCAAACCGCCCAGAGGCCCGGATAGCAGAGCAGGACCTCAAGCCACGAGCGCGCAGCCGGATCGCGCTCCATGACGGAAGCAATGTCTTCGCGGATGCGGGCGAACAAGGTCATAACGAGGGAACAGGGAACAGGGAACAGGGAATAGGGAATAGGGAGTAGGGAGTAGGGAGTAGGAAAAATGCGAAGCTTCGAATACAGCCACAGACCGCGTACTGTTCCCTGTTCCCTACTCCCTATTCCCTGTTTTTCTACACCGCAACCGCAATCGGCTCCGGCTGCAGCGCCAGCGCCTGCTGACGCAGCGAGTCGAAGAGCACGCTCGACAGGTAGCGCTCGCCGAAGTCGGGCAGCACGGCGACGATCAGCTTGCCGGCGTTCTCAGGCCGCGCGGCTACCTTGAGCGCCGCGGCCACCGCCGCGCCGGAGCTGATGCCGACGAACAGGCCCTCCTCGCGGGGCAGACGGCGCGCCGCGTCGATGGACTCTTCGTTGGTGACCTGCACCACCTCGTCGATCAGACGTGTGTCGAGCACGCGGGGCACAAAGCCCGCGCCCAGGCCCTGAATCTTGTGCGGGCCGGGCTTGCCGCCGGAGAGCACCGCGCTGTCCGCAGGCTCGACGGCGATGGCCTTGAACGAGGGCTTCAGCGGCTTGATGTACTTGGCCACGCCGGTAATGGTGCCGCCGGTGCCCACGCCGGAGATGAGAATGTCCACCTTGCCGTCGGTGTCTTCCCATATCTCCGGGCCGGTAGTCCTTGCATGGATGGCCGGGTTGGCCGGGTTGTCGAACTGCTGCAGGATGTAGCCGTTGGGCGTGCAGGAGCGAATCTCCTCGGCCTTGGCCATGGCGCCGTTCATGCCATTGGGGCCCGGCGTAAGCACGATCTCCGCGCCAAACGCCAGCAGCGCCACGCGGCGCTCGGTGCTCATGGTCTCCGGCATGGTGAGGATCAGCCGGTAGCCCTTGACCGCGGCCACAAACGCGAGGGCGATGCCCGTGTTGCCGCTGGTAGGCTCGATGAGCACGGTTTTGCCGGGGGTGATTTTGCCGGCCCTTTCGGCGTCGTCGATCATAGCGAAGCCGATGCGGTCTTTCACGCTCGATACGGGGTTCTGGCTTTCCAGTTTGGCGACAACTGTGCCGGGCAGCCCGGCCGCCATGCGGTTCAGCCGCACCAGGGGAGTGCGGCCAATCAATTCGGTTACGTTCGCAGCAATGCGCGCCATAATTGATCTCCTTTTCCAGGGATTATGCCCGGAGCTCTCATGTGACGAAAATTGGGGTGGTGCAGCTTGTCAGGTGGGAAAATCGCGCGGGTTCAAGCGCAAATCGGCATCGCAGCTTGCACCAGGACGGTGTTAGCGACATCGACGCATACAGTTAAGGGTAATTCTAAGGGGCGAGGATGGCAAGGGGCCTGCCAGCGACCGGAACGCGGTTCGCCTGCGTCACGTTGCGTATAATTACGCTCAATTGGAGCACAATAAGAATGTGCGGTCTTAGAGCCTTAGCAAGGCCAAGAATCAAGTAGAAAGCGAAGACCAAGGGTTGCGATCCGCCAAAAACTCCGCCTCCCGACGCTACCCCATCCCCCATCCCCGGAAACCACCCCAATGCCAGTGCAATTAATCCTCTCGGCTCCATAAGAATCAATGAGATACAGGAATTTCCCGTTGCCGGCGAGTAGAAAAACTAAGCATTTTAAGGCAATTTAAGGCCCATTTAAGGGCAGCACGTGCCGAAAACTCACTTCGCATCGGGAACCGCAACGCCTGAATCGTCTTCCAGCCTTGTTCCGCTCGAATCGGCGAAATTAAGCTGGCTGCCATCTGTCGCGTGGATCGAGGACGGCAAACGCGAAAAGAAAAACCGGACCGGAACCGGGCCGGGCCGGGGCGGGGCGGAGATCCCAGGTCCGGTTTGACCGTATTGCCGGCCGCGTTATTGCGGCTTTGGGGCGTTGGCGGGCGCGGGCGCTCCCTCGACCGGAGCCGAGGGCGTGAACGTGGGCTGCGGCTGCGCTTGCTGATTGGCCTTCTTGACCGCTTCCGTGTAACGCTCTTTTTTGCCCTTTGCCGTGCGTTTCTTCTTCTTGGCCTTTCCGCTGCCTTCGAGGGGCGCGGACTGCATCTGGCGGCCCGCGACCTCAGCAGGGGTGGGCGGCGTCGCGTTGAACTCCTGCACCGGCGCAGCCTTGGTTTTCTTGTGGTGCCGATCCTTCCGGGCCAGATCGCTATAGCGCGTCTTGTGCTCCGGGGGAGCGGTCTCCAGCGGGTTCGCCGGTTCCTGGCCCGCGGACGCAGTCTCCGGCAAGGCCCCGGCGTTCTCGACGAGCGGCGGCGTAGTGTCGGCGTCCGTCGAGGCGGCGGGCAGCGTCTCGCGCGGCTTCTGCCCGAAGCGGATCTTCTCCCTCTTGCCCGGCTTCTCGACTGACGCTTCTTCCTTCTTATTGCGCTTCTTGTTCTTCTTCCTGGCCGTGGCGTTGCCGGCAGGCGCGGCATTGGCCGTCGCAGCCTGCGCTGCCGCAGGGGCCTCAGTTGGCGCGCTCACCGGACCCTTCTGCCTGAATCTGCTCGGCGTCTCCCGGAAACGCGTCCGCTCCACTTTCTTCTTCTTCTTGGGCGCCGGCGGCGTGTAGGCGCTGAACGTAATGGTCGGGTGCAGCTCCGCTTGCGTGGCGCCAGTGTCCTGGTAGCCCGGCGCGATCCAGATGGCCGCCTGGTCGCGCATGGTGTTCAAATATTGCCGAATGGCCGGCTCCATGCGGTTCATATAAAGTGCGTCTTCCACCTGATCCTGCACTTGGTCGTAGGGCGCCGGGCCCGCGGGAGTATGATCCACCACCTTGAGAACGATCCAGCCCTGGCGCGTAAGGATGGGCGCCGTCCACTGGCCCGTCTTAAGCGAGAAAGTATCGTTCTCCAGCTCTGCCGGAAGCTGTCCGCGCTTGTACGTTCCCAGATCGCCGCCCCCGGCTGCCGTCGGGCCATCGCTGAATGTCCGCGCCAGTTGGGCAAAGTCGCCCCCCGCGTTGAGCTTGGCCTCTATATTCTCGGCCTTGGCTTTGGCCGACGCCACCTTCTTGGGATCGTCCGTGCTATCGGCGCTGCCCGAGCCTGTCGAGATCAAAATCTCGCTCAGGTGCACGCTCTCCGGCTGCGTGTAATCCTGCTTGTGCTCATCGTAGTACGCACGCGCTTCGCCCGGAGTGATGTTGATGGTGCTGCCAACCTCCTGCCGCATCACGTCCTGTGTAATGATCTGGTTGCGGATGTTGGCCTGGAAGTCGGCGTAGGAGACGCCTTGCTCCTGCGCCGCCTTTTGCAGATCTTCCATCGATGCAAGGTGATACTGCTTGCGGATGTCGTCAAGCCGCTTGATCAGCTCAGTATCGCCGGTAATCCCCAACTGCTTGCCCTTGGAGAGCCAGAGCTGCTGATCGATGAGGCCGCGCAGCAGGTTCTGGCGGTCTTCCGACTGCTGCTGCATGGTAGCGCCGCGCTGCTGGTCTTCCTGCTCCATATCTTTAAGAGCCCGGTCGTAGTCGGAGCTGGTAATGATCTGGTCGTTGACGCGCGCTATGATCTGTTCGACGACTTCGCCGCCGTACGGCGTCTGCGCGGTTGGCGTTTGCGCCAATGCGGATCCGGGAAGCAGCATCGCGCACAAAACCAACGCCGAGGGAGTAAGAAGAGCTTTGAGATTCATAGTAGGCACGCGCCGGGCGGACGATTCTTTGCCACCTTTATGCATAGACGCCATTGTAAATGGCAGGAGAGCAGGAAAGCGATTCCCTCCGCGAAAGATGGTCTGGCCGCGCCGTGCCCCCCGCCGCGCCCCCGCTGCGCCCCCGCTGCGCCCCCGCTGCGCATGGACCCGGCCCCCCCGATGGCTACCCCAATGCCCGGTCCCCGCGTCAAATCCAGCGGTGCTATACTTTAGCCTAGGACGGCTGTGCGAGAGGCCCTGTCTTGAGCGGTGTTCCAGCTTGTTTAGCCTTGCCGGAATCGGGCAAGGTTAATTTTTACCGCGAAGAGGGCCGCGCTCTGGCGCCGGTTCCGGCCTCGCGAGCCGCCATTACCGTTTTCGGTCGTCTTGCGCACAGTCCGTTTGGAGGTTTCGTCAGCCTATGAGTCCCCGCGCCCGCCGCGCCCTTTTTTCCGTAACCGTATTTTTCGCCGTTTGCGCCCTTGTGGGGACCGTCCTGCAGCGCAAGGTGGGGGCGCAGTCCTCCGAAAACGAGAGCCAACTGCGCGACAGCCTCAAGGATTTCGCCAACGTGTATTCGATCGTGGAATCGAATTACGCCGAGCCCCTCACCGGCGACAAGGCATCCGACGTCATCTACGACGGCGCCATCCCCGGCATGTTGCGCACGCTTGACCCACACTCCAACTTCTACGACCCCAAGGCCTACGCGGCCATGCGCGAGGGCCAGAGCGGCCACTACTACGGTGTGGGCATGGTGATCCAGCAGCAGGGCGACTATGTGTACGTCGTCACGCCCTACGAAAACACGCCCTCGTACCGCGCCGGCATTCATCCCGGCGACAAGATCGTGGACATCGAAGGCAAAAACGCCGAGGGATGGACGGCGGACCAGGTTTCCAAGGCGCTCAAGGGACCCAAGGGCACGCACGTGCAGGTGACCATGGCCCGCGACGGAGCAGCCAAGCCGTTGGTCTTCGATCTGGTGCGCGACGAGATTCCGCATCCCGCCGTCGACCTGGCGTACGAGATTCATCCAGGCGTGGGCTACATCCAGATTACGGACTTCACGGATGAGAACACGGCGGGGGAGTTTTCCGACGCCCTCAAGAAATTCGGCCCCAACCTCAAGGGCCTGGTGATCGACCTGCGCGGAAACCCCGGCGGCCTGCTCAGCCAGGCGGTCGATGTTTGCGACCAGTTGCTGGCCAAGGGCCAGGTGATCGTGTCGCAGCGCGGGCGCGCCTATCCGGACCAGGTCTACACCGCGACTCACGGCAACGACGGCAAGGACTTCCCCATCGTGGTGCTGGTCAACCGCAATACGGCCTCGGCCGCGGAGATCGTCTCCGGCGCCCTCCAGGATCATGACCGCGCGCTTATCGTAGGCCAGACGACCTTTGGCAAGGGCCTGGTGCAGACGGTCTACAACCTGAGCCAGGATACGGGCCTGGCGCTGACCACTTATCACTACTTCACGCCCAGCGGCCGGCTCATCCAGCGCGACTACGCAGGCGTCTCGCTCTACGACTACTATTACAACCACGCCGGCGCGCTTCCGCCTAACTCCACCAACCGCGAGGTGAAATTTACCGACTCTGGCCGCACGGTCTACGGCGGCGGCGGCATCACCCCGGACGATAAGATCGCCATGCCCGACCTGAGCAACTTCCAGGAGGAGCTGCTCTACAAGGATGCGTTTCTCCACTTCGCGCCCATGTATGTCGCGGATCATCAGGAAAACAAGGGCTTCCAGGTAAACGATGCCGTGATGACCCAGTTCGAGAAGTACCTGACCGGCCAGGACATCGACTGGACCGCCGCCGAGGTGCAAACCAACAGAGACTGGATTGGGGCGCATATCGAGCAGGAGGTTGACACTATCTGGTTTGGGAACCAGGACGGGCTGAAGACATACTCCGAGTGGGACCCTGTTCTGCAGAAGGCGGTCACCTATCTGCCCCAGGCGGAGGCGCTCGAAATCAACGCGCAGAAGGTGATGGCCGAAAAGGCGGAAGCGCGGAATACGGGCGCGCAGGGCGTACCGATGCAGCCGTAGTCGGCGCGAATCTTTGAGCGATCATGAATGCGAAAGGCCATCCAGTGAGGGATGGCCTTTTTGTTTGCTCGGAGGTTTGCGGAGGGTAAAGATCAAGAACGTATATTCAAGTCCGTACGGCTCCCAACGAATGGGACGGCCCGATGTTTCAAGGTCGATTGGAGCTGTCGTTTCGAAGCCGCATGATTTCGCCAGCGCAATCATCTCCTCCGCCTCGCATTTGGAAAAAATCTTGATTCGAGCCCCGTGCGCAGTCGTATTCCCGGTATCAATCGGATCGGGGTAATAATCGGTAGAAGTGATCAGCAGGCCGCCAGGCCTGAGTAGACGGTGCATCTCGCAAAAGTACGCTTGCAACGGGACTCCGTGCTCTATAACACTCATGCAAGTGATGGCGTCAAAAAAGGAGCCGCTGAAACCGGTGCGCGTGATGTCGCCGGGCAGGTAGCGGATAGGACCCCTGCGCGCTGGGTCGGCGAACGAAAGATTCATGCCGTACAAATGGCGATAACCGCAAGCGAACAGCGTCGGGAGTACATTGCTGTAGAACTCTGCGCCAGCATCCAACACCCGCGCCGATCTTGCGGTGCTGTGGAGAATCGCCGTCACTGCGGCAAGGTGATCCCAGTTCTTTTCGTCTGCCCGGTCAAGGGGAAGACGGAGGCGCTTTCCGAACTCGGTAGCGTCGCGCAATTGAACGCTATCCTGAAGCACGGCATTAGGAAGCGTGGCTCCCGAAGAAGCTGAGAGAGAGAGAGGAGTTTACCCCAAACTTCAACCAGAGGTAAAGGCGATAAAGCAGGGGGAGCCGGAAGAATCCGCTTTTGATGCGGCGGAAAAACCGCCAGAAGGCGGGAATACCCGATCCAGGAGCATTTGCGGGCCCGATTGATTGCACATCCTTAACTTTAAGTCGGCGCGAGCATCGACGCAACCGGTCAGGCAGCGAAGGTTTCGTTTCCGCTGGTCTGATCGCTAGAGCAATTCCGGAGTAGGTGTATCCCGAGGACGCCGGCAAAATCTTCCCGCCCGTTTTGCAGTTAATTATGCCCCTTTGGCGCACAATTCTTAAGTAGAGGGTTCCGGGCATGCACAGCCCGTCGAGGTCTGACAGCAGGCGAAGGAGAACGCGCCGCGATCTGGAAAAAATCCCTGCTTAACGGCCCGTGGTGGAAGTCCGGGTTTGAAAGGGCACGACTTTTAGCCTGCCCTGAGAGTTTGTGACTTTATTCGACTTGCGGAA
>JBOGLX010000175.1:0-34713 GCA_050745765.1 Occallatibacter sp. | reverse complement strand
CGCCACACCTCACCCGCGCCTGCGCCTGCACCGGGGATTTCAGAGCTGCTACCTGCCCGGCGAGCGCGACCTCATTGTTTACGTTCCGCCCGGCTACGACAGCAATCCGGAGCGCACCTATCCCGTGCTTTACATGCACGACGGGCAGAATCTTTTCGATGGGGAGACTTCGTTTGTCAGCGGCCAGACCTGGCAGGTGCGCGAGCACGCCGACGAGGCCATCGAGGCAGGCGAGGCCGAACCGCTAATCATTGTCGGCGTCGATCACGGGGGCGACTGGCGGATTGCCGAATACACGCACGAGAGGGACTGGCAGTTGGGCGGAGGCGATGCTGCGCAATACGGCCTGCTCCTGACCCGGGAGTTGATGCCGTGGATCGCTGCACGCTACAGGGTGCGCGGCGGCCGCGCCTCGACGGGAATGGCGGGATCGTCGCTGGGGGGGCTGGTTACGCTTTATCTGGGGCTGCGCCACGCCGAGCTTTTCGGCAGGCTGGGAGTGCTTTCGCCGAGCGTGTGGTGGAACCATAAGAGCATCCTGGGCTATGTGAACGAGCGGGCGCCGGAGATCTGGGAGCGGCCGCGGATGTGGCTGGACGTGGGCGACCGCGAGGGCGGCCGCACGCTTCGCGACGCCGAGCAGCTTGTCCGGCGGCTCAAGGCCAACGGCTGGGTTGCGGGCGAGACGCTGCACTTTGAGCCCATCGAGGGCGGGATGCATAATGAAGCCAGTTGGGCGCGCCGGGTGCGGCCCATGCTGCGGTTTCTGTTTCCGGCGGCGCAGACGGAATAGGGCTGGCGGGCGCGGTAGTGGGAACGGGCAGGCAACTTCGGCCACGGCGGCGCGCATCTTCTTGAATCATAAGCGGAATTCAAGTTGGACGCTGCAAGCGCTTGCATTCAGCACAATTCTCTTAGCTGAAAAGTCACGGGCTCTGAAACTTAGGCCGGTCCAGGGATGTTATACCCACAACGGTCGTGGCTTCCCACCCATGCGACAGAAGAAAGTCGCATGGATGGGGCACAGGGCATTGGCACAGCAACCATGGAACAGCCCAGATGCGCTTCCAAAAGTGCCGCATCCATCTTTCGTGAGTTCCACCCTTGCGACAGAAAAAGGTCGCATGGATGAGGCGCGGAGCTTTGGGCAAGGCAATTGCGGAACTGCTGCTCTCCAAACCGCGTCTGCTGCGCGCTTCAGGGAAATGGCTGGGGACAAATGACGGAATCACTCGAGTTGCGGCGCAAATCGTTTCTCGACGGTCTGTTTGAGGGCTATCGCGGGCCAGCCTTCGCGGTGCGCCTGTGGGACGGCTGGCGGTGGGCCTGTTCAGGCAACGGCGCCCCCGTTTGCACGATCGTGGCCGAGAATCCCAAGGCGCTGGCGGCGCTCCTCGCCGCACCCAACGAGAACACTCTCGGCGAAGCGTTTATCCAGGGCTCGCTGGACGTGGAGGGGGACATTTTCTCGGTGTTTTCGGCGGCCGAGCACCTCTTCAACGGCCCTCGGCCGCTGCACCGGCGGATCGCGGAAAGACTGGCGTCGCAACTGTTCGGCATCGGCCAGCGGATGCGCCACGGCCGGGTGAACTCGCGCCGGCGCGACCGCGCCTCGATTGCTTACCACTACGATCAACCGGTCTCGTTCTTCGAGCCGTGGCTGGGGAGATCGCTGGTTTATTCGTGCGCGTACTTCCGCAGCCCGCGGGAGCCGCTCGACCAGGCGCAGGAGCAGAAGCTCGACCTGGTGTGCCGGAAGCTGCGCCTCCAGCCGGGCGAGCGGTTTCTGGACATCGGCTGCGGCTGGGGCAGCTTGCTGCTGCACGCCGCCGGGGCGTTCGGCGCGGAGGCTCACGGCATTACGCTCAGCCGGGAACAGGCGGCGACGGTGCAGCGGCGCATCCGGCTTGCAGAGCTGGAGCGAAACTGCTTTGCCGAGCTATGCGACTACCGCGAGCTGGACGGCTCTCTACAGCCATCCCGTCCTACCCCTTCGGCAGGCTCAGGGCAGGCACTTTTCGCAAAGGATGCGAAAAGGATGGGGCGGCAGCCATTCGACAAGATCGCCAGCATCGGTATGGCCGAGCATGTGGGGCTGCGCAACCTGCCTCTTTACTTCAGGATTGCGCGCGGGCTGCTGCGGCCAGGCGGGATCTTCCTCAACCACGCCATCGCGCGCTCGCCGCTTTCGCCCATCCGGCACAACTCGTTTGTGGGCCGGTACGTGTTTCCGGATGGGCAGTTGGTGACACTTTCGGAGATGCTCACGGCCGCCGGGTCCCAGGGGCTGGAAGTGCGCGACGTGGAAAACCTGCGCGAGCACTACGAGCTCACCCTGCGCTGCTGGGTCGAGGGGCTGCGGAAGAACGAAAGTGCGCTTCTAAGCCAAGTCTCCAGAACGACGTACCGAATCTGGCTGCTCTATATGGCGGGGGCGGCCGCTGCCTTCCGGCGGGGCGATATCGCGATCTACCAGACGGTCCTGAGCCGGCCGGACCGCGGGTCGAGCCGAATGCCGCTGACCCGCGAAGATATTTACGAAGACGACAGGGATGAAAATGTGCCTGGAAAGTTAGAGCCTGAAAAGTTGGAGATGGAGCGGAGCAATGGCAAATCCGTTCTGGAAACATCCCGCCAGGGCTGAGGCCAGACCTTTATTTTGAGGCGTTTGCGGCAAGAGTGAAGCCGCGCCCTTTCAGGGACTGTTTGCGGCGAAAACGGTGCTGCAAGTTTGCTTGAATCGCCAATCGGAACCGCCGTATACTAAATAGAGAGCTAACCAGCCCGATATTCAATGCTTAAGCTCACCAAAAAGGCGGATTACGGCCTGATGTCTCTGAAGTACCTGGCCGAGCATCCGGAGACCCCTGCGCTCAGCGCCAAGGACCTGGCCGACGCGTACGGGATTCCGGCGCAACTGCTGGCCAAGATTCTTCAGCGGCTGACCAAGACAGGTCTTTTGCGCTCGCACGCCGGGATGAACGGCGGCTATGCGCTGGCGCGGGACGCGCGGCAGATCTCGGCTTTCGAAGTGATCCTGGCCATCGACGGGCCGTTCTTCATTACTTCGTGCATCAAGGGCGCCAAGTCGTGCGACCTGACGCCAAGCTGCACGATCAAGGAGCCGCTGGCGCGGGTGAACGACACGATCGCCGGAGTGCTGAAGAGCATCAGCATTCAGGACCTGGCGGAGCACGAGCAGCCCGCGGCGCATGAGGCGGCGCAAAAGCTGGTGGCTCTGACGCTGTGAGCGGGGCTAGCGGGGTTAGATGCTGTTGCCGGATTTTGGCCTGAGAGAATTAAGTCAGCGAATCGACGAGTCGTCGCAGCGAATCAAATGAAGGCATGCGGCTTTGAGCGAGAGGGAGTGCGCGCAGGCACGAGAGCAATTCCTCCGGTAAACTGAAGATTATGTCGAACATCGTCACCATTGGACAAAATCCCGCCGATCCCGCCGAGACTGCGCCGGCGTCACCGGTGCCGCAGGCGCCTGCGGACGGGCTGCTGGTCACGGACCGCGCGGTTGGGCATATTCGCGTGGTGCTGGCCAAAGAAGGCGTTCCGGTTGAAGAAGGCGGACTGCGGCTGGGCGTGAAGGGCGGCGGCTGCTCGGGGCTGTCTTATGCGATCGGCGTGGACGCTCGGCCCCGCGAGACGGACCGCATTTTCGAGTTTGAAGGCGTGCGCGTGTTCGTCGATCCGAAATCGTTCGTTTTCCTGCACGGCATGACGCTCGACTACGAGGAGACGCTGATCCGGCAGGGATTCCACTTCATCAATCCGAATTCGACGCGGTCTTGCGGGTGCGGGACTTCGTTTTCGGTGTAAGGCTCGATTGAGTTATTAAGCCGCAGCCGACAGATTCACCGGCGGTCTCGTTCTTCACGCCAAATCTGGTCGGTAATTTCGCGAGGGACGATGTTCGGTCCTGCAGGCCACACCTCGCCTTCCTTCCGAGGCTTAATCGGAGGGGTCACGCTCCCTTTGGCGATGAGCCGCTGCAGGCGCGCGTCGCTGTCGTCAGCCGGGCCGACCGAAACCAGCTTTGCCACGGGCTTGTTCCGGTCGAGGATCAGAACTTCTTCGCCGTTCTTCACATACTGGATGTGGGCGCTGAGCTTGGCCTTCAACTCTGATCTTTGCAGTTCTCATGGCTGGATTATAGCGCGAACGACCTACCTAGCCGCCTTGGGGCGTCAGGCGGCAGTTTCCTAGCCTGGATCAGACATCACTTCTTTCCGATTACCAAGTGTATGCAGGTGGCATCGGATTCCTGCGTAGCTATCTGCCCCTGCGCAGGTATTCCCTCCGACCTCAGAAGGCTAACCAGCGCTTCCGCTGCGGGATCCAGAGTGGGAGCACTCGATTGCGCAATCTCGACGTACACTCCGGAGACATAATTTATGCGCGCCTTCCCATCCAGCAATACGCTGAATAATGGGTTGTCCGGCCTTGGCTGCTGCCTAATCCAGCCGGCTGACCCAAGCAGACCATCCATTGTTTCCATGAACGCTAGCTCCCCCGGGTCGGCTCCCAGATCGAAGTGGGTTCCGTGATATTGCTTTAGCCCCTCGATGATCCTTGCTTGCGCGGCTGCTGTCAATCCCCATCCAGCGAGCTTTTCTTCAATTCTTACGCGTGCCAAGCGCTCTTCTTCGGCGACTCGGTTCGCCTCCGCTGCCTGTTGATTGGCCTGCGCAATGTTCCTGCGAAACCCCTCTGCCGTCGCTTGGGCCTCGGCTGCCTTCTGGTTAGCCGTCGCAATATCGGCCTCGGCCTTCGCGGCTCGTTCCTGCTGTTTCCCGAGCTCCGTTTTGGCTGCGGTAAGAGACTGATCAAATTGGCGCAACTGCTGCGCTTGGCGGGCGTTGATGATGTTCCCAGTCATCAACACTCCCGCGCCCGCCAAAAACGTAAGGAATAACAGAACGACGGTTGCGACGTCGAAAAACGACTTGAGGCCCTCTATTGTCGTCATTCCCACTCCCGCCGTTCGCTCCATCCGAATGCGGCTTCAAAGTGCACGAACTCCTTCTTTTCTCCTTGGACGAGGTAGACGCTGACGATATCGAAGCGAATCTGGGGCGCGGTTTCCTGGGGCAACTGGCGCATGTACTGGCTCGCGATGCGGCGCAGCATGTGGCGCTTGTGGGAGTCGACGGTCGCCTCGGCGGGCGACGTGTCGTGCGCCGTCCGCGTCTTCACTTCCACAACGCACAAGAGCGGCCCCTGCCAGGCGATGAGGTCGAGGTCGCCGGGAAGGTCGCCGGAAGCCCAGCGGCGGGCCACAACCACGTATCCTTTGCGGCGCAGATAGATGTAGGCGGCGTCCTCGCCCTCGATGCCGGTGAGCAGATGGGGGGCGAATTCCTGCTCACGGCCGCGGCGGCGCGCCAGCCAGCCGAGGCCGGCCAATGCGCGCTCCTGGCAGTCTATCCGCATCTGCGCCAGCCATGTCATCGCTCTCCATTCTCAGCCGGGCGTGCGAATCGCGCAAGTTGAGCATATGCCGGAGGCTGCGCTCAGGCCGTCGCCGTCGCCAGCGTGGCAGCCTGCTTGAATTCCTCCTCAGCCTGGGTCAGCGCGTCTTCAAGGATGTCCAGGGCTACGGTTGCTTCCTCTTTGGTCACGATGAGCGGAGGCGCGAGGCGCAGGGTGGTTTCGCCGCAGCCGAGCACCATCAAACCGCGCTCGAAGGCGAGCACTTCTACGCGGTTGCGCAGTTCGGCGGCGGGCGCGCGGGTGGCTTTGTCCTTGACGAGCTCGACGCCGATCATCAGGCCGCGGCCGCGCACGTCGCCCACCAGCGGATGGGATTGGGGCCAGCCGCGGAGGCGCTCCATTATGAACTCGCCGACGCGGGCGGCGTTGGCCATGCCTTCGCGGCCCAAGATGTCCATGGTGGCGAGGGCGGCGGCGATCGAGACCGGGTTGCCGCCGAAGGTGGAGGCGTGCGAGCCGGGCGCCCAATCCATGATCTCCGCGCGGCTCATGCAGACGCCGAGGGGCATGCCGCTGGCGATGCCTTTGGCGATGCAGACGATGTCGGGCTGGACGCCGGAGTGCTCGATGGCCCACCACTTGCCGGTGCGGCCGCAGCCGCACTGCACCTCGTCGACTACGAGCAGGATGCCGTGGCGGTCGCAGAGAGCGCGCAGCTCGCGCATGAAGTTGCCGGGCGCGACGACGTAACCGCCCTCGCCCTGGATGGGCTCGATGAAGATGGCGGCGACTTCTTCGGGCGGCAGGATGGTTTTGAAGAGCTTCTCTTCGATGTAGCGCGCGCAGCCGAGGCTGAAGGCTTCCTGCTCCTCGGGGCTGCCGGCCGAGCCGCGGTAGACGTAGGGGTAGGGTACGTGGGCCACGCCGGGCACGAGGGGCGCAAAGCGGCGCTTCTGCTGAGGCTTGGATGCGGTGAGCGAGAGGGCGCCCATGGTGCGGCCGTGAAAAGCGCCGAAGAAGGAGACGATGTGCTGGCGGCCGGTGTGGTAGCGGGCCAGCTTCATGGCGCACTCGATGGCTTCGGCGCCGGAGTTGCCGTAGAAGAAGCGATGCGGGCCGGGCATGGGGGCGACGGCCGAGAGCCGTTTGGCGAGATCGGTCAACCCTTCGTTGTAGAAGTCGGTGCCGGAGATGTGGATCAGCTCGGCTGCCTGCTTCTGGATGGCCGCGACTACTTCAGGATGGCAGTGGCCAGTGGAAACCACGGCGATGCCGGCCGCGAAGTCGAGGAACTCATTGCCGTCTACGTCCTCCACGCGGCAGCCGCGGCCACGTTTGGCCACCAGCGGATAGGAGCGTGTGTAGCTGGGCGAGATGAGGCGGTGGTCGGCTTCGACGGCGGCGCGGGCGCGCGGGCCGGGCAGCGGAGTCATGAGCTTCGGTCCGTACTGGGCGTGCAGTTCCTGTTTGCTCAGCTCCTGGTTCTCTAATTTCTGTGTCATGATGGCGGTCTCCTCGACAGGTTCGGTTGTGTGCGGCGCACGGAGGCTTCAATTCGATGGGGCGCTGTTCGATGAGGCGCTGCGCCAGGGGGACAAGCCACCCCGGAAAATGGGGTCGTCCAGGTCCGCTCGCCCGTGGATGGCGGGCGAGAGTATGCGGGCGACGATCTTCGGCGGAGTGGAACTAATCGCCGCCGAAGAGGCTAGGTCGGGTGCGGGTGGGCAGCACGCGGAGGTGACGCCGGGGGCAGATGGAGCGCGCGCGGGACCGGGACCAGCGCCGAGTGGGCGCGAGCAGCAGTCCGCTGTGACGGCGCATAGGCATGGAATCCCCGCTGAGGTGAGGATAACACGGGGGCGCGGCGAGGCTGGAAATGAGGGTTTTTTGGGGGGTAGGTCTCTGACGGCGTGATTGGTACGTTGCGAGAGCCCATCCCAGGTCTCAAACGCGAGACCTGGGGCACCCAGTTTGGTACAAGGTCAAGCGGTCAAAGGCCTAAGACGGCTTTTGGGCGAAAGCGCCGGCGGGCACCAGGGGCGTGGCGGGCTCGCCGTCGAGCGTGACCAGGCCGTCTTCAAAGGAGCGCAGGCCGTCGGCGTCGGCGGCCATCGTCATCCAGCAGACGGCGGCCCTGTGGAGGACGCTACAGGCGATCTCGATGGTTTCTTCAGATTTGGGATTGTTTTTCGCGGAGCCTTTGGCGCGCTCGATCCAGAAACCGTGGCTGCCGAGGGTGTAGCTGCCGTAGACCGTGTCGGCAACATTGAAGTTCTGCTTGAGGCCCTCGGCGGCGCCGGCGCCGAAGCCGGGCAGGTCTTTGGCGATCATCGTCTGGCCGTAGCAGCCGAAGGGCAGCGCCACGACGACTATGACGCTGGGCGGATTGCCATGGCGGGCGGTGAGCGCAACCTCGGCGCAGGCGATGCCCTTCTTTTCGTCCTCGCTGCCGGCGGTTTGCTTAGCCTGTTGTTTGGCGGCGGGCATGGCCGGGGCGGCGTCCACGATCTCCCAGTCGGACGGCAGACTGTAGGAAAAACCGAGGGCGTTGGCGTGGGGCTGGGTTGGAGGCTGGGTTTGAGCCAGGAGCGGAACGAAACAGAGCGCAAGGACCGAGGTGAGGAGGCGCACTCGCATGGGACGCCAGTCTAGCACAAGCGCAGGGAGGCTATACGGAACAAATGGGAGATTTTGAAAGGACCCGATTCGCGCCGCCCCGACGGGGCTCCGGAGCAATTTTTGAGGGCTCGCTCCCCCACGCTGAAGCGCGGGGCTAACAAACATTGCGCCTACGGCGCGGAAGCAAGGCGGCCGCTTCGCAAATCGGCATGTTCATGAGATCGCCCTGATGATGAGATTTCCATGGATGGATCGCGGACCGCTTCCTGCCCAAGAAGCGGCCCGCTTTGTCGACCTCCGACCTGAGATCAGAAACCTGCCTGAATCTCGTTTTGCTCGGCCTGGGCGAGCTGTCCGGCGGCCAGCGACAACGGTTCGCTGTAGTGCGCGGCGATCATCCGCGCGGCCAGATCGCCGTCCATCGATGCCTGGACCGCGGCCAGCTTGATGGTGGAAGCGGCGGCCATGCGCGCAACTTCCGTCTTGCTTGAAACCGACTGCACAAGAGAGAGAATGGTGGTCACAATTGTGGCTACTGCCTGAATTGCGGTGATGGCCTGCTTCTGGCTTGCCGAGTCCACGATTCTGCCTGTCTGGAGCAGTGCGGCGTTTACCTGCTGCTGAAAGACCACCACCTGGTTCTGCAACTCGGTCAGTGTGCTCGCCGAGGGGTTGGCCAGGTAGGCCTGGGCTTGCGTGTCGAGCAGGTTCGAGGCCGCGTCGAAGCCGTTGGTGGCTTCGGTGAAGACCGGTGCGTCGGCCGGAGCGAGCAGCGAGGCGGTCGAGTCGACCGCGGCTACCGCGCTCTCGAGCGAAGGCGTCCAGTTGACGATGTTCTGGGCGACGCTGGTCCCTGAGCAGCCAGCCACCCAGGTGGCTTGAAGCAGCAGAACGATCAGCATCCACGCGCCCAGCTTGGCGGTGCTGCCGGCCGAAACCGGGGCGCGGAACGGGGAACTGTCGGGATTGCCGGCCGGATCCTTGGCCAGAAGGCCGAGCAGGGCGGTGGCTATTGCGCCTGCCAGCGCCACCACGGTGCCCGTGCCCGCTTTGCCGAAGGTGACGCCCTGCTGCGAGAACACGCCGGCCACGGTTGTAACTGCGATCAGCAGCCCGGCTGCCGATGTGCGCGGATGGTTCCAGATATTCGCGATTGAATTCATACGAGGTGACTCCTTCAAGACTGTGGTTGAATTTCAGAACTTGACGCCAAGGCCGGCCACAAACGCCTTGACTTCGGGCCAGGCGGCTGCGAGGGCCGCCGCGGTCTGAATGTCGAGGGGAATGTTGAGCGGGTTGGCGGCGGCGCCGGCGAGATCGGCCAGAGGCATTGCCAGTGTGTCGATCAGCGTGGCCAGCGCCGCAATGACGGTCGGAGTGGCGCGCAGTTTTTTGTCGGCGCCGGTGAGCCACTTCAGAGCGTCCTCGGCGCCGATTTCGACGCCTTTCTCGATGCTTACAAGCAGAGTTGCCATGGGAATTTCGGTCCTTAAATAGAAGTGCCGGCGGTGCGCCTCCACCAAGGCGCAATCGCCGGCTCCGGTTGAAGCAGCTCTCAATGCCCGATTCAGGGGCCCGGTTTTATAGCGATTCCAGAGAAGCTGTACCCGCCTTTCGTGGCCTCCCGCCCATGCGACAGAAAAAAGTCGCATGGAGGGGCACGGGGCTTTGGTACAGCAACTGTGGAACCGCTTCAGGCGCCCGGATGTTGCCGTGGTTCCGGTCTGGCATCCGGTCGAGAGCGCTTCTGAGCCGGCAATCGCGGTTCAGCGCCCCGGCGCCATCTGCATAGAAAAGAGAGGGCGTAGTCATTCGCCCGGCGCTGCACGTCCGCTACTTGTCCGGCTATTTATAAGGGTAGAGAAATGCGCGCAATACTAAGCAAAAATCAAATTATCTTTATTCCCTTTATTGCGAATAAGTTACACTCATGGATTGCGACGGCGCCTCTTGACAACCATGATCCGCGTCTTCGAATCCGCGATTTCCGTGCGCCTTTCTCGGGGCCTTTATTCGTGCCGCAAGGCTTCCATGGGCTTTACGCGAGCAGCGCTGCGTGCGGGAATCCAGCTTGAACACCGAATTCACTACGATGGCTGCAATCTCAGACTATCCCCGGCACCAGCGCACGCACTTTTCGCGCGTAGGCCGCGTACTGCTCTCCGAACTCGGCTTGCATCCACTTCTCTTCGAGGCGCAGCTTGGCCCAGAGCACCGCAAACACCATGGCCAACGCCACCAGCCCGCGCACTTCGGAGTCCGCCACAACCGAACCCACAAACCCCGCCAGAATCCCGGTATAGATCGGGTGCCGCACCAGCCGGTATGGCCCGCTCACGATCAACTCGTGATCCTCCTTCACCTGCACCGACCGGCTCCAGTTGCGGCCCAGATGCGCGCGTGCCCACACCGCAAAGCCCAGCCCCGCCACGGTGATTGCCGCTCCAATGAAGAAGCCCGCCTGGCTCCGCGGTAGAATCGCCCGGTAGAGCCATGTTGCGGGAAGATTGGGCAGCATGAACAGGGTGATCGCCGCCAGAAAGACCACCGCGCGGGTCACCCGCGAAAATGCCGGCTCCATCCGCGTGGTCGCTTTTGTCCCGGTGCCCAGCACCTGCCAGCACACGATAAACGCCAGCCACAACACCGGGAAAAACCAATCGTAAAACAGGTTCACTGTCCCTCCTCGCTTACTTCCCGTTACGCGCCGTCCCGGCCTCCGGTTCCCGCGCTATAGCGGTTCCGGAGAAGCTGTACTCGCCTGTCGCGGCCTCCCACCCATGCTACAGAAAAAAGTCGCATGGATGGGGCTAGGGGCTTTGGGTACAGCAACTGTGGAACCTCTTCAAGAGCCTTAACTCTTGTTCCTTATGTAGCGGCGGCCGCGGAGCTCGTACTGGCCGCTGGCTACGCGGCGGATGGCTTCGGCGTAAGCCAGATGCTCTTCGGCGAGGATGCGGCTGCTCAGGGATTCGGGTGTGTCTTCGTCGAGGACGGGGATGGCGCGTTGGACTACGATGGCTCCGTGATCGAGCTCCTCATCGACAAAGTGGACGGTACAGCCGGCGAGTTTGACGCCGTAGGCGAAGGCCTGCTCCTGGACTTCGAGACCGGGGAAGGCGGGGAGCAGCGAGGGGTGAATGTTGAGAATGCGGTTGGGGAAGGCGGCGACGAACTCGGGCGAGAGCAGGCGCATGTAGCCGGCGAGGCAGACCAGGTCCACGTTGTGGGCGCGGAGGCTGGCGGCTACGCCGGCATCGTGCTCGGCGCGGGTGCGGCCTTTGGAGACGCAGATTTCGGCGGGCAAGCCGAGAGTGCGGGCGGCGTGGAGACCGGGGGCTTCGGCGACGTTCGAGATGACGACGGCGATTTCGACGCCGGGCAGGCGGCCGGCGCGGACGGATTCGGCGATGGCGAGGAAGTTGGAGCCGCGGCCGGAGATGAGGATGCCGAGACGGAGTCCTGGACGGACGGGCGGACGATCAGGTTGCGCGTTTTCCAATGTTCCCTCAGGGGCTAAAGAGGCTGCGGAAAAACTCGAGATTCGATGCGAGATTCCCGAAAGGTTCCCGCAGGGGCTGAAGCCCATCTTTTATTTTGTTGCCTTTGCGGCACGACTAAAGTCGTGCCCTGACACAAAACCTCGCCCAAATCGAGTTTTTCCGCAGCCTGTAAAGCCCCGACGATCTGCGGTAGGCCAAATGTACGGGCTGAAGCCCGTACCCTTCACCCGTGCCCTTCTCCCGTACTCTTCACTCGTGCCCTTCACCCGTGCTCTTCACCCGTACCCTTCGCCAGGACCCTTTGCCCATGCCCTTCACCCGTGCTCTTCAACGGATCGTGCCTGCGCGAGTCAGCCGGGTCTCTGGCGGGATGATTCCAAGCTTTGCTATGGCCAGTCCCAGATTCCCAAAATCGGGGACCTGGGGCACCCACATGGGTACAAATACAAGCGGTCAGAGATCTTTGACTAGCGCCGCCGACTCGGCTAACACCGCTAGCGCCGCTAACTCCGCTAGCTCCGCTGCTTCTTATGTGTACTGCACCCGGCGCTCGCCTTTGGCGATGCGGCCAATAAGGTAGAACTTCTCCTCGGCGCGGTCCAGGAGGTTTTTGGCGCGCGAGAATTTGGCGGCGGGGATGGCGGCGATGAGGCCGATGCCCATGTTGAAGGTGCGCATCATCTCGTCCTGCTCGATGTGGCCGAGCTCGCGCAGGTGCTCGAAGATGGGCAGGATGGGCCAGGAGCCGATTTCGACCTGGGCGGTGACGTTTTTGGGGAGGATGCGCGGCAGGTTCTCCGTGATGCCGCCGCCGGTGATGTGGGCCATGCCGGTGGTCAGCCCCGCCGCGGTCAGTTTCTGAATCACGTGGAGATAGCTGCGGTGGGTTTTGAGCAGCGCGGCGCCGGCCTTCTCGCGGATGGCGGTGATGTATTGCGTGGGCTTGTAGCCCGCTACCTCGAAGAGCAGCTTGCGGGCGAGCGAGTAGCCGTTGGTGTGAAGGCCGGTGGAGGGCAGACCGATGAGGACGTCGCCGGCCTTGATGCCGGCGCCGGTGATTATTTTGTCGCGGTCGACGGCGCCGACGATGAAGCCGGCAAGGTCGTACTCGCCGTCGGAGTAGAAGCCGGGCATCTCGGCGGTTTCGCCGCCGATGAGGGCGCAGCCGTTGGCTTTGCAGGCGTCGGCGAGGCCGCCAACGACGCTCTCGGCCACTTCGGGGTTGAGCTTGCCGCTGGCCAGGTAGTCGAGGAAGAAGAGCGGGGTGGCGGCCTGGACGGCGATGTCGTTGACGCAATGGTTGACGAGGTCGGCGCCCACGGTATGGTGGAGGCCAAGCTCGAAGGCGACTTTGAGCTTGGTGCCGACGCCGTCGGCGGAGCTGACCAGGATGGGGTTCTTCCAGCGCTGTATGTCCAGCCGGTAGAGGGCGCCGAAACCGCCGATGCCGCCGAGGACGTTGCGGTTAAAGGTCTTCTGCGCCAGGAACTTGATGCGGTCTTTGGCGCGGTTGCCGCCGGCGATGTCCACGCCGGCGTCGGCGTAGCTCACGGATTTGCGTTTGTTGTCGTCAGGCACGGTTTGGGCTTTCTGCGCAGAAAATCGCGGGACGCGCTGTGAACCGGAAAATCAGAATTTTAGCAGGAATTCGGTGGGCAGGCTGTGTAACGTTCTTTGGCGAGCCGGATGAGGCAATAGAAAGGCTTTGAGAAGCAAAATTCTCGAAAATGGAAAGCCGGCTTGACATTCCATCGGGCGCGCCATTGCCGAGAGGCTGCAGATGAGAAGATTTAGCCGACGGGCGGCGCCTGCTGCGCAGCCATCGAGCCCGATCGACCTTCTGCCGCCTTCTATACTGGACGGGTCATGTCCAGCCACTCCGCGACCTCGACGCACACACGCTCGCAGACTCTGCAAGCTCGCGCCGAGCGCCTTTTTCCCGGCGGCGTTAACTCGCCGGTGCGCGCGTTTGGCGCCGTGGGCGGCGCGCCGCCGTTTATCGAGCGCGCCGAGGGGGCTTACCTCTTCGACGCCGACGGCAAGCGCTATATCGACTACTTCGGGTCCTGGGGGCCGATGATTCTGGGGCACGCTTTTCCGCCGGTGGTGGAGGCGATTGAGCGGGCGGCGCGCAACTCCACCAGCTTTGGCGCCTCAACGGCGGCCGAGGCCGATTTGGCGGAGCGGATCGTGGCCTGCTATCCGGCGATCGAAAAGATGCGCTTTGTGAGCTCGGGGACCGAGGCGACGATGTCGGCGATCCGCTTGGCGCGCGCGGCCACGGGGCGCAAGATCGTAGTGAAATTCGAAGGATGTTACCACGGGCACGCGGACGGACTGCTGGTGAAGGCGGGGTCGGGCGTGGCGACGTTCGGGATTCCGGGCTCGGCGGGCGTGCCAAAGGAAATTGCGCGGCTCACCCTGGCGCTGCCCTACAACGACCTCGACGCTGTCGCCGCCGCGTTCGCCGCCCACCCCGAATCGATCGCCGCCGTCATTGTCGAGCCCATCGTCGGCAACGCGGGGTGCATCCCGCCGGCGCATGGCTACCTGGCTGGCCTGCGTGCGCTCACCGAACGCTACGGCGCGCTGTTCATTGTGGACGAGGTAATGACCGGGTTCCGCGTGGCGTTGGGCGGGGCTTGCGAGCTGTATGGAATCGAGCCGGACCTTATGACGCTGGGTAAGATTGTTGGGGGTGGGCTTCCGGTTGGCGTATTTGGCGGCAAGCGCAGATTCATGGACCTGCTCGCGCCCTTGGGGCCGGTTTACCAGGCTGGGACGTTGAGCGGAAATCCGCTGGCGATGGCGGCTGGGCTGGCCACGGTGGAGTATTTGCAGGAACACGCCGGCGAGGTCTACCCACGCCTCAATGAGACAACAAATACCGTGGTGACGGGCGTGGCGCACGAAGCCCTCAAGGCTTGCGCCGGACTTTGCTCGAACCGGGTTGGCTCGATGTGGACGTGGTTCTTCACGGCGGGTCCAGTCAGAGACTATGGCGAGGCGGCGCAGTCCGATACGGGCGCATTTGCGCGATTTCACCGCGCCATGCTCGAGAGAGGCGTGTGGTTGCCGCCTTCGCAGTTTGAGGCGGCGTTTTTGTCGATGGCGCACGGGGAGGCCGAGGTGCGGGCGACGGTCGATGCGGCGCGGGAAGCGTTTGCCGCTCTCACTTAGACCCGAAATTTTCGCGGATAGCCCACCTGGTGCGCCCGAGGGCCATCCTCCAGCCTGAACGGTGGGCGAGGTTGAGACGATTGTTCGGGCGCGATTTGCTTTGCAGCCCTTGGCAAAAGTCGAGACCTTGAAAAAGCCATCCCTCAGTGGCTAAAGCCCTCTTGATTTGGCAGGCTTTACGGCACGACTAAAGTCGTGCCCTTTCAAAACACGACCTATGCCGCGGGCTGTCAGGCGACGGCGCCGGAGGTGGTTTGTTGCTCTTCGGCTTCGAGTTTGCTGCCGATTTCGGCGGCGGCCTGGGCGAGGACGCGGTGGTGAATGGTGAAGAGGGCGAGTTCAAGGCGGTCGCTGACGCCGGTTTTGTCGTAGATGGAGCGCAGGTAGTTTTTGATGACCTGCTCAGTGGTTTTGAGGCGGGAAGCGATTTCGCGGTTTTTGCAGCCCTGGACGATGAGGGCGACGATGCGCATTTCTTTAGGAGTGAGCCGGTCGCGGACCCTCGTGCCGACCATGTCTTCTTCGGGCGCGTTGTTCTGGACGAGTTGGGGTGGGAGCCAGGTATCGCCGGCGCCGACGCGGCGGACGCACTCGACCAGGGCGGGTCCGTTGATGCTGCGGAAGACGACGCCGCGAAAACCCTGCTGGAGATAAGGCGCGGCCGGCTCGTTGTTTTCGGCGATGACGATGCCGCGGCTGCTCATGGTTTCGAAAAGTATTTTGAGGCGGGCGAACTCGGGCCGCAGGGAGGCCGCAACCATCACAATCGCGCCTGGGAAGGTGGTGACGGCGTGATACATACGTTCCAGATCGCTGCACTGGGCGATGATGCGCAGATCCTCGTCCATAGCCAGGACCTTGGCCGTTCCGGCGCGAAAAATTGCCTGGGAATCGGCCAGGATGATTTTATTCATGGTTATCCCTCACCTGCTTAAGGCCCGTCCCCAGGGGCCGGTTTGGCGTTCAAACCCTCTGTCGCCGCACAAAAACGGCGTACGACTCTCTGTATTCTTTTTCAACTATCGGCAGTACCCCGAAAACCTTGGGAGTGTCCACATTTGAAACAGTATGCAGCATTCCGAATTCCGTTGGTAACCTTCGGGCCGGGAAATGCCACTGCCGCTCTACTATAGCTGGAAAACGAGATTATAGCCGGAACACGCCGGCTGTAGCCTAATTCCGCGGCATGGGGCGGCGTTTCCGTCACCTCTTCGAACAGGGAGTCATACACTGGGGATATATGGCGAGGCCGATTCTGCTGGCAGTCGACGACGATGTGAGCGTGCTTGAGGCGGTGGTGCAGGACCTTCGCCGCCAGTATGGGGCGGAATACCGGGTGATCCGCGCGGGCGGCGGGCAGGCGGCGCTGGACACCCTGACGCAGCTCAAGGCGCGCGAAGAGACGGTTGCCCTGATTGTGAGCGACCAGCGCATGCCGGGCATGACCGGGGTGGAGTTTCTGGAGCGGGCGCGGAGCGTGTATCCGGAGGCGCGGCGGGTTCTGCTGACTGCCTATGCGGACACCGAGGCGGCGATCCGGGCCATCAACACGGCGCGGATTCACTACTACCTGAACAAGCCCTGGGACCCGCCGGAGGAGAAGCTTTACCCGGTGCTGAACGATCTGCTGGAGGACTGGAAGGCAGGCTACCAGCCGCGGTTCGAGGGGCTGCGGGTGATCGGGCACCGGTGGTCCCTGAAGGACCATCGGGTGCGGAGTTTTCTGTCGAGCAACCACGTTCCCTACCGCTGGCTGGACATTGCCGCCCATGCGGACGCGCTCGAATTGCTGGCGGAGCGGCAGATCGACCCGGACCACGTGCCGGTGGTGCTTTTTGCGGACGGCTCGGCGCTGTTGGATGCGGAGCCGGAGGCGCTGGCGGCGCGGGTGGGTCTGCGCATCCAGGCGGCGCAGGAGTTTTACGACATGGTGGTGGTGGGTGCGGGTCCGGCGGGGCTGGCGGCCGCGGTCTACGGCGCCAGCGAGGGGCTGCGCACGCTGGTGATCGAGCCGGAGGCGCCGGGGGGACAGGCCGGGTCGAGCTCGCGGATCGAGAACTATCTGGGTTTTCCGTCGGGGGTAACCGGCGCCGAGCTGGGCCGGCGCGCGCACACCCAGGCGTCGCGGTTTGGAGCGGAGTTCGTGACGCAGCGGGCCAGGGGGCTGCGCATCGAGGGGCAATACCGGTTTATCGAGCTGGGCGACGGGCGCGAGGTGTCGAGCCATGTGGTGCTGCTGGCTCCGGGCGTGCAATACCGGAAGCTGGACATTCCCGGTGCGGAGCGGCTGACCGGGCGCGGCGTCTACTATGGGGCCGCGCTGGTTGAGGCCGCGGCGTGCAAGGACGAGGAGGTGTACGTGGTGGGCGGGGCCAACTCCGCGGGCCAGGCGGCGCTGCACTTTGCCAAATTCGCCTGCAAGGTGACGATGTTGGTGCGCGGGGACGGGCTTTCGGCCACTATGTCGAAATATTTGATCGACGAGATCGGCCGCACATCGAATATTGTGGTAGAAGCGCGCACAAAGGTGGCCGAGGCTGTCGGCGAGGATCACCTGGAAGCATTGCGGATTCGCGGTGCGGCGGGGGAATCGAGCGTGGCCGCGGCATCGTTGTTCGTATTTATCGGCGCGGCGCCGGGAACGGCATGGCTGCCGGCCGCGATTTTGCGCGACGAGAACGGGTTTTTGCTGGCGGGGCAGGATTTGCGCGTGAACGGCAAGATGCCGGAGATATGGCGTGAGCCGCGTGAGCCGTTTTTGCTGGAGTCGAGCGTGCCCGGCGTGTTTGTGGCCGGCGACGTGCGCCACGGGTCGGTGAAGCGGGTGGCCTCGGCCGTGGGCGAGGGTTCGATCGCCGTACAGTTTGCCCACCAGTATCTGGCGGGATTTTGATTGCACGATTTGGAAGTGAAGATGGGCGTTGGCGAAAAGACGGTCGAAATCGAATCTATTCCACTTCGGGACGTCTCCGAAGCTATTTTGCACACGCATCCATTTGCTTCCGTAGACCAGGAGGCGCTGCCGGCGATCGAGCGGGTGGAGCGCATCGTGGCGCCGGCGGGCGCCGTGCTTGCGGAGGCTGGCGAGCCCTGGACCCACTATTGGCTGCTGCTCGATGGCGAAGTGCGGGCCGAACGGCCGGAACCCGACAAAACTTTCACCCTGGTGACGGTTGTGCGCGGCGGCGAGGGATTTGGCGAGGCGCCGCTTTTGTCGGGCCGCACCCACGGGCCATTTCGTGTCACGGCGACGCTCGATTCGGTGCTGGTGCGCTTCACCGGTGAGGATTTCTGGTCGCTGCTGGCCTGCTGCCCGGCAGCGCGGAAGACGATTCTGGCGGACATGGCGGTTCGCATGCAGGCCTACCAGGTGGAGGCGCTGCACCGGGAGAAGCTGGTCTCGCTGGGCACGCTGGCCGCGGGGCTTATGCACGAGCTGCACAACCCCGGCTCGGCCGCCAAGCGGGCGGCTTCGCAGTTGCGGGAAAACCTTCTCCGGCTGCAGCAGTTGAGCCTGCGCCACGGCGAGAAACCCAAGACGCCGGCCCAGCTTGAGTGCATCAGGGGGCTGCTGTTGCAGGCCATGAATGGTTGCTGCCTGAAAGGGGTGAGCAGCCTGGAGCAGTCGGACGCCGAAGAGGCGATGGGCGAGTGGTTGACCGGCGCGGGAGTGGAGAATGCGTATACTATCGGGCCGGTGCTGGTGGCAATGGGCTTCGATCGGGAGCGGTTGTCGTGCGCGCGCGAGATCTTCGACCCGCCGGAATTCTCCGACTCGCTGAATTGGCTGGGCTCGCTGGTGTCGAGCGTGTCTCTGGTGTGCGCGATCGAGGAGAGCATCGCGCGCATCTCCGACCTGGTGATGGCGGTGAAGAAGTTCGCATACGACGAACGCTCCGCGGCGCGCGAGCTGGACGTTCACGACAGCCTGCAAAGCACGCTGACGATTCTGGGCCACAAGCTGCGCTTGAAGCAGATCGCCGTGGACAAGCGGTTTGCGGCCGCGCCGGCGGTGATTCAGACGCGCGGCTCGGCGTTGAGCCAGGTGTGGACCAACCTGATCGACAATGCGGTGGACGCGTCGTCAGAGGGCGGCAAGATCGAGATTGCGACCTGGACCGAGAAGGGGACGGAGCCGGGCGCGGGCGGTGCGCCGGGCTGGCTGGGCGTGAGCGTGGCCGATCGCGGCACGGGCATTCCGCCCGATGTGCTGCCGCACATCTTCGAGGCGTTTTTCACGACCAAGAGCCAGGGCTCCGGCACGGGCCTGGGCCTTGAAATCGTTCACCGCATCGTGACGCAGAAGTTCGGGGGCACGATCGAGGTTAAGTCCGAGCCCGGCAGCACGCGCTTTGTGGTGCGGCTGCCGGTAAAGGCTGCTACCGAACCGAAAGCGTAGCCTTGAGCGGCGTGTTTGCCGATGAGTCTCCCACCATCACCTTAAAGGTTCCCGGCGCAACCTGCCATGCGTGGGACTGGGTTGACCAGTAGGAAAACGAGTGCGCATCGAGCTTGAGCTCGACCGTCTTCGACTGGCCCGGATCGAGCATCACCTTCTGAAAGCCCTTCAACTGAATCGGCGGCTCGTTGCCCTCGGCGATGGGCGGGAAGCCGAGGTAGAGTTGGGCGACTTCGGCGCCCGCAACCTTGCCGGTGTTGGCGACCGTGAAGCTGACGGTGGCGTTGGCGCTGCCGGCCTTCTGGCTCACCTTCAACCCGCTGAAGCTGAACGTGGTGTAGGAGAGCCCGAAGCCGAAGGGGAACAGCGGCTTCATGTCGTGTGCCGCGTAGTAGCGATAGCCCACATCGATGCCTTCGCTGTAGTGAACTGTGCCATCGACGCCTGGGTACTCACTGGGGTTTTTGGCGAAGGTCTGGTCGAGGCTGCGCGGGAAGGTGATGGGCAATTTGCCTGACGGGTCGACTTTGCCGGTGAGAACATCGGCGACGGCGTTGCCGTCTTCTTCGCCGGGGTACCAGGCCTCAAGCACGGCGGAAACATCGCCGATCCAGGGCATGAGCACGGCCGAGCCGGTCTTGAGGACAACGATCGTCTTCGGATTGGCCTTGGCGACGGCGTCGATGAGTTTGTTCTGCGCATCGGGGAGCGAAATGGATTGATCGCGTCCCTCTGTGTCCCGGTCGCCGACCATGACGATGGCCACCTGCGCGCGTTTTGCCGCCGCCACAGCTTCATTCAGGTCGCTGCCGTCGAGCACGGTGAAATGAATCTGCAGCTCCATGGCGGCGTCAAGGCCGTCGTAGGGCGTGATGGTATAGAGCGGGATGACGTGCGAACTGCCGCCGCCGCCGCTGCTGGGGCGCACCGCGTAAGGGCCGATGAGCGCGATGGTGCGGATGTGCTGGACGTCCAGAGGCAGAACATCGCCGTCGTTCTTGAGCAGCACCATGCCCTGGTCCGCGATCTTGCGCGCTACTTCGCCGTGGGCGAATGCCGGAATCGGCGTACGCTTCGGCGGCGCGATCCAGTCGCCGAAGTGCATCATGGTGGCGAAGCGGCGGACAAGTTTGTCGTTAATGACCGATATGGGCACCGCGCCGGACTGCACCGCCGACTTCAAATCGCCGCCGAAGTATTTTCCGGTGGGCATCTCGAGGTCAAGGTCGGCGAGGGCGCTGGGCGCGGTGCTGTGCGTCGCGCCCCAGTCCGACATCGTGAAGCCCTGGAAGCCCCATTCCTTCTTGAGCACGCCCTTGAGCAGCGGATCGTTTTCGCAGTTGAAGACGCCGTTAACCTTGGGGTAGGCGCACATGACGGATGCCGAATGCGCTTCTTTGACGGCGGCCTTGAAGGCGGGCATGTAGATCTCGCGCAGCGCCCGCTCGCCGATGTCTTCATTGATTCCGAACCGGTCCGCTTCCTGGTTGTTGGCGATGTAGTGCTTCACGGTGGCCATGATGCCGGTGCTCTGCACGCCTTCGATGTTGGCCACGGCCATGCGAGCGTCGAGAAGGGGATCTTCGCCGTAGCCCTCGAAGTCGCGCCCGCCCTGGGGAGTGCGCGCGATGTTCACGTCGGGGCCTTCGAGCAGCGTGTTGCCGACCGAGCGTGTCTCTTCGCCTCCAATCTTGCCGTACTTGAAAGCGAGACTGGGGTCCCAGCTGGCGGCCAGCGAGATGGGCGCGGGCAGCGCGGTGGCCGGTGGTTGCGGGCCTGCTCCTCCAGGGCCTGCACCGGCGGGGCCGTTGGTCATTTGCAGCGCGGGAATGCCGAGGCGCGGCACGCCGGGTACAATTCTGTATTCGGTGGGCGTGTGGATGCCGTGCAGGCCGGAGATTTTTTCGTCGAGAGTCATTTTTGCGACGATAGCCCTGGCGCGGGCAACGGCCTGCGCGTAGGTCACGTGCGTTGCCTGGGCTGGAGCTGCGGCCGAACCGGCGAAGCAGAAACCGAGAACAGCCGCAAGGGCGAGTGCGGCAAACGAGAGAAGACGCGAGGTGCCTGCGCGTTTAGAAAAGGTTTTCATCTACGCCTCTTTTATCTTTGTCGATCCAGCGGAATTTTAGCATTCGCATGCGGCGCCCCCGAATGCAGCCATGGCGTCGCAAAGGGATAAACGAATGACTGTGAGCGGGTAGAATGTCGGCGGAGCATTCTACGTCAGCCTCGCGGCAGCTCTGTTATACATGGATTTATGCGAGCCTTTTTCCTCCGGCGTACGATCGGCCTCGCCGCAGTTGCCTTAGCAGCCTCCATCCCCATCCATTCGCAGACGCCCAGCGAATTTTATTGGGTGAACTTTCACTCGCCCAAGGATCAGAGCGTGGTGGTGTGGGTGACGCGGTCGCTCGCGGTTGAAAACTGGACGGCCATCCGCGAGATCGGCGTGGAGTACGACGCAGCGCTGGTGGTTACTGCCGATCGCGCGACGCCGCAATCGCCGCCCAATGCGGATACCTTCAACGTGTGGAGCGTTTCGCTCACCAGCCACCTGGTTACGCCGATTCTGCACGGCGTGAACCTGCGCTGGATGGACTGGCTGCGCTTCAGCCGGGGCGCGCCGCTGGAGCCCTCGATCCTTTACGACAACTGCCGGAACTGCGCCGCCAACACCTACTTCACCAGCTTCTATTACGACCAGGGGCGCCACCGGTGGGCCGCGCGTTGGCTCAACGGCAGCGACGGCGTGCCGGTGTGGAATTCGAGCCACCCGGCGGGCATGAGCTGGACACAGGTCTATGCGGCGATGACCGGCGGCAATGGCGTGGCCCAGCTTGTTACATGGAACCACTTCGACTTCGGCAAGCAGCGGCCCGCGGAAGACTCGATCTACAGCTACGACGTGGACCCCTTCAGCGGCCTCGACCGGACCATCATGCTGAGCGGCAAACAAGCCGATGCGATGAAGGTCCGGCTCTGCACCGCCGATGGCGCGGTGACGGGCCTGGCGCGGGGGCAGGATTCGGAACTGTGCCAGGACCTGCTCAGCTCGCGCGGCGTGCGGCGGCCGGTGACTACGCCGGCGGGCAACAGTGGGCGATCAACCTCTGGTTACCACATTAAACATTAATTGAAGATTTTTGCCGGCCGGAGGCGCAGACGGCAGGCTACCTTCGCGGCGATGCGGTCCCCTTTCGACGCTGCTATGCCGAGAGCAGCCGGATGCTGGAGACGGCTCATCTGCTGCCGGCATCCAAGGATCAGGAGCAAACCATGAGCTACTTCCCCAAGATGGGACGTTTACCCCTGCTTTTGCTGGCGGTTACTTTTTACGCTGCCGGATGCCACAGCAACAACAATCAGAATTCGAGCGGCAACAGCACGCCGGCGGGCAATACGGACCCGGCGGACGCCAATCTGGCGCCTGTTTCGAGCACATCGAGCGCTGCGCCTGAACAGGCTGCGCCGGCGCAGGATCAAGCTACGAATCAGGCGGGCGTCACCTATAACGATGCGGATTACGGGGAGCAGCCCGCGGTGACCGCACCCGATCCGCCGCCGGTGCTGCCCGACTACAGCCAGCCGCCGTGCCCCGGCGACGGCTACATCTGGACGCCCGGCTACTGGGACTACGCCTCATCGGGCTACTACTGGGTTCCGGGCGCGTGGGTGCAGGCGCCTTACCAGGGAGCGCTATGGACGCCCGGCTACTGGGGCTATACGAACGGACGCTACGGTTACTTCCCCGGCTATTGGGGCACGCACGTCGGTTTTTACGGCGGCGTCAACTACGGCTTCGGCTACAGCGGCGCCGGTTACGAGGGCGGCTACTGGAACCACGGCTACTTCGATTACAACCGCGAGGTGGACAACGTGAATACCAACGTGGTTCGCAACGTCTACAACTATCGCGTGCCCGTTCGCAACAACACGCGCGTGAGCTACAACGGCGGATCGAGCGGCGTCCATGTGCGGCCGAGCGCCCAGGAGAGGGCGGCTTTCCGCGAGCCGCACGCGCCGGCCATGAGTACGCAGGTTCAGGTACGCGACTCGGCGCGCAGCGATCGCGGCAACTTTGCCGCGGCCAATCACGGGCGTCCCGCGAATCCGGTCGATACACGGCCGGTCGAGTCCACGGGGAACGTGCATCCCGTGCCCGCCCGCGAGAACTACCCCCAGTCAAACGCTCCAGCGCAGCGCGGGCGCACCGAGCCCAATCAGCCTGCGCCGATGCACACGCAGCCGGCTTACCGGCCGACAGCTCCACAGCACCAGGCGACGCCGCAGCGCCGGGCAACGCCGCAGCATCGGGCAACACCGAAGCGCAAGGCAACACCGCAGCGTCAGGCGACTCCACAACGCCAGGCAACGCCGGAGCGCCAGGCAACGCAGCAGCGTCAGGCGACTCCACAACGCCAGCCAGCGACGGAGCACAAGGCAACGCCGGAGCGCCAGGCAACGCCACAACGCCAGACAAAGCCGGAGCGCAAGGCAACACCGGAGCACAAGGCGGCTCCGCAACGCCAGCCAGCGCCCGAGGAGCGCCGGGCCGAACCAAACAAGCCGAAATCGACACCGGAGCATAAAGAGCCGCCTCCTCATGCGGCCAACGCGGCGCATGCGCGGAGCAATCCCGCTACGGAGGCGCGGCGCAAGCCGACGCCTCCGCGCGACAAGCCGAGCCCGGACCATCGCGATGACGATAACGGGAGCCACGGGGGATAACGGGACTCTCGCGGCTTGGAAAATGGGTTAGTGCAAGAGTGGGCGTCCCTCAGAGGCTGAAGTCCTCCGCCCATCGTCGTATACTGGGCCTATGCCGGTCGTTCGCAATGTCGCCGCCATCGCCAAGGGCATGAGCATTACGTTCCGGGAGATGCTGGAGCCCACGCAAGTGGAGAATTATCCCGACGGTCCCGGCCCAACGCGCGGCGCGGTGCTGCAGGATCGCTATCGCGGCGCCCATGTGCTGCAGCGCGACGAGAACGGCCTGGAAAAATGCGTCGCGTGTTTCCTCTGCGCGGCTGCGTGCCCTTCGAACTGCATTTACATCGAGGCTGCGGAGAACACCGCAGAGCACCGCATCTCGTCGTCGGAACGCTACGCCGAGGTCTACAACATCGACTACAACCGCTGCATCTTCTGCGGGTATTGCGTGGAGGCTTGCCCGACGGATGCGATCACGCATGGGCAGGGGTTCGAGTTGTCCACGCTTAACGCCACTAACCTGGTGATGCGCAAGGAAGATATGCTGGTTCCGGTGAAGGCGATGACGGCCGGGGAACGGCGCGAGGCGGACCTGAAGCTGCCTTAGAGCGGGTTGCAGAGATGTTATACCCGACGGCCGTGGCATCCCACCCATGCGACGGAAAAAAGTCGCATAGATGGGGCACAAAACTTTGGGTAAAGCAACTGTGAAAAAGCTATAACCTTAGTAGCTTCCCACCCATGCGACAGAAAAAAGTCGTATGGATGGGCACAAAGCTTTGGGTAAAGCAACTGTGAAAAAGCTATAGCTTTCGTGGCATCCCACTCATGCGACGGGGTCGCATGGATGGGGCACAAAGTTTCGGGTAAAGCAACTGTGAAAAAGCTATAACTTTAGTGGCTTCCCACCCATGCGACGGAAAACGGTCGCATGGATGGGGCACGGGGTTTTGAGTAGAGCAAGCATGGAACAGCCATAGTGTCTTCTTTCAGATGAGAGTAGAGCGGACGGCGCCGGCCGTCCCCTCAAGTTTTGACAGTCTCCGACGATAATCCCATTTGATGCGACGGCAACAGTGCCAGTCTCGGCGCGGCCGGGCGGCAGCGGCCGGCGCGCGAAGGTCCGGCCGACCGTCAAAGGAGGCCTCCATGCGATTCTGGCAAGCCGGTGCTGCTCTCGCCGGAGCGGTTCTGGTACTGGCCTCGGTTTTGGCGTGCGACGCGGCGCAGTCTCCGCCTGCGGGGCCCCGGCGGTTGCCGGTGCTGGAAACGACGCGGTCCGTGCATCTGCTGTCCGCCGCCGAGGCGGCGCGCTCGCAGCGCGTTCATTTGCGCGCAGTGGTCACCTATTACGATCCCTACATCGACTTCCGGCACGGCGCTCTGTTTGTACACGATTCCAGCGGCTGCGTCTTCGTCGTGGTGCCGGCTCGTCCCATCCTTCCCCTGCGCCCCGGCACTCTTGTGGACATAGCGGGCGTAAGTGCGCCCGGCGACTACGCCCCCATCGTCCTCGCTACGCGGGTACGGCCGGAAGGTCAGGGGCAGCTTCCCGCGCGCGCCGAAGCCGCCACCTTGTCGCAACTGCTCTCCGGCAGCCTCGACGGACAGTGGGTGGAGATCGAGGGCCGGGTCCACGCCGTGCGCTTCAACTCCGGAGACGTCACGCTGGACGTGGCAACTATCCAGGGAACCATCGCCGCTACGTCGGTCCGCCAGAACGGCGTCGATTACGACGGACTGGTCGATGCCATGGTGCGGATACGCGGAAACGAAGCGCCGGTGTTTAACCGCAGACGCCAGATGGTGGGCACCCGCATCTTCTTTCCATCGCTAGAGACAGTCGCAATCGTGGAGCCGGCGCCGCGCGATCCGTTCGCCACGCCTGCCCTGCCTGTAGCGCAGCTTTTGCGCTTCGCCCCCAGCGAGCCCTTGCCGCACCGCGTCCACGTGCGCGGAACGGTCACGCTGCAATGGCCCGGCAGCATCCTATGCATCCAGCAGCCCGGCGGGAGCCTCTGCATGTGGACGGATGAAGTAAGCAGAGCTAAGGCCGGGGATGTGGTCGATGCCTTAGGTTTCCCGACGGTGCGGGGATACGAGCCCACCCTGGAAGACGTAACGCTGCGCCTTGCGGGCCGCGCCTCTCCTGTCTCGCCCAAGCCCCTCACCGCAGCCCAGCTTTTCACCGGCGCATACGACGGCCAACTGATCCGCATCGATGCCGTGACGGTCGGACAGGACCTTGCCGCCGAAAACCCCACGGTGATGCTGCGCGCGGGCGGATTCCTGTTTCCCGCCACGCTCCCCAAGGACACGCCCAACGGCGGAAAGCTGCCCTGGAAGGATGGGAGCACGCTGCGCGTCACGGGCATCTGCGTGGCGCACATCGACAGCCGGGCCACAAACCGCGACTACGGCATCATCCGGGCCGACTCTGTGAAACTACTGCTGCGCTCGGAAAGCGACGTGCAGGTGCTGCACGCGCCGTCGTGGTGGAACGCCGAACATGCGCTCGATGCCCTCGCGCTCTTCGGCCTTGTAGCGCTGGCGGCCCTGGCCTGGATCGTGGTCCTCCGCCACAGGGTGGAGCAGCAGACAGAAGCTCTTCGCAGCAGCGAGGAACGGCTGCGCCACTTGTCGGAACACGACTCCCTCACCAACCTGCCCAATCGCATCCTTTTCAACGACCGGCTCAAGACGGCGGTGAAGGCCGCGGCAAAATCGGGAGGGCGGCTGGCTCTGCTGATGGTAGACGTGGATGGATTCAAGGAGGTCAACGATGCGCTCGGCCACCATACCGGCGACCGGCTGCTTTGCGAGATCGCCAATCGGCTGAGCGACTCCGTACGCACGGCCGACACCGTGGCCCGCATCGGCGGCGATGAGTTCATCGTCCTGCTCCCGGACCTGCGCGAGTTGGCGGACGCGGAGACGATCGCGGCCAAGATCGTGTGCGCTGTTTCGGCTCCCATCCGCGCCGGGGCGAATCTTGTCACCGTAACCGTCAGTGTAGGAGTCTGTACCTGGCCCGATGGAGGCGCCGACTTCGAAGAGCTGATGCGCAGCGCGGATGCTGCGATGTACCGGGCCAAGGCCGGCGGAAAAAATCGCATCCACGTTTACAGGCCCAATATGGCGCCGGTCCCCATGAAAGATCCGGCATCGCGGGATCGCCTGAACGATCCGCTGCCCTTCTTCGGCTCCTGACTGACCTCGAAGACCGGAAACCGCGCCGGGACGGCGCCAGGGCCTTGACCGCATGAATTGGCATTTGTCGATTGCCAATCCTGGCTCGCTTCCTATTGCGGGGAACGTCTTCGGTTGGCGAAGCCGAGGGTGGATCATTTCGCCGCACGGCCGATACTCCTGTTGTGGGGCACGTCGGCATGCATGGCCAGATCTACACTGGCCTTTTCAATTCTTTTAGCGATCTGGAACCGGGACACAACTTCGCAAGAGACCCATGCCTCTTCGAGGTATTACTCTCAAGCGTCGTCCTCTGCCCCCATATCGAAATTCGACTTTCGAAACCCTTACTTACGAACAGACTTCATGTTCGCCATGCCGCGCGCCGATAAGGGAAATGTATATGGGGTCCATAACACAATTGGCCAACGAATGCACACCCGCCCGGCCGGCGGAGAAGAGAGCGGTGCATTTCGTTGTGCGGCAACCCATCGTAGACCTGCACAGCAGGGTTCACGCTTTCAAATTGCTGTTTCGAGAGAGACCGCTGACTGGTGAGGCAGAATCGGACGGTCGGCAGTCGCTTCGCTCGATGGCCGGCTTCGGTCTGGAAAAACCCAGCGAATTAAAAAGACTGACGGGCGCGCTCGCAGCGTATGTTGAATGTACCGAGGAGATGTTAAGCGCGCAGATGGCGCACGCGCTTCCGGCAAATTTGGCAATCCTGGAAATACCGCCGGCCCTCGAGCCGTCCGCGGAAACGATTGCAACGTGCTGGGAGCTGAAGACTTTGGGCTTCCGTTTAGCTATGAGCGAATTTCAATGGGAGCCGTGCCGCGAGCCGCTAGTGGAGATGGCCGACTACATGGCGATAGATTTCGGCGGTACGGACTCGGAAACGCGGCGGGATTTGTGCGCGCGAATGCAGGGCAAACGGACTGCCATGCTCGCCGACAAAGTGCAGACCCAGGCGGAGTATAGCCAGGCGCGTGAGGAAGGATTCTCGCTCTTTGCGGGGTCATACTATTACCAGCCCGTCGCTGGCAAAGAGCGGAGGCCGCCGGCAAACCAGCTCTTGCGAATCGAAATTCTGAAAGGGCTCCAGCAGCGCCCCATGGATTTGCGCAAGATGAGCCAACTGGTAATGCGCGACGGTCCACTCGCGTTCCAACTGCTGCGGTTCGTTAACTCTCCCATTTGTGCGTTGAGGCAGGAAGTCAAATCGATCGAGACGGCGTTGCTGACGTTGGGCGAAGACGTTTTTCGCCGAATCGCAACATTGGCCATCGCAAGCCAGTTTAACGGCAATCAGCCGGCGGAGATATTGTGCATGGCAATCATACGCGGTCGATTTTGCGAGGTTGCCGGCTTATCGCGTGAATTGGATCCTTTCAATCAGTACCTGCTTGGACTACTGAGTCTGCTGCCTGCTATGCAGGGTCTGCCGATGTGTGAAATAGCCCCGACATTGCCGCTTGGCATTGAGATTCGCGCAGCCCTTATGGGCACGAAGAACCCCGCGCGATCGGATCTTGGGTGGCTTGAAAGTTACGAGCACGGCGACTGGGATGCGTGCGACGCGGCAGCCCTTGCCGATGGATTAAACCAGGAGAAGCTGGCAATGGAATATGTCGAGGCGGTAGAGTGGGCAGAGGCTGCCCTGCACTCGACAACCTAAAAAGGTTTGCTATTTCCGTTGCCGGCGCGCCCAACGAGCTCAAGTTCTTCAGCTACCCACCCATTCCTCCTGCTATCCACCCTCGCTGTAGATCGCCAAAGACATACCTGCCCGGATTTTGCTCTTACATGCCGGGTTCCTGAATTACCAGCCGCAACTGACCTCCACGGGCCGGGTTTTCCAAATCTCGGCGCAGTACTCGCGAATTGAGCGGTCGGAGGAGAATTTACCGATCTTCGCCACATTCACGATCGACATGCGTGTCCACTTTTCCGGGTTCAAATAGAACTGGCTGGCGCGGTCCTGGCACTCGATATACGACTGGTAATCGGCAAGCAGCATGTAGTCGTCGCTGCTCAGGAGAGAATTCACCAGAGGCTCGAACAGAGTTCTATCCCCGTGAGAGAATTCGCCGGTCAATAAAGAATCCAGTACTTCGCGCAAATTCGCATTCGATTCGTAAATCGATCGCGGATTGTAACCCTGGCGCTGGCGCTGCGCGACCTCTGAAGCCGTCAACCCGAAAAGAAGAAAGTTCTCTGCTCCAACTTCTTCGCGGATCTCAATGTTCGCCCCATCCAAAGTTCCAATGGTGATTGCCCCGTTCATGGAAAACTTCATGTTTCCCGTTCCCGAAGCCTCCTTTCCGGCCAGAGATATCTGCTCCGACAAATCGGCCGCGGGATAAACCCTCTGTCCAAGCTTCACGCTATAGTCGGGAAGGAACACTACCTTGAGCCTTCCCCCTACATGTGGATCGCAATTGATTGCTTCTCCAACGGAGTGAATCAGTTTGATAATCAGCTTGGCCATGCGGTAGCCGGGAGCCGCCTTGCCGCCAAAGATGAACGTGCGCGGGACAAGCTCCACGGCCGGGTCGCGTTGAATCCTTTTCAATAGAGTGAGAATGTGAAGAACCTGCAGGTGCTGACGTTTATATTCGTGCAACCGCTTCACCAGAACGTCGAAGAGCGAGTCGGGATTGGCCGTAATTCCCAGCAGGTCCTGAATGTAAGCGGAGAGCCGCAGCTTATTGTGCCGCTTAATGGCTCGCCATTCATCGCAAAACTCCGCATCGTCAACTAAAGACTCGAGCCGCCGCAACTTCTCAAGGTCGCGTTCCCAGCCGGAACCAAGCCGCGCCGTCAGCAACTGCGCCAGGCGGGGATTGCTCAAAACCATCCAGCGCCTCGGTGTGACGCCATTGGTCTTGTTGCTGAATTTGCCGGGAGTTAGGTCATAAAAGTCACTCAGGACGTTGGCTTTTAAAAGCTCGGTGTGCAATGCCGCCACGCCGTTAATGGCATGGCTTCCCAACGAGGCCAGGTGCGCCATGCGCACATACTTTTCTCCATTCCCGCCGTTTTCGCCGATCAGAGAGAGTCTTTGAACGCGGCCTTCGTCCCCTGGGAATTTTTGGCGCACGTCTTCGAGGTGCCGGCGGTTAATCTCTTCGACGATCTCCATATGGCGAGGCAAGAGCGAACTGAAGAGACTGCGAGGCCACTGCTCCAGTGCTTCAGGCAGAAGCGTGTGGTTGGTATACGACATGGCGTGTTGCGTCACATGCCATGCAGCGGCCCATTCCATACGATGTTCGTCCACCAGCAGCCGCATCAGCTCCGCCACGGCAATCGCGGGATGCGTATCGTTCAACTGAATGGCGAAGTTGCGATGCAGTTCCGTCAGCGGCCGATTCTGCGCGGCCTGAATGTGCAGAATGTGCTGCAGGCTGCATGACACAAAGAAGAATTGCTGCGCCAATCGCAACTGTTTTCCCTGCACCCCGTCGTCGTTTGGGTAGAGGACCTTTGAAATGTTCTCCGACGATACCTTGCTGGCTACCGCGCCCCAAAAATCTCCCTGATTAAAGGTTCCGAAATCGAAGCTCTCGACAGCCTCGGCTGCCCAGAGGCGCATCGTGTTCGCGGTGGTGGTCCGGTAGCCAAGAATGGGTGTATCGTGAGGAACGCCGCGGACTGTCTTTTCCGGAATCCATTGCACGCGCAGCCATCCATCTGCGTCCGTGTGAGCTTCCGTGCGGCCTCCCAACTTAACTTCGAACGTGTCTTCCGGCCGTTGCAGCGCCCAGGGATTCCCCAGCCGCAACCATTTGTCGGAAGACTCCACTTGCCACCCATCCCTGATCTCCTGATTGAAAATACCGTATTCGTAACGAATGCCGTAACCAATCGCGGGAATATTCAGAGTCGCAAGCGAGTCCATAAAGCAGGCGGCGAGGCGTCCCAATCCACCATTTCCCAATCCGGGTTCTTCTTCCTGCTCGATCAAAACTCCCAGGTCGATGCCTAACTGCCGCATGGCTTGCTCAGCTTCATCGTAGATCCCGAGGTTGATGAGATTGTTAGCCAGATGAGGCCCGGTCAGAAACTCCGCCGATAAGTAACAGACAACCCGCACATCCTGGGCCTGGTAATTAGCGACAGTCGAGATCCAACGCTCAAGAAGCCGGTCTCGGACCGTGTGCGCAAGAGCTGTGTAGAGGTCGTTCAGCGTGGCCCGCTCAACCGATCTGCCCTGTACAAAAAACAAGTTGTCAAGAAACGACTGAGCCAGCGACTCGACGTCGAGCGCCGTTCTTTGACTTTTTTGCGATTCCACTTCTGCCGGTGTTGCAACGAAACCTGCCATGATCCAACCTGACCCCGCGATGACGCAGGAATACGGCATATTGGCGACACAATTTCAACATAGTCTTGGAGCTGCATCGTTGTCGTCGAAAGAACGGCCCGCGCGAAGTGAATCGTTTGTAGAATGCCCATTTCGGAAACATGAAGACGAATCTGGTCATTCAGTTTTTGCGCATAGAAGTTGATAAATAGAATTAAAGGTTTTCTAATCCAACGCGATGGCCGCCGCCTTGGCGCCTGACGCCGCAAATCTGTATAGTTTTCCCGTAAATCCGGACACTCTTTCCGCCAACCTATACAGGCCGGCGCTCTCAAATGTCCAGGTTCTTCACGTCCAGCGCGTTCTCCTCGATGAACCGCCGCCGCGACTCGACGTCCTCGCCCATCAGCGTGGTAAAGATGAGGTCGGTCTCGGCAATGTCCTCGAGTTTCACCTTGAGCAGCGTGCGGTGGTCCGGGTCCATGGTCGTCTCCCAGAGCTGCGTGTCCGACATCTCGCCCAGACCCTTATAGCGTTGCACCTGGTAGTCTTTCTTCCCCTGCTCGACAATGTAGGCGAACAGCTCGCGTGCCGTCTGCTGCTCCACCGGCTCGCGTGGAATCCGCGGCGCACGCCGCGTCTGCTTCGCTTCTCCCGCGCCTTCACCGCCTTCAACCTCTTCGGCTTCCTCCGGGGCGGCTTCGGCCGCGGCTTCGCCCTTCGACGAAAACTCGATCAGGAACGGCGGCTCGAGGAATTCCTTGATCAGCGAGTACTTGGCCATCATCTGCCGAAACTCAGGGCTCGAGGCCAGCGTCCAGTCCACGCACCGCGTGGCGCCCTGCGAGTCGGTAAAGCAGACCGACCAGGTGTGGTGCTCGTCGTCCTCGACCGGCTTGGCGAGCTTGATCTGGAACTCGTCGGCGAGCTCTGTGAGCCGCGCGTGCAGCGCCGCCAGTTTCTCCGGAACCTCGCTGCCGTCTTTCGACGTAAAATCGGCGCGGTGCGTCAGCTCCGCGCGCGCCAGCAGTTCGGTCAGCCTCTCGTTGCGGATACGCTTGTCTACCTTTTCCGCGAAGCCCAGGTACTCGCCCAATGTGCCCATAAAGCGCACGCGGTCGGCGCCTTCGATCTTGCGGGCATTCTCGCCGTGGCGGATGACGGTGCCTTCGCCGGCGCGCTTCACCATCACCTTCACAAGCTCGCGGTCGTCCTTCACGTACTGCTCAAAGCGGCCCTTCTTGATCTTGTAAAGCGGCGGCTGCGCAATGTAGATGTTCTCGCGCTTAATCAGCTCCGTCATGTGCCGGAAGAAAAACGTCAGCAGCAGCGTGCGGATGTGCGAGCCGTCCACGTCGGCGTCCGTCATGAGGATGATTTTGCCGTAGCGCAGCTTGGCGGGGTCGAAGTCGTCCTTGCCGATACCCGTTCCGAGCGCTGTAATCATGGCGCGAATTTCTTCGTGGCCGAGCATCTTGTCGTAGCGCGCTTTTTCGACGTTCAGGATTTTGCCCTTGAGCGGCAGAATGGCCTGGAAGCGTCGATTGCGTCCGGTCTTGGCCGTGCCGCCGGCGCTTTCGCCCTCCACCAGATAAAGCTCGCAGCGGTCCGGGTTGCGCTCCGAGCAGTCGGCCAGCTTGCCCGGCAGCCCGCCGCCGTCCAGCGCGCCCTTGCGCCGCGTCAGGTCCCGCGCCTTGCGCGCCGCCTCGCGCGCCCGCGCCGCCTCGATCGCCTTGTTGATGATCCGCTTCGCCACAGGCGGATTCTGCTCCAGGAACATCCCCAGCCGCTCGTTCACAAACGCCTGCACAATGCCCGCGATGTCCGAGTTCAGCTTCCCCTTGGTCTGCCCTTCGAATTGCGGCTGCGGCAGCTTCACGCTCACCACCGCCACCAATCCTTCGCGCACATCGTCGCCGCTCAGGTTCTCCTTCATGTCTTTGAAAAGCCCAAGCTGCTGCCCGATGTAATTGATCGTTCGCGTCAGAGCGGTGCGGAAACCGGAAAGATGCGTGCCGCCATCCACTGTATTGATGTTGTTGGCAAAGCTGAAAACCGTCTCCGAATATGTGTCGTTATATTGGAGCGCAATGTCCAGCTCCACGCCGTCGCGCGAGGCTTCCATGATGATCGGCTTGTCGTGCAGCACCGTTTTGCCCCGGTTCAGATGCTTCACAAATTCGGCAATCCCGCCCGCATACCGAAACTCCGCGCGCCGCGCCTCGCCCGTCTTGGCGTCGGCCGTTCGCTCGTCGGTCAGCGCGATTTCAAGGCCTTTATTCAGGAACGCCAGCTCGCGCAGCCGCTGCGCCAGCGTGTCGTAGTTGAACTCGGTGGCAGTAAAGATCGTCTTGTCCGGCAAAAAATGGACCCGCGTTCCGCGCTTCTTCGTGGTGCCCGTCTGCCGCAGTTCGCTGGTGGGCAGCCCGCAACTGAAGTCCATCTCCCACGTATGCCCGTCCCGCCAGATTTCCACGCCGAACTCCTGGCTCAGCGCGTTTACGCAGCTCACGCCCACGCCGTGCAGACCGCCGGACACCTTGTATGTCGAGGAGTCGAACTTCCCGCCCGCGTGCAGCTTCGTCAGCACCACCTGCACCGCCGGCATCCGCTGCCCATTGGGCACGTCCATCATGTCCACCGGAATCCCGCGCCCGTCGTCCGTCACCGTGATCGAGTTGTCGACATGGATTACGACCTCGATCCTCTTCGCGTACCCGGCGAGCGCCTCGTCCACCGAGTTGTCCACCACCTCGTATACCAGGTGATGCAGGCCCCTCTCGCCCGTCGAGCCGATATACATCGCCGGCCGCAGCCGCACCGCCTCCAGGCCCTCCAGCACCTTGATGTTTTCGCCTGTGTAATTGTCGTTGTCGCCGTGAACAATAGGGGTGGTGCTCAGAACTTCAGTCGCCATAAGATTCCGTTCGCAAGGGGTGGTCCAAAGATGCCCGATCCGGGAAGCGCGCAGGTCGAAATTCCGGGTCGGAATTCACGAATAAGCACTTGAAAAAACGAGAGATTTCAAGCCAGCAGCCTGTCCTTATTCTATCACGCGGAGAGCCTCGAAAAATCGCTCCCGAATAGGTTCCCGGCCGCATGAATTCAGGTGGTTCGAGCCTTCCTCGGCATGCTCAAACCAGTGCTGGATTTCGTTTTGCCCATGCGCGCTCGCAAAGCCCTCCTTTTTTCGCACCCGCGCCCGCGCAGCTCTTCCCAATGCAACGAATCAAGGTCGACAACGAGCCGGCCACGGTTCCATCGTGCAGACACGATTCGGAGCCGGGCCGGGCTTAGAGGCTGCGGAAAAAGGGCAAGTCGCGAGCGACGATCGCCTTTGGAGCGACGGCCCGGGGATGAAC
>JBOGLX010000174.1:0-11567 GCA_050745765.1 Occallatibacter sp. | reverse complement strand
GTCACTGATCTTGGTCATGCCGGATTGGAGGACATGGATGACCTGGTGCGCGAGGGAGTCGCCAGCTTCAAGCTGTTCATGGCCTATCCCAACGTGCTGATGGTGGACGACGCGACCATCTTCAAGGCACTGCGGCAGACGGCGAAGAACGGCGCGCTGGTCTGCATGCACGCGGAGAATGGGTCGGTGATCGACGTGATTGTGCGGCAGGCGCTCGAGGAGGGCAAGACGGCGCCGATCTATCACGCGCTGACGCGGCCTACGCGAGCTGAGGCCGAGGCCGTGCATCGGGCGATTGCCATGGCGGAGATGGCGGGCGTGCCGATTTATATTGTGCACCTGTCGAGCGAGGATGCGTTGAATCAAGTGCGGGAAGCGCGGGACCGCGGGCTGCCGGCGTTTGCCGAGACTTGTCCGCAGTATTTGCTGCTCTCTATTGAAGACAACATGGAGAGCACAGGCTGGGAAGGCGCGAAGTACGTGTTTACGCCGCCGCTGCGCGAGCGCCGTAATCAGCCGATGCTGTGGGACGGGCTGAAGACGGACAATCTGCAGGTGGTTTCGACAGATCATTGCCCGTTTTGCTTTAAGGATCAGAAGGCGCTGGGGAAGGACGACTTTACGAAGATTCCCAACGGCGGGCCGGGGATTGAGAACCGGCTGCAACTGCTGCACCATCACGGGGTGGGGCAGGGGAATTTTTCTATCAACCGATTCGTGGAGCTGGTTTCGACGGCGCCGGCGCGGATTTTTGGGATGTATCCGAAGAAGGGCGTGCTGGCCGTGGGCAGCGATGCGGACCTGGTGCTTTGGGACCCGGCGGAGGAGTATACGATCAGCGCGGCTACGCACCATATGCGGGTGGATTATTCGATGTTCGAGGGGTTCCGGGTGAGGGGGAATGCTCGGGATGTTTACTCGCGTGGGGAGTTGATTGTTTCGGGTGGGGAGTTTGTGGGGAAGGCGGGCCGGGGGAATTATTTGCGGCGCGAGGCGCGGGGCGGGGCTTGGAAGTAGGCTGGCCCGCTTGAAGATCGGTGTACTCCCACCCATTCGCAAAAGGCCGCGAATGGATGGGGCACGGGGCTTTTGAGGAACTCGAAGCTCTGGGCCTTTTCCTCAATCCCACCCATTCGCAAAAGGGCGCGAATGGATGGGGCGCGGGGCTTTTAAGGAACTCGAAGCTTTGGCTTTTCCTCAATCCCACCAATTCGCAAAGGGCGCGAATGGATGGGGCACCGGGCTTTTGAGGAACTCGAAGCTTTGGGGCTTTTCCTTACTCCCACCCATTCGCAAAGGGCGCGAATGGATGGGGCACCCAATTTTGTTCCATCCGCCAGCGACCCGAAAAGCAACCGCAGATCCTTCGACTCCCTGTGGTCGCTCAGGATGACAACGCAATAATTTAATTCAACGTGATAATTTAGTTCACAATCAGCACCCACGAAGGAGGGCCCGTGAGTTCGGTCGATCCTACTTTATCGAATAGCGATTTGCGGCCGACCACGGCGGAGCAGCGTAAGTGGGGATTCTATAACTACACGGCGCTGTGGTTCTCGATGTGCATGGAGATTACGACTTACCAGCTTGCTTCGTCGCTGATCGCGAAGGGGATGGACTGGAAGCAGGCGGTGGGGACGGTGCTCTTGGGGAATTTGATTGTGCTGGTTCCGCTGCTCCTGAATGCGCACGCGGGGGCTAAGTACGGAATTCCCTTCCCTGTGTTTATTCGCGCGCCGTTTGGGGTGCGCGGGGCGAATATTGCCGCGATGCTGCGCGCGGTGGTGGCTTGCGGGTGGTTCGGGATTCAGTCCTGGATTGGCGGGACGGCGATTGACGCGATGCTGACGGTGATATGGCCGGGGCTGGGTGGGAATCGCGGGGTGGTGTGGGCGTGCTTTCTGGCGTTCTGGCTGCTGAATATGGTGGTGGTGTGGCGGGGGGTGGACTCGATCAGGCGCTTGCAGGCGTTTGGGGCGCCGTTCATGTTTGCGATGGCGGCGCTGCTGCTGATCTGGGTGCGCGCGAAGGCGGGAAGCTGGGGGACGATGCTCTCGACGCCGAGCCGGTTTCATACGACGCATGAGTTTCTGGCGGTGTTCTTCCCTTCCCTGACAGCGATGGTTGGCTATTGGGCGACGCTGGCGTTGAACATTCCGGATTTTACGCGGTACTCGAAGTCGCAGAGCGCGCAGTCGTGGGGGCAGGCGTTCGGGCTGCCGGTGGCGATGACACTTTATACGTTTGTGGGGATCGCGGTGACTTCGGCTTCGGTGGTGCTGTTCGGGCACGCGATCTGGAACCCGATTGTGTTGATTGGGGCGTTTCATCAGCCGGTGGTGGCGTTTATCGCCATGATCGCGATCCTGGTGGCTACGCTGAATGTGAATATCGGCGCGAATGTGGTTTCGCCGTCGAACGACTTTTCGAATTTGTATCCGCGGCTGATCAGCTTCAGGACGGGCGGGTTGATTACTGGATTTTTGGGCCTGGCGATGTGCCCCTGGAAGCTGCTGGCTACGCCGGACGCTTACATATTTGGGTGGCTGGTGGGGTACTCGGGGCTGCTGGGGCCGGTGGCGGGGATCATGGTGGCAGATTATTTTCTTGTTCGCGGGACGGAGCTGGACGTGAACTCGCTTTATCACCGCGAGGGGGTTTACTACTACTCGAAGGGGATTAACCCGCGGGCTCTGGCGGCGCTGGGGCTGGGCGTGGGAGTGGCGCTGATCGGGGTGTTTGTGAGCCCGCTGCATTTTTTGTATGACTATGCGTGGTTTGTGGGGTTCTTTACGGCTGGTCTGGTCTATGTGGCACTGATGAAGGTGGCGGCGCCGGTGGGCGTGGCGGAGAGTGCGGAAGAGACGGCGTAAATTGGTCATTCCCACCCATTCGCAAAAGGCGCGAATGGATGGGGCACGGAGCATCGAGACAATCGACGCGCTGGGAGATTGGTTATTCCCAGGTCCCAAAAGCGGAGACTTGAGGCACCCAGATTGGTACAACTGCCAGCAGCCCGCGGCTCCCGGAAGTTTAGTAGAGGCGGAAGTTGACTTCTACGGTGATCATGACGGGGACGGGGATTTTGCCGTCTTTCATGGCCGGTTTGAAGCGGTATTTGCGGACGGCTTCAAGGGCTTTTTGATCGAGGCCCATGCCAAGGGCGCGGATGACGTGCGGATCCTGAGGCATGCCGTGTGCGTCGACGATCATCTCGATAAGGCAGACGCCCTGGTACTTGGCGCGGCGGGCTTCGTCGGAGAATTCAGCTTCGACGCTGTTGAGTGGAACGGGAGCGGAGACGCCGCCGCCAACGTGATAAACGCCGCCGCCGGCGCCGCCGCCGTAGCCGGGGCCGTAGCCGTTGCCCGCGCCGGAGCCGAGTCCGCCGCCGCTGCCGGTTCCCATGCCGGCTCCGGAGCCCTGGCCGTCGGAGGCGAGGCTGACGTTGACGGACCTTGTCACGCCGATGTTCGGCAAGGTGGGATTATTCGGGAGCGTGATGTTCTTCTGCACCATGATGGCAGGGGGGGCGGGGATGATGGGGTCTTTGACGGTCTCGACCTGCGGAGGCGCGATGGGGTTCTTCTCGATCTTGGGCAGCCGGCCTTTGATGGGATCGACAATGCTGTGATTGCCACCGCCGCCGCCGCCGCCGTTCTGGCTGCCGGCGCGGGGGGCTTTGGGCTGCCAGATGCCGGGGTCGATGAGTGCAGTTACGTTTTTCTTCTCCACGGCCTTGATGACCTGGCGGCCGATGAAGAACATGACCAGCACGGCGATGGCGATATTGATGGACATGGAGATGCCGACGGCCCAGGGATTGGGCTTGACGGCCATGCGGTCGGGGACCGGGATAGGCGTCGAGGTGAGCTCGAGGGGTGGCAGCTTGACCGGAAAGAAGAGGTCGCGAATGCTTTCGTAGAGATCCCGCCAGATGGGCTCTTCCTCGAAGGCTTTGCCGAGGAAGGAGTCAAGCTCATGGCCCTCGTGGGTGGGCGCTCCGGATGAGGCGGGCTGGGGGTCCGCGCCGGGCTGAATCAGGTTTTCGTCTGCCATAAAATCTGCTGGCTTTCCTGGCGGTTGCGCCCGAGCGGCGTGCGTCAACGCAGCAAGGACCATCGTTCCATTATGCTCGCATGCGCCTGCCCTTGTCTCGGAATCCGGAGGCCGGATTCCCGCTTCGGACTTCAGGGTCTCATATTTCCGCGCGCGCGGCTATTCCATATTCAATAGACGCCGGAACCGGCCCAGTTGTTACCTGGAAATTCTAACTCTGCCGGTTACACTAGAGAATGACTTATATCACACCATCGGACGGAGTGACGATGTCCCAGGCGCCGGAGTTGAAGGCGACGCTTACCCTGCCCCAGACGGGGTTCCCGATGAAGGCCAATCTGCCCCAGAATGAGCCGCTCAGGCTGGCGCGGTGGGCCGGGATGCGGCTCTATGAGGAGCTGCGCAAGGCGGGGCGCGGCCGGCCGGCGTACATTTTGCACGACGGGCCGCCGTATGCGAACGGGCCGATCCACCTGGGGCACGCGCTGAACAAGGGGCTGAAGGACTTTGTGGTGAAGTCGAAGACCATGGCGGGGTTCGATGCGCCTTATGTGCCGGGGTACGACTGCCACGGGCTGCCGATCGAGATTAAGGTGGACGAAAAGCTGGGGCGGAAGAAGCTGGAGATGCCGGTTCCGGCGGTGCTGGAGGCGTGCCGCGAGTACGCGCAGAAGTATGTTGACCTGCAAACCCAGCAGTTTGAGCGGATTGGATGCTTCGGGCGCTGGCAGACGCCTTACAAGACCATGGCGCGGGGGTACGAGGCACGGACGCTGGAGGCGTTTTACGGATTTTTGGAGGGTGGGTTTGTTTACCGGGGGTTGAAGCCGGTTTACTGGTGCATACACGACCGGACGGCGCTGGCCGAGGCGGAGGTTGAGTATGCGATTCATACGAGCCCGAGCATTTATGTGCGCTACCGGCTGACGTCGCCGCCTGAAACCATTGCTCCGGCGCTGGCCGGGCGCGAGGTTTGGACGATTATCTGGACGACGACGCCGTGGACGCTGCCGGCTTCGCTGGCCGTCGCCTTCCATCCGGATTTTGATTACGTGGCTCTGGAGGTTGGCCGGGCAGTCTATATCGTGGCGGTAGAGCTGGCGGGGCAGGTGGCCGCGGCTTGCGGGCTGGGCGAGGCAATGGAGCTGGCGCGGTTCAAGGGCGCGGCGCTGGAGCGCGCGACCTTTCAGCATCCATTCCTGGAGCGCAGTGTCCTGGGCGTGCTGGCAACTTATGTCACAGCCGATACGGGGACGGGCGCGGTGCACACGGCGCCGGCGCATGGGTTGGACGATTTTTATACGGGGCAGCGGTATGGGCTCGATCCGACTTCGCGGGTGGATGCGGCGGGGCGGATTCATGTGGATACGGCGGCGTGGAAAGAAGCTGAGCCGCCGGCGTTCGAGGGCAAGACGGTTTGGGCGGCGAATCCGGTGATTCTGGCGATGCTCGCGGAGCGGGGCGCGCTGATGGCGAGTGCGGATCTGGAGCACTCGTATCCGCACTGCTGGCGGTGCCATCATCCCGTGATTTTTCGCGCAACGGAGCAGTGGTTCATCGGCATGGAAACGCCGGTGACGCGGGCGGATGGGTCGGAGACGACTTTCCGGCAGCTCAGCATTGAAGAGATCGACAAGGTGGTGTGGGACCCGGCGTGGGGCAAGGAGCGGATCACGAACATGATCGCCACGCGGCCTGACTGGTGCATCAGCCGGCAGCGCATCTGGGGAGTGCCGATTGCGGTGTTTCTGTGCGAGGGCTGCCAGAAGCCAATCGTGGACGCGGGGCTGAACCGGAAGATTGTCGATCTGTTCGAGCACGAAGGTGCGGAGGCGTGGCATACGACCGACGTGGCGGCGCTGCTGCCGGCCGGGGCGAAGTGCGCGCATTGCGGCGGGGCGAGTTTCAGGAAAGAGACCGACATTCTGGACGTGTGGTTCGACTCGGGGACCAGTTGGTTCGCGGTTTGCGAGGCGGATGAGGAATTACGCGCGGCCTATGCTCTCTTCCAAAACGAGAACAGCATGGAGCGCCGCCCGGAGGTTCTTTATTTGGAGGGCGGGGATCAGCATCGGGGGTGGTTTCACTCTTCGCTGCTGACTTCAGTGGCGCTGCGGGGACGGGCGCCGTACTCGCATGTGGCGACGGCGGGATGGACGCTCGATGAGCTGGGGCGGGCGATGTCTAAGTCGCTCGGCAATGGCGTCGATCCGGTGGACATTGCCAACCGCATGGGCGGGGAGATTGTGCGGCTCTGGGTTGCTAGTGTCGATTTTCGGGAAGATATGGCGGCCAGCGAGAACCTGATGAAGCGCTGCGCCGATATTTACCGGAAACTGCGCAACACGTTCAAGATTCTGCTGGGGAATCTGCACGGGTTCGAGCCCGCGCGCGACGGCGTGGCCGAGGAAGCGCTGCTGCCGCTCGACCGCTATATGCTGGCGCGGACGCGGGAGCTGACGGAGAAGATTCTGGGGTGGTACGAGGCGTTCGAGTTTCACCGGATTTATCACGCTGTGAACGAGTTTGCGATTGTGGATTTGAGCGCGTTCTATATCGACGTGCTCAAGGACCGGATGTACACGTTCGCGCCGACTAGCTTGGCTCGACGGTCGGCGCAAACGGTGCTTTGGCGGATTACGGAGGCGCTGGTGAGACTGGTGGCGCCGATTTTGAGTTTTACGGCGGATGAGGTGTGGGAGTATCTGCCGGAGGTGGAAGGGCGCGAGAAGAGCGTGCATCTGGCGAGGTTTCCGAGGCCGGAAGAAGTGTTCGCCGGCGACGCGGCGGCACTGATCGACGAATGGAAGAAGCTGTTTGAGATTCGAGATGCGGCGCTGCGCGTGCTGGAACAAGAACGGCAGGCTAAGCGCATCGGCAAGGGCCTCGAAGCCGGCATGCTAATCGAGTCGTCGGGCGAGGCATTGTCGCTCCTGGAACGCCACTCGTCGGGTCTGAAGGAATTCTTCAATGTTTCGTCAGTGCAGGTTCAAGAGTACGAGTACAAGGATCCCATTCCGCAGGCGCACAGCTCCGAGCAGATACTGCCTTCGGTGGGAGGGCACATAGAGATGCGTGCCCTCTTCGCCAGCGGCCACAAATGCGCACGCTGCTGGAATTTCATGCCGGACGTTTCGAGTTACGGCGTGTGGGAGAACGTCTGCACGCGATGCCGGGGAGCGCTGCACGAGATGGGGATTGCGCCGCCGCAAGTTGAGGAGGCCGCGCAGTGAAGTTTGCTTATCCGCGCAGACTGCCGTGGCTGCTGCTGATTTCGTTTTGCGACGTTGTGGCCGACCGGCTGACCAAGAGCTGGGTTTCGCGGCACATTCCCATCGGTGGGGCGATTCCGGTGATTCCGCACGTGCTGCGCATTACGCACTGGCTCAATGAGGGCGCGGCGTTTTCGATGTTCGCTAACTCGGCTTCGCCGCACCTGGTGCGGTTGGGGCTGATCGTCTTTACGCTGATCGCGGCCGTTGCGGTGTTTATCGCGCTGATCGCGACCGGATGGCGGTTTACGCTGACCACCGTGGCGCTGGCGCTGATTCTGGGGGGGGCGATCGGGAACGTACACGACCGGATTGCTTACGGGTCGGTTGTGGACTTTATCGAGGTACACATCTTCTCTTACCCTTGGCCGGATTTCAACGTGGCGGACAGCTCGATTGTTACGGGCGCGTGTATGTTGCTGCTGGACTCGCTGCTGCCGAAGAAGCAGTCGTGAATCCCATCCATGCGGCAGAAAAAAGCCGCATGGATGGGGCACAGAGGTGTGGTGCAGCTTGAGGCGCATGGGCTGTGCAGATTTCCCACCCATGTCACGATGAGACCGTGACATGGATGGGGCACGGTGCTTGTGGTGCAGCGGGCAGCTTTCCGGATCGGACGAAAAAAACGGCGAGAGCAGCGGACCTTCAACGTTAACGTAAGGAGGCTGGGGAAAAGGCGAGGCGCGTTAGCGTTAACGTGCTGAGAGCCTATGGTATAGGTATAAGTCAACAGCGAGAAAACCTTTGCTGGAGCGGTTTGACGCTGCCGCAAATGGAACCCCGACGATGGACATGCGCGATATTGCGAAGCTGGCAGGCGTGTCGAGCGCGACCGTGTCACGGGTGATCAACGGATCGAGCGCGGTGAGAGCGGAGACCGCGGAGCGCGTGCAGCGGGTGATCGCCGAATACAAATTTATTCCCAACGGCAGTGCGACGACTCTCAAATACGGACGCAGCAGCACCTATGGGTTGATCATTCCGGACATTACCAATCCTTTTTTCCCGGAGTTCATTCAGAGCTTCGAGGGGATACTGGCGGGCACGAATCGCAACATGCTGATGGCCACGACGGCCTCGCACGCGCCGAGTATGCAGAGGACGATTTACCGGATGCTGGTGAGCCAGGTGGAGGGGATCGCGCTGCTGGCCTCAGAGATTGAGACGGAGCCGATCGAGGCGATGATGAACAACCGGGTGCCGCTGGTGACGATGGACCGGCGGCTGGTGGGCAAAGGACTGAGCGACGTTTCGGTGGACTCGAACAGCGGGATGAAGCAGGCTGTGGAGCATCTGAGCGGGCTCGGTCATAAGCGGATCGGATATATCGGGGGTTCGGCCGGGCCGACGATCTCCGATCACCGGTTGAATTCGTTTGTACGTGCGATGCAGGGGTTGGGGCTGGCGGTGGAGACCGAGTTGACGCGGGAGGGCAACTACCGCATCGGCGGAGGCGAGTCGGCGATGCTGGAGCTTTTGGCGCTGAAGAACAGGCCGACCGCGATCATTGCGGCCAACGACTTGACGGCAATCGGCTCGCTGAGGGTGATTCACAGGCAGGGACTGTCGGTTCCGGGGGACATTTCGATCGTGGGCTTCGACGACATTGAGTTGAGCGACATTGTCTATCCGCCGCTGACCACGCTGCGGCTTCCGCGACAGGAGCTGGCGAAGAAGTTTGTGGGCGCGCTGGAGGCATTCGCACCCGATCCGCACGGAGCGGGGAAGCAGTACAAAGTTGAGACGACGCTGGTGGTGCGCAGCTCGACGGGGCCGGCTAAGAAGCGAGAACGGGCAGCGCCGGCGAGGAGAGCGCGCGCAGCGCGGCAGCTTATCTAAAGATGAAATTGAGCGCGGCGCAAGCCGCCAGCACGGCAATGGCAAGCGCCCAGGCGGTGCGCGGGATTGGCAGGCGGGGCTGCTGCTGGGTGAAATATGTGATGCCGCGCAGCTCGTGGAGAGGCTTGATTTTTGTAAAGCGGCTGACCGACACCGTTACGCACACCGACACATCCCCACCCATGCGACAGAAAAAAGTCGCATGGAGGGGCACGGAGCCTTGGGTGCGGCAATTGTGGAACCGCTTTAGATCTTTTCGGTCTCCCACCGGTGTTTCCGGCCCGCGAGGAATGAAACGAGTGCCCACCCTCGCCGCGTTTTTTGTTCTTGCGGCTCGGGTGGGGAGCGGATGATCGCTGCAAGTCTAGTTTCTATCGTGGACGGCGGGGATTTGTCGAAGGCCAGCGCGCCTGCTTCGTACAAGAGCGGGGCGGCGGAGAGCGCGATCAAGCTGCGCGAGGTCTGACGAGACAGAGAGCGAGACCATGCGATTGAACACGTGACTTCAAATCGGTGGGGTGAACCCGGCGAATATGGATTTGATTACGACCGCGTAGGGTGCGCGGTGACTATGCGGCGCCGAGGTTTTTCTCGTAGATAAGCGCGGGCCGGCCACGCGGGTAGTAGTTCTCTTCCCTTCCCTGACGTTTGTACCCACGCGACTCATATAGATGGATGGCGGCGGAGTTTTCGGCGTCTACGTGGAGCCAGATTGTATGAGCTCCGGCGTCGCGGGCCGAAACTTCGATGCGACGGAGCAACTCAGCGCCGACTCCGTGGCCGCGATCCTTGGAGAGCACCTCGATGGTTTGGATGTAGGCGAGCGGGCCGAGCGCGGCCCGGTCCCACTCGACGATAGCGAATCCGGCGAGCCGGCTGTCTTCTTCGGCGATCCAGGTTGCGGAGTTGGAGCTGTCAACGAGCCGCCGCATGTACGCACGGGGAAAGCGCAGCGGTGGCTGAAAACAGATTTCCTCGATGGCGTAGAGGGCGGCGAAGTCGGGCGGTGCGTAGGGGCGATAGAGCATCGGAGATGTATTTGACCTTCGTCACCGGTTCCATAGACCTGTGGACATCCAGTCCTCCCAGGTCTCCCAAGGAACAACTTCGTTGTTCCTTGGAAAACCCCACCGGCCAAGGCCGGTTCCTTGCTCAAAAGCGAGACCTGGGGCACCCATTGTGTTTTGAGAACGAACAGAGACGAGGGTAGCCTCTACAACTTGGGTTCGAGGTCGGCGATCACGTCGAAGAAGCGCTGGTCGAGGCGGCGGCTGGTGAGGGCTTCCTTGATGGGGATGTCGGTGATGTCGGTGCCGCGCAGGACGGCTATGCGGCCCCACTTTTTGTCATGCACCATGTCGATGGCGTGGAGTCCGTAGCGCTGGCCGAGGACGCGGTCGTAGGCCGAGGGAACGCCGCCGCGCTGGGTGTGGCCGAGATTCACGGAGCGGGTCTCGAAGCCGGTCTTCTTCTCGATCAGCTCCGCGAGCGTCTCGCTGATGCCCGACAGCCGCGCGTGGCCGAAGGAATCGACCTGTTGAGAGCCGGTGACCTGGCCGACTTCGGGCAGATGGCAGCCCTCGGCCACAACCACCAGGCCATAGCGCTTGCCGCGGTCGTAGTTATGCTTGAGCAGCGCGCAGGTGTGCTCGATGTCGATCTCTTTCTCAGGAACCAGAATGACGTCGGCACCGCCGGCAACGCCTGCGCCGAAAGCGATCCAGCCGGCGTCGCGGCCCATGACTTCGATTACGATGACGCGGTTGTGGGAGTCGGCGGTGGTGCGGACGCGGTCGACGGCCTCGGTGGCGATGGACATGGCTGTGTCGTAGCCGAAAGTGGCGTCGGTGCCGCTGAGGTCGTTGTCGATGGTCTTGGGAACGCCCACGCTGGGGAAGCCGTTCTCGTTCAGGAACTCGGTGACCGACTGCGTGTCGTCGCCGCCGAGGGCGATCAAGGCGTCAATCTTGTTGAGCTTGAGCACCTCGCGCACTTTGTCGATTCCGCCGGGGATTTTTTTCACGTTGGTGCGCGAGGAATGCAGGATGGTGCCGCCGGTTAACTGGATGCCGTCGATTCTCTCCAGAGTGAGGGGGATGAAGTCGTTATCCAGCACGCCGCGCCAGCCGTTCAGGAAGCCGATGAATTCGTCGCCATAGTGGTTGATGCCCTTTTTCACGGCCGCATAAATCACGGCGTTCAATCCGGGGCAGTCGCCGCCGCCGGTCAACAATGCAACTCGCATGTGAGAAATCTCCTCCTGAAAATTGGCGCGGCCTTCTTGATTCAAAAAAATCGAGTTCGCCGCTGCTGGAACTTGTCCCTGCACCCCGGGGTGCCTGTAAGAATTGGGTCCAAAACGGAAAATAGCCCGTTTCGACGCCTTATCCTGTGTAC
>JBOGLX010000173.1:0-2060 GCA_050745765.1 Occallatibacter sp. | reverse complement strand
TCCACCACGTTGACCACGCGGATGCGCAGATCGGGTACGCGGGCGCGCAGCAGGCAGACCGCGGCCAGCGCCTCCTGCGTGGGCACATTGCCGCAGCAGGCCACCACCACGTCGGGATTGCCTTCATCGTTCGAGGCCCACTTCCAGACGCCCATGCCCGTGGTGCAGTGTTCGATGGCTTCGTCCATGGCGAGCCACTGCGGCTCGGACTGCTTGCCGGCAACGATGAGGTTGATGTAATTGCGGCTGCGCAGGCAGTGATCGGCGACCGAGAGCAGTGTATTGGCGTCGGGCGGAAGATAGATGCGCACCACGCCGGCTTTCTTGTTGACCAGGTGATCGATGAAGCCGGGGTCCTGGTGCGAGAAGCCGTTGTGGTCCTGGCGCCAGACGAGCGAGCTAAGCAGATAGTTGAGCGAGGCGATGGGCTGGCGCCAGGGAATCTCGCGCGTGGTTTTGAGCCACTTGGCGTGCTGGTTCACCATCGAGTCCACAATGTGAATGAAGGCCTCGTAGCAGGAGAAAAAGCCGTGGCGTCCGGTGAGCAGGTAGCCTTCGAACCAGCCCTGGCAGAGGTGCTCGCTCAACACCTCCATCACGCGGCCGGTCTGCGAGAGGTTTTCGTCGACAGGGAGTGTTTCGCCCATCCAGGCTTTGCCGGTTCCAGCGATGACGTCTGCGATGCGGTTCGAGGCGGTCTCGTCGGGGCCGAAGACGCGGAAGTTCTTCTCCGCTTTGTTGGCTTCCATGACCGCGTGGAGCAGATGGCCGAGGATGCGCGTAGACTCGGCTTGAGTCTGGCCACGGGCTTCGATTTTGACGGCGAAGTCGCGGAAGTTGGGGATCCTGAGCGGCTGCAGGAGCAGTCCGCCGTTGGCGTGGGCGTTCATGCCCATGCGCCGGCGGCCTTTGGGCGGCAGGTCGGCCAGATCCGCGCGCAGCGCGCCTGTCGCGTCGAATAGCTCCTCGGGTTTGTAGCTGCGCATCCAGTCTTCTAGCAGGCGCAGATGGTCGGGCTTTTCGCGCAGCTCGCTGAAAGGAACCTGATGGGCGCGCCAGGTGCCTTCGACGGGCTTGCCATCGACGAATTTGGGACCGGTCCAGCCTTTGGGCGTGCGCATGATAAGCATGGGCCACGCGGGACGCTCGATGGATTCGCCCCCGCTCGCGGCGGCGCGGGCGACCGTCTGGATGGCGGCGATGCGGTCGAGCATGGTGTCGAAGACCGCGGCGGCCTGCTGGTGCATCGTGGCCGGATCGTCGCCTTCGAGCGTGAACGGCTCGTAGCCGTAGCCGCGCATCAGGTCTTCAAGCTCGGCGTGGGGAATGCGCGCGAGCATTGTAGGGTTGGCGATCTTGTAGCCGTTGAGGTGGAGGATGGGCAGCACCGCGCCATCGGTGGCGGGGTTGAAAAACTTGTTCGAGTGCCAGCTTGTGGCCAGCGGGCCGGTTTCGGCCTCGCCGTCGCCCACCACGCAGGCCACGATCAGGTCCGGATTATCGAAGGCGGCGCCATAAGCGTGGACCAGCGAATAGCCCAGCTCGCCGCCTTCGTGAATCGATCCGGGGGTTTCCGGCGCAACGTGGCTGGGAATGCCGTAGGGCCAACTGAATTGCCTGAACAACCGCTTGATGCCGTCGCGGTTCTGCTCGATGTGAGGGTAGATTTCGGTGTAGGAGCCTTCGAGGTAGGTGTTGGCGACGAGGCCCGGTCCGCCGTGGCCGGGGCCGATGATGTAGATCATGTTCAGGCCGCGCTCGCGGATCAGGCGATTCCAGTGGACGTAAAGGAAGTTGAGGCCGGGGGTTGTGCCCCAGTGGCCGAGCAGGCGCGGCTTCACGTCATCGATGGTCAGCGGGCGTTCGAGTAGCGGATTGTCTTTGAGATAGATCTGCCCGACAGAGAGATAGTTTGCGGCGCGCCAGTAGGCGTCCATTTTGGCGAGCGTTTCAGGGCTGAGCGGAGCCTGGCTTGCTGTCTCAATCGTAGCTTGTTCGATCATGGAGCACCTCGCAAAGGGGGAATTCGCGTCCTACTGAAAGCCTAACAGCGGCGGAAT
>JBOGLX010000172.1:0-23790 GCA_050745765.1 Occallatibacter sp. | reverse complement strand
ATAATCTCCCTTCAGCTCGGAAAAGGCCGGAAGGCGTTCATGAATCCAGAGATCTTGGGGCTGAGGGAAGCGCGGGCGAAGGCCACGACGACCAAATAATCAAGCTTTGGCCATCTCCGGAAATTTTCGCCGGACAGTGGGGCCACTGATTGGTTTTCCTGCGAAGGAATCGGTCTTGTGGAGTGACGCTTTCTTGAAGGATATACGAGATTGCCTTGCCCGCTAGAGAGAGCGGCGAGCGGAACGAGCCGGCTGAGGGGGGTCGTATTCCCTATTCCCTATTCCCTATTCCCTATTCCCTATTCCCTATTCCCTATTCCCTATTCCCTATTCCCTATTCCCTATTCCCTGTTCCCTGCTTTACTTGCTTGGCTTCCTCGCTGTTCCGGGCTGAAAGCTGCAGGACGGGTCGGTGAGCTCGGTGGGCGCGATCTTGAGCTCCTGCAGGTGGTTTTTGGCCAACTGCACGTTGAAGCCGGTGATCTGCTGCTCGAGCCCTTTCCAGGCGGTAACGGTGCGGTCGGAGTTGGTGCAGTCGCTCTCCCATGTGGCGATCTGGGTGGGGGTGGGCGCCATGTCGAGGCCGACCTGCATCATGCTGACTATGCCGCTGTATGAGTCGTTCAGTTCGAGGAAGGACCGCATCGCCTTGGGATTGGGAGCCGAACGTCGAAAGAAGGCGCCTGGGGTGGGCATGACGCCCTCGATTTTGGTCAGGCTGGCGTCGAGCTTTTTGGCCTGCTCGGAGACATCGGCGGGCAGGCTGGCGCGCATGAGGGACGCAAGCTGGCTCTTGACGGCATCGACTTCGTCATGGCCCTTATAGCTCTGCCGCATCCCTTGAACCGCCAGTTGCGTGAGCCTGTTCTGGGAGCGCAGGGCCGCCATAAGCTGGGGGCTCTGGCCGACGCGCGGATCGTTCATGACGGTGACGTCGCGGGTATAGACCTTGCCGTCCACGGTCAGCTTGAGCTTATAGACGCCGGGAATCACCTGCGCCCCATGCGGACCGGGGGTGGTTTCGCCCGCCACGGTGTTCATCTGGTTTTCGAGGTCGTGGCGCAGGGCGGGCGGGTCGTCGTAGTCCAGGTCCCAGTTGACCCGGTTCATCCCGATTTGAGTGCTGAGAGCGCGCGACGCGGGCGAGGCGAGCCAGTAGCGGGGAAACCACTGGCCTTCAATGGGTGGCGGCAAGGTGCTGGACATGGTGCGCACCAGATTGCCGTGGGCGTCGTAGACCTGGAGCTCAATCGGCCCGCTGGGCGGGCTGCTGAGGTAGTAATCGACGATCGCGCCATAAGGCGCATTGGGCGCATTGGGCACTTCGACTGAGAAGGGCTGGTCCCAGTTGCTGTTGATGCGGGCGCGAATGGCGTCCTCGGGTTGAAAGAGATAGGCGGGCGAGGAACCGATGGCCTGGGCGTGGGCGGCGATCTGGCGCAGCGGCGTGAAGTCGTCGAGAACCCAGAAACCGCGGCCGTAGGTGCAGATGACCAGGTCGTTCTCGTGGTGATCGGTGTGAATGTCGAGGTCGCGGATGGAGGTGGTGGGCAGGTTCTGGCGCAGCGACTGCCAGTGGTCGCCATGGTCGAAGCTGACGTAGACGGTGGACTCGGTGCCGGCGAAGAGCAGGCCGGGCTGATCGGGATCGACGCGCACCGTGTTCACCCAGCTTCCGGTGCGCTCGTCTTTGGGCAGGCCGTTGACGATGCTGACCCAGGTCTTGCCGCCGTCGGTGGTCCGCCAGATGAGCGGCACGTCGGTGTCCTCAGTGGGTGGCACGGTGGCGCCGCGCTCGCCGCCGATGCGGCCGGCCACGTAAGCGGTATTGACGTTGTCGCCCGCATCGATGGTGTTGAAAGTGGTGTGGGGCGGCACGCCGGCGATGTTGCTGACGTTGGTCCAGATTTTGCCGCGATCCATGGTGTTGTAGATCTGGCCGTTGCTGCTCACGGTCCAAATCACGCCCCGTTTGACCGTGGAGATGGAGAAGTCGTTGATGGCGGGTTCGGGCAGGGGCGGACCCCCGCGCGTGGGCTCAGGCTTCGGGTGCTGCGCATTTGGCGTTGGACGGCCAGCCTGCTTGGGCTGCGCATTCGGTTTCGGCTGCGCATTCGGTTTCGGCTGCGCCGCCGGTTTCGGCTGCGCCGCCGGTTTTGGCTGGGCCGCCGGCTTCGGCTTGGGCTCGGGAGCGCCGCAGGGCAACTGCGGTTCGCCCTTGGCCGTGGTCAGGTCGGGGCTGGCGGCCGTCCAGGAGTGGGCGCCGTCGTGCGTGACCAGCAGGCACTGGTAGGCGACGTAGAGGGCGCCCGGATCGAAGGAGGTGTCGAACTTCTTCTGGAAGTCCCGGCCGGAATGGTACTTGGTGGCATCCGCGCCGAAGTTGGGCGCGACGTTCTCCCACTGTCCCGTTGCCATATCGATCTTGACCAGGCCGCTGCCCCCGCCGCCCGCGCCGTAGCCAACGGCATAGATGAGGTTCGGGTTTTTGGGATCGGGCCTGTCGATGCCGAATTCAGAAGCGGGCAGCGGGCTCCAGTCGGTGAAGTCGATCTGGCCCCAGGTGCCGCGGCTGCTGATCGTCACCGAGCCGGTGTCCTGCTGCGCGCCCATGATCCAGTAGGGGTAGCGGCTGTCGGTGGCCACGTGGTAAATCTGCGAGATGGATTGGGTGTACCAGAGGCTCCAGGTTTTGCCGTTATCGAGAGTGACGCTGGCGCCCTGGTCGGCGCCCACCACCATGCGTTTGCCGTTGGTGGGATCGATCCAGAACCTGTGGTAGTCCTCGCCGCCGGGCGCGCCCTTGAAGGCATGAAAAGTCACGCCGCCGTCGATGGAGCGGTACATGGCCGTGCTTTCGGTGTAAACGACATCGGGGTTTTGCGAGTCCACGAAGACGCCGGAGCTATAGGAGCCCTGGCCGTTGGCGATGCGGAGGTCGTTTCCCGCCATGTGCTTCCAGGTAGCGCCGCCGTCGTCGGAGCGGAACAGGCCGGAGCCCTTTTCAATGTCGTTGCCGACGATATACATGCGCTGGCCCTTGGTGTGCTCGGCGATGGCCACCGCGACGCGGCCTTCGTAAGGCGGAATTTCGATCTTGGTCCAGGTTTTACCCTCGTCGGTGGATTTGTAGACCAACGGAGGCTTGGCCTTGGCCCTGGGGGGGCCGAAGCCGCGGAAGCCGCCGGTGCCCTGCGTGGCGGCGAGCATGATGCTGGGGTCGTCGTAGGCATACTCAACGTCGCGCACGCCGTCGTAGCCGGCGGGCTTGAGGACGCTGGTCCAGCTCTGGCCGCCGTCGGTCGAGCGGTAGACGCCTCCGCCGTGGTGGTCGGCGTCGCCGAGAGCGGAGACGACCAGCAGGTTGTCATCCGTGGGATCGACAAGGATTCGGTCGATCTTTACCGTTTCCTCGAGGCCGATGTGCTTCCAGGTCTTGCCGGCATCGGTCGACTTCCACATGCCGTTGCCGAGGCTGCCGCCGATCGGATCGCCGGCGCCGGCATAAACGACATCGGGATTGGAAGGAGCCACCTGGATGGCGCCCACGCTATCCACGCTCGTTTCCTGGTCGAAGACGGGAAACCAGGTCACGCCGGCGCTGGTGGTTTTCCAGATGCCGCCCTGGGGCGCGCCGAAGTAGAACACGCCGGGTTGGCCGATGACTCCGGTCACCGAGGAGATGCGCCCGCCGTGGAAAGGGCCGACGTTACGCCATTTGAGGCCCGCATAGAGTTCCGGATTGATTTGCGCTGCCACGGTCAAGGCCGATGACAGTACGCAGGAAAGAACCAGGCCGCAACAAGCTGCCCGCGAAATTCGCGTCATGACGTAAGTGTCCCCCTGGAAAAATTTTCGACGTCAGACGGGAGTATACATGAGCCTTGCCAGCGGATAACCGATTTTGTCCATTTGTTAAGACGGTTTATTAAGGCGGTTTATCAAGGCGGTTTATCAAGGCGGTTTATCAAGGTGGTTTATTAAGGCGGTTCCACAGTTGCCGCACCCAAAGCCCTGTGCCCCATCCATGCGACTCTTTTCTGTCGCATGGGTGGGAAGCCACGAAAGGTGAGCACAACAATCCCGGAACTGCTCTAATCGCTCAGGGTACAGGCCCCGTGAGCCACACCCAAAGCCCTGTGCCCCATCCATGCGACTCTTTTCTGTCGCATGGGTGGGAGGCCACGACAGGTCGGAACAGCTCGCCCGGAACGCCAAAAGCACCAACGGTTCGGCTGCCGCGTCTCCGCGGCAGCAATGCCGCCCTTGCTCATTCGTCGTCGTTGCTAAAGCCCGCGGCTCCCGGCTCGGCCCCTGCCGGAAGTTGGCGCGGATCGGGTTTGACCGTGACCGGCTGCGTGTAACTCTTCCCATCCACGGTCAGGCGCACGGTGTAGTCGCCCGCTTGCAGGCCGGCGGGTCCGCGGCGTCCACCGGGGCCAGGCCGTCCCTCTGCACGCGGAGCCGGCGTACCGGCGGGATGGCACGCGTCCACCGGCGGCGCGGCAGCGCCGCGGCGTCCGCCGAAACCGAACCGCGGAACGGCAATGTCAAGCGCCACGCGGTGCATCCCCGCCGCGGCCGAGGGCGGCGGCGTGGGCTCCAGCCAGTAAGCCTGCACGTTGATGGTTTCCGTATCTACCGGCTTGAAGGGAGCGTCGCTGGCCAGGCATGCCGCCACCTTGCCCTCTGCGTTCACAAGCTCGATCTTGATAGGCGATGCCGCCGCGGACTTCAGCCAGTAATACGCGACAATGCCCGCCGGAGGATTCTTCTCCTGAGGCTCTTCGTGCGGCAGCGGCGTGCCGTCCTGTCCGCCCGCGCGCAGATCGTAGGTCACCCCTGGAACAAAGAGATAAGCGTCGTCCGACTCAATCTCCTGCCCCTTGGCGGCAATCTGCCGCAGCGCGCTCATCTGGTCCAGGACCCAGAAGCCGCGCCCGTGCGTGGCTACGTCCAGGTCGTCGCCGTGTACGATGACGTCGCGCACGGAAGTCACCGGCATGTTCAGTTCGAGCGGCTGCCATTGGCCGCCATCGTCGAACGAAACGTAGACCCGCAGCTCCGTGGCGGCGTAAAGCAGCCCCTTCTGTTCCGGATCCTCTTTCACCGAGTTGACATAAGCGCCGTCGGGGATTCCGCTGGTCACATCCTGCCAGGTCTTGCCGCCATCGTGGGTGCGGTAGATATAAGGCCGGGTGTCGCCCAGACGGCGGCGATCGACCGACGCGTAGGCCGTATCCACGTCGAAGTGGCCTGCCTCAACCTGCGTAACCCTGCTGAAGGCGGTCAATTCGGGCGGCGTCACGTTCTCCCAGTTCGCTCCGTCGTCGCGCGTCACCTGGATCAAGCCGTCGCTGGTGCCCGCCCAAACCGTCTTCGCGTCAAGAGGCGAAGGCCCGATGCTGTAGACCACGCCGAAGCGGTCCGTCATCCGCTCATCGATGTCCTTGGCGGTGATGGGGTCGAGATTTTTGGGAACCCCAGGGTTCATGCGCGTAAGGTCGGGGCTGATCTTCTCCCAGGTCCTGCCGCGGTCGCGCGAACGGAACACAAACTGGTTCGAGTAGTAAAGCGCGCCGTCGGCCTTCGAGAAAACCTCGGGCAGCGTCCACGTTTTACGGTTCGGGTCATTCGGGTCCGGCGGCGGAAGCTCGCCGCGCCTGACGCGCACGTTCAGCGCCTGATCGCAAACGCCGGCCCCGCCGCCATAAAGAATGTCGCCGTCTTTGGGATCGGGAACCACCGTATCGCTCTCGCCGGCAAGGCAGCTAGGCAACCAGCTGCGGAACGAGAGCACGCTCCGGTCCGACCAGACCCTGACGCCTACGGCCCCCGAGTCCTGCTGCGCGCCGTAAATCCAGTAAGGGTAGCCGCTGGTCGCGGCAAGATGATAGATCTCCGCCGTCGGCTGGTTATACCAGGTGCTCCAGGTCTTGGCGCCGTCCACGCTGACCACCGTTCCCTGGTCGCTTGAGAGCACCATGCGGTTGCCGTCCTTGGGGTTGACCCAGATCTGGTGATAGTCGTCGCCGCCCGGCGCGCCTTTCACCGGAGCCCAGGTCTTGCCCGCGTCGAGCGTCATATAGGTTGACGTATTGATGTCGTAGGCGCGGTCGGGATCGGTCGGATCGACAGCCATCTGCTCGAAATACCAGCCGCGTCCCCAGAGCCGCTCCTCGTTGTTCACCAGGCGCCATGTCGCCCCGGCGTCGTCGGAGATGTAAATTCCGCCCGATGGCTTGGGCGCGTTCGCACCCGGGCGCCCGCCGCCCATGCGCAGCGGCGGCGCCACCGCTGCGCCCACGTCGTCGACGGCGGCGTAAAGCCGGTTGGGATTGCTGGGAGAAATGGCGATGCCGATCTTGCCCACATAATCGTCGTCCGGCAGGCCGCCCCCGAGCTCGTGCCAGGTGTTGCCCCCGTCAGTAGATTTAAACAAGCCGCCGCCGGGCAGGTTTGTCGGCGCATACACCGACCACGGCGGACGCCGCGTGGCCCACAGCGAAGCATAGAGCGTGCGCGGGTCCTTGGGATCGATAGCCAGGTCGATCGCGCCCACTCCATCCGGATTCGTCTTGCTGAACAGGATCTTTTTCCAGTGCGCACCGCCGTCCGTCGAACGAAAAACGCCGCGCTCGGAGTTGCCGTCGTAGACGTGGCCGAGAGCCGCAACGTAGACCCGGTTCGGGTCGCGGGGGTCGACAACGATCTTGCCGATGTGGCGCGTATCCGTCAGGCCGATCGAGTGCCAGGTCTTGCCCGCGTCGGTCGATTTGAAAACACCGATTCCGTAAGAAATCTGGGCGCGGATATCCGGCTCCCCCGTCCCCACGTAAACGATATTGGGGTCCGACGGCGCAACGGCGATGGCCCCGATGGAGCCGATGGGGATGCCCGTCTTCGGATTGTCAGCGATGGGAACCCACGTCCGGCCCGCGTTCTCGGTCTTCCATACCCCTCCGCCGACCGACCCCATATAGAACGTGTCCGGTTGGTCCGCGTTGCCTGCCACGGCGTAGCTGCGCCCGCCGCGCATGGGGCCCACGTCGCGCCAGTGCAAACCTTTGAGCAGGCTCGCCGGATACTGTCCGGCCGTAGACGGCTCCTGGGCCGCGAGCAAAGTCCCGAAAGAGACCACAGAACACAAAGCAATCACGGAGACGTGCCAACCACGTTTGAAATGCATCGATCAACTCCTAGTTGGGGCTTGAATGCGGAAACGAAAATCAATCCACAGTAACACATCGCTGACCCCTTGACGATGTACCAAACTTGGGTGCCCCAGGTTCGGCGCGTCTTTGTTTTTGCGCCTAACCTGGGATAGCCCAGATCTAAACCGGAACAAATTCATGCGGTCAAAAACTTAGTATCACTGCCGCAAGGTTGGGACGCCACGACACTGGGGCATAGCTCTCCGGAACTGCTTCAAAACCCCACCAGCCGCACCGTAAACTGCGCCGTTCGCGGCCCTCCCTGCCGCGTAACGCCCGGCGCGAACAGCGGCGTGAGAGCGGAGTAAACCGGGCTGGCGGCGTCTCCGCAATAGCTCATGCCAAGCGGATCGAAGCTGCGGTTGCCCGCGCCGGCAACATTGAACACGTCCATGAATAGATCGAGATGATGGCCTTCGCCCTTGAGCGTAAAGTCTTTCACAAAGCGCATGTCGAGCGATGAAAACGCGGGCTGCCGCATGGAATTGCGGGTGGCTAAAACGCCGTTGACGTTGGCGCGATCGTTCAGGTCGTTGGCGTCGTTCGAGGTATCGAAGCCGACGATGGGCGTGTACGGCACTCCCGAATGCGCCACAAAAAGAGGATTGGCTTTGAATCCCACGGGAAGGTTGAAGATGGCGTTCAGGCTCAGCGTGTTGCGCGCGTCGAGCAGCGAATATCCCCGCTCCTGGCGCAGCGAAAACGGGTTGACCGCGGTGACCGGGCTGTAGGGATTCGTGCTGTCGTCGTCGTCCTCTGTGCGCGAAAGCGTGTAGTTGGCCATCAGCGTGGAACGCGCGCTGATGGGCGCCCTGACGCTCACATAGCCGCCATCGTAACTGGAGTGCGCGGTCGATTGCTCGACGAGGAGACGCCCAACTCCCGCGATAGGCCGCGTGGACGGAAAGACCGGGTTGCCGTCGAGGCTTCCAACAGGAGGGTTCAGATTCTCGTCGAGCTCGCGCTCCAGGCCCCACGTGCTGTTGCGCATGTAGCCGAGCATGAAATCGAGCTTTGCGTTGACCTGCTGCTCGATGCTGGCCGCGGCCTGGAACGACGCGGGATTGCGGAAGGCGGGGCTGATGCCGGCGACCTGCGCGTAGTAAGTGCTGAGCGACGGCAGCGATGGGCCAATCGCATGAGGCGATGCGGTGTTGCCCCCGCTCAGCGCAATCAGCGACGGGTCAAAGTAGCTGTCGAGCGTATAGGTCTCGCTGCCGCCGTCAGTAAAGACGCGGTGGAAAAACGTCGCCGGCGTAGGCGCGTCGTAAAGGCCCGAGGACAGGCGCAGCGTGGTCTTGCCGCTCGGGCTCCACGCCAGCCCCAGCCGCGGCTGCCACTGCTTCAGGTCGTTCGGGATGTGCTGGGTATATTCGCCAATCGCGGCGGGCGCAGCGATAACCGGCATAATGCCGGAGGCGGCGGTGGGCGGCTGCGGATTCCACTGGCCCTCCCAGCGAAGGCCCGCGGTGACGAATAGTTTTGGCCGAAGAGCGATGCGCGCATTGGCATACAAGCCAAGATCGCCGGCCGTGCCCTGATAGCGCGGGAATCCGTCGATTGGAATCGTCTGCTGAAAGCGGCGCGGGTTGTCGTTGAGGTAGTCGGTGAGCGAGTTGTAGTCGAAGCGCGCATTGAGGTTCGGTTCGCGCTCTTCGTAGGCCGGCGACGCGGCAAAGCGCCCGCCGAACTTGAACTCGTTGCGCCCGCGCGTGAGCATCACGTCATCGATCAGTTGCCACTGCTGCGAAGTGTAACGGTGCAGGCCCATGCTGTCGCCGCCGAGCACGCCAAACCCATTGATGAAGAGCTCGGGCGCGCTCGAGAGCGGCGTGCGTGTGCGGTGATCGTTCGCGTAGGCCAGAGTCGCCTGGTTAAATGCGCGCGTGCCCAGCACCGTGGTCAGGCCCAGGCGCGCCGACGTGCTCTGGCCCCCGAAGTTCGACGCGTAAGTGGGCACGGCCAGTGTTCGCGTCAGTCCGTCTCCCGCGTTCGTCGAGCGGATGCGATCGAGTATGACTGCGGCGGTGAGCGTGTTGCGCTGGCTCATCACCCAGTCCAGCCGCCCAAAGCCCGCGGTGGGCGACTGCTTCTCCACGATTTCTCCTTGTTGCGCTGCAAGCACACCCGGAACGGCCGGGCCGCTGGGATTTTGCGGAGCAAACGTTGCGTAATAAGGATCGTGGACGAAGTCCTGCTCGAAACCCGCCGAGTAAAAGAGCGCATTCTTGCGAATTGGCCCGCTCTCGGAAAAGCCGAAGGAATTGAGCAGCGCATCGAGCGAGCGGCCGAAGGCGTCTGCGGAGGTGAATGGCGTGGGGCGGACCGTGTAAAAGGCGTCGCCCCTCATGCGATTCGCGCCGCCCTTCGTCGCCACATTGATGAGCCCCGCATTGGTAAGGCCTACGCCCGAGTCCACGCCGCTTGGGACCAATTGGAACTCGCTGACCACGCCGATGGGTAGATACACGCCGCCATCTCCCGCGCCGCGCGGACCGCCGAGAAGCGGATCGTCGAAGCTCACGCCGTCAACTTCCGTAGCCACGGCATTGGCGCGCTGGCCCGCAATTGTTACGCCCCCGTTCGCGTCTTCATCGGCGCCCGGCGTCTGATCGGTGAACTGCGTAAAATTGCGGTCCCGGTTGGGCAAATAAGTAACCGTCAAGCCAGGAAAGAACGTAGTCACCGCCGCTTCGGCCGTGTTGGACGGCGGAGCGACGGTGTTGCCTTCGATCATCGCTCCGCGCCCACGCACGGTTGCGCTCGCATGAGCGCGCGGAATCTCCAGTTTGAGCGTGACTTCAATGCTGCTGCCTAGCGAGAGCGTGACGCGCACGGGCCGTGGTAATGCCAGTTTGTCGGCCTTGGCCTCGATTGTGTACGTGCCGGAAACAACGCCGCTGATACGAAAGCTGCCCGCGCGATCGCTCTCGACCGTGCGCGTGGTGGAGAGACCGGTGTTGCGCACCGTAACCGCCGCGCCGGGAACGGCCGCGCCTGTGGCATCGATCGTGCTGCCGGCAATCGAGCCGGTAATGGCCTGTGCGCCTGCGTGAGACGCAACAAAGAAGAGCGCCGTGAACGCGACCAATATTGATGCGAGCGCCCGCGCCCGCGCCCGCAAGCTGTTTCGATCACCAGAATAAGCCCTCACGATTCGGATACCTCTGAATAAGTCGATGTTTTGAAAGGGCGCGACTTTAGTCGTGCCACAAGCTGAATAAGTTGACGTTTTGGGCACGACTTTAGTCGTGTCCCCATGGGCCTGCGGCCCACCTAAAGGGATGAAAACCGGTTTCCTTCCCCCGGAGGGGGAATACGAGATTAGCCCAGGACAAGTCCGCCGCAGCGGACGCAGTCCTGGGTATGCAAGCAAACAGAACCATGCGCCCCGGAGGGGCGCTGCGAACCGTTTCGGCGTTTGGTTTTCTCGCCGTGCCGCAAGCTGAATAAGTCGCCGTTTTGAAAGGGCGCGACTTTAGTCGCGCCGCAAGCGTAACAAATGCAGAGCGGGCTTTAGCCCCTGAGGGAATGCCGATCATGAAAACAGCCTCAATCAGAGCGTTTTAGAAGCTCACCTGCGCGGAGAATTGCATCTCGCGCGCATTCAGTTGTGAAGTCACGCCGGGCAGCGGCGCTCCGAACCCCGTGCCGGCGGCGGTGCCGTTGCCATAGGTCCCGCTATAGGAAGTGAAGTTCGCGTGGTTGAGCACGTTGAACGCCGAGGCGCGCAGGTCGATTTGCACATGCTCGTGGTCGAACGGAAACGCACGCGCGAGGAACGGATCGACTGAGTACTGGCCGTTGCCGCGGCCCGCGTTGCGGCCGATGACCGCTCCGTTGACGACCGGGCGGTCGGTTGTCCCGCCGGTATCGCCGCTATTGGTCGTGCCGGTAACGATGTTATAGGGCATGCCGCTGCCGAAGGTGCCCACCCCACCCATGCGCACGCGCACCACCGGCGCAACGTACTCGCCGCTAAGCACGAAACGCTCGCGCTGGTCGTAGATCGCCGGGCCATACTCCTGGTGCTGCGTGAAGTTGGGATCGTTGGGATTCTGGCTGGTGGTGTCGGGATCGACGTTGTCGAGCGTATGCGACCACGTGTAGCTGGCCAGCATCTGGAAGCCGCTCACGAAGGTGTGCGCAATGTTCAGGTCGAGCGCGTTGTAGTGCAGGTAGCCATCGTTCACGTCGGTCTGGATGACCGAGTACGGCGGCGTTGCGACGCTATTGGCTTTGCCTTGATTGGAGCTGGTGTCGCAAGTGAGGCCCTGCTGGCCGTACCACAAGATCCAGTAGGGGCGGGAGCAGTTGGCGGCTTGCGCGCTTCGTGTCTGGCCCTGCGCTGTGCGGATGAACGGCGCAGGCGAATCCACGTCGAGCGGACGGATGTCGCGCAGCGTATGCGCGCCGACGTAGTCCAGCGTCATCGTCCAATTGGAGCCGAGGCGCTGTTCCAGGCTCGCTGTATATTGTTGCGAATATGGATTCAGCATTTTGGCCGGATAGCCATTCAGCTCGCTCGCCGGAAACCACTGCGAAAGATACTTAGGCTGCCCCGGCCGCACATACAAGCTGCGTATGGGCGCAACTGCGCCCGCGGGAAACGCCGGCAACGGAGCCGCCGCAATGCTTGAAGGGAATCCTACCTCGCCGGGCGTGGCCTCGTAAGTAAACACGCCGGTCGGCTCGCCCAGCGCATAGCTCGCAGCGGAGTTATCGACGATCTGCGAGTAATAAATCCCGTAGCCGCCGCGGAAGACCGTGTCACCCTTGCCCGTGAAGTCGTAAACGAAGCCGGCGCGCGGAGCAAAGTTGCGCCGCGCATTGGTAAACGTTTGTAACTCGTAGCGCAGCCCGTAGTTCACCGTCAGCCGTTTGGTCATGCGGTAATTGTCCTGCGCAAAGATGCCGGCTAACTGATCGTCCACGGTGTAATTCTCGTTGCCATAGCTCTGCTGATAGTTAGCGACATTGTTGATGTTATCGAGATACGCCGTGCTTTCGCACACGCTGGCAGCCTGCGTGCATGTATTGTAAGTGAACTTCCCCAGAAGGATCGGGCCGCCGAACTCCTTGCTGTTTCCGCCGTTGTGCGCGGCGATTACGCTGCCGCCGGCCACGATCTCATGCCGGCCGCGGGTCAGCGCCAGCGTCTCGGAGACCTCGTATTGCCGGTTCAACAACAGCGCATTCTGCGAAGTGCCGGAAGAAAACGTGCCGCCCGACGAGATGGGCACCACGAATTCCGTTCCATAAATCACCGGGTCGAACTCGGTGATGGGCGAGGCAAGCTGGAACTCGACACGGAGGTTATTAAGAAGGTTGGGCCCGAGAATTGCTGTCTCGCCTAACTCGCCCGTGTAAGTGCGGCGATGGAAGATGCGCGCCACGCTGGGCAGGTTCGCGCCGCCTACGGTGCCGTTGGGATTGGTGTCGGTAAAGTCGTCGAAATTGACGCGAAGAAAGCCGAAATTGTTGGCGTTAATCTGCCGGTCGAGCCGCACCAGGCCAAGCCATCCCCGATAGTGGCCCACAAAACTCCCCGGCGCAAGCGGCGAAGTTACCGGCGAGGCCTTTGCCTCGCGATTCCACTCGCCGGCCGCGAAGAAGTGCGTCTTATCCGAAAGCAACGGGCCGGAAAACGCGAGCGCCGATTGGCCGAGAACGTCGCTGGTAATCTCATTGCCGCTGGTTGCGTTGCCGGTGGTGAAACCGGAGAGCGATGCTTCCGTGTCCGCCGGCCGCCATAGCTCCAGTAACTGCCCGTGATAGCTGTTGCCGCCGGAGCGAGTAACAATATTGACCACCGAACCCGTTCCCGCGCCATACTCCGCCGTAAACGCATTGGTCAGGACGCTCATCTCATCCACGGCCATCAGCGGAATGTTGGAGAAGATCGTTTGCCGTCCCCACATGTCCACGCTGTTGGCGCCATCCACTTCAAACCACGTCTGCCGGCGGCCGGCGCCGTTGGTGTTGAAGAGGAACTCGTTCATGAAGATGTCGCCCTGGTTGACGGTGGGGCGGTTCGCCGAGTTCAGCATCGGCAATCCCGTGATTCGGCGCGTGAGCAGCGGAGTGTTTTCCATCTGCCGCTGGCTGAGATAAATTCCCATCTGCGGCTGGTCCACGCGAACGCCGCCCGCCTGGCCTTCAACTATAACGCTCGACGTTCCGCCCGCAACTTTCATGTTGAAGTCGACTATCGCGCTGCTTCCGCCGGTAAGGTGCACGTTCGCTGTCTGCGCGGTTGCGAACCCCGCCGCATCGACCGTGATCGTGTACGTACCGGCAATGGGCAGTCCGGCGATCGTGAAATGACCGCTCGCGTCGCTGCTTGCCGTGCGCACAAGACCCGTCAAATCGTTGCTTGCGGTCACGTGCGCTCCCGGCACTGCCGCATGAGCCGGATCCGCGACCTGGCCCTGCAATGTGACCGTATCCGGCGTTTGCGCAAAGAGAGAAACGGTGAAAAAGCTTGCGGCGAGAAACACCCACGCGTGGAAACGGGACATAAACCTCCGGACGGACCGACAATGCACTGGAACTGTTATAGGGATATGGTCCCAAATCAGCATTCAACAAATTGTCAGTTACTACCAGCGGTAGTAGAAGCAGGCGGGTGCGGTAGGCCGCGATCGGGCTCCTCGACGCTGCTCGATTTCGGCTCCATCCCGGCGCCAAGCCGTATAGTGTACTTACTGGCATGAGTTATCCGGAACAACACGGCGGCGATCCTTTCCGGCCTTCGGCCGCATCTCCTCCCAGGCACGCGTCAGCTCGCCTGGGCGAGCGCGAGCGCGAGGTGCTGGAGGTGCTGTGGGCCGAAGGCAGCGCCACCGTGCAGCAGGTGGCCAAAAACCTGAAGACCGACCTTGCCTACACCACGGTGATGACCACGCTCGACCGCCTGTATAAAAAGCGCTTGCTGCTGCGCGAGAAACGCGATCGCGCCTTTGTCTATCGGCCCGCCATCTCGCGGAGCGATCTGGAGCGCGGACGCGCCAGCGCCATGGTGCGCAGATTCTTTTCAAGCTCGGCCATGAACCAGGATGCCCTGCTTTCATGCCTGGTTGACGCGGTGCAAAGTTACGATCGCGACCTTCTGCACCGGCTGGAGGAAAAAGTGCGCGCCGCCAAAACGCAAAATGCGGACGGAGCGCAGCGAGAACCGGGAGGTAAACCCTAAATGCTGCTCTCCTACTGGTTGCGGCTGGTCTGCCTGCTGCTCTTCAGTCTCGGCCTGATACAGGCTGCGCTTTCGTTACTACTCCAGTTACTCGCGCCTGCCCTCGACCGGGTGCTGGCGCGCCTCAGTCCGCGATGGCGCGAGCGGGCCTGTTTCGTCTTGCCTCTGACTCCGCACCTGGCGGCTTTCATGCTGGTCGCATTGGCCATCGCCCCGCAATACATCGGCGGCGAAACCAATCTGCTCGATGAACGCGTCGCCATCGCCTGTATCGCGGGAGCTCTTCTGGCTGCCGCACGGTATGCGTACGCCCTGCTGCGCGCGCTGCGCATGATCGGCGGCTGCCCGCCCGCGCCGAACAAAACTGCGATTGCCGCCGCGGCCGCGATTGCCGCCGGGGCGCCGGGTGTGCCGGTTCAAATCGCGGAAAGCGCCTATCCCGTGCTCATGGTCACCGGCTTACTCAGGCCGGCGATCACCGTCTCGCGCCGTCTGCTCGATCGTTCCCTGCTCTCGCCGGAAGCCTTGGAAGTCGCTTTCGCTCACGAGCTCGCGCATTTGCGCCAATGGGACAATCTGAAGCTCTTCATGCTCTCCTCGCTTGCGTTGCCCGGCCGCGGCGGCGCCATCGCGAAACGTTGGCGTCGCGCCGCGGAGATCGCCGCGGACAGCGATGCCGCCGCCGGAAGCCGGGCGCGCGCCACCCTCCTTGCGGAGACGCTGCTCGTCACCGCCGGCGCCGTTCCGCCGCAGCAGGCGCTTGCCCCTCTCGCACTCGGACTACGGTCCCATGAGGAGGATTTGCAGATTCGCATTCTCCGCCTCATCGGAGAAAAACCTGAAAGCGCCGTGCACGCCGGACGTCTGAGCCTGCTCGCAGCAAGCCTGCTCCTGCTCTGCGGCGCAAGCCTGTTATTTCCTCTCGCGCTGGTCCCTTTCCACGGAGTCGCAGAGTGCCTGCTTCATCTCTGATCGAGCTCCTCCAGCACCGTGCGTGAATTCAATCTCGAGAAAGCGCTCGATTCGCCCCGCGCTATCAGCCTGCGGTAGAAGTCTGGTTTTGAAAGGGCACGACTTTAGTCGTGCCGCAAAGCCAACAAAATCTGCGGGGCTTCAGCCCCTGAGGGACGGTTTTTCTGTAATCTCAACTTTCGCCACAGGCTGCCATGCGCGAAAGCTTCCTGGTTTTTGCCTGTAGCTTCGCCGCGACCTGGCGTCGATTCGGAATGACCGCCGCCACGGCCCGCAATGCATTGCGATAGCTGCGGGCCGCGACTGCAAACAGACGGCGATTGCCTTTACTCGTCGTCGCCCATATCAATCTGCTCTTCGTCGCCGCGGTTGATCTTATTGGCGTCGAGATCGATCTGAGCAAAATGCTCCCGTTGCAATTGTTCGTTCAGCGACTTCAGCCCGGTTGCCTTCAGTTGCCGCCATTGTTCAAGCAGGCCGGGGAGCGGTTTTGCCGCGCTGCTGCAGGCCTCAGCCTGCGCTGTCGTCGGAGGCATATCGGCGTTCTCGATTTCGTGCTCGAGCCGCGCCAACTGCGAGCGCACCGTGCCCAGGTTCGCCGGACCCCTCGCTCCGCGTCCCCGTCCGCCGCCGCCAAAACTTCTTCCACCGCGTTCCTCTCTGCCGGCAATCGCATCCAGCTTCGATTCGATCGACGGACCGGCGCTGGCCACCGGACCTTCTCCCGACTTCGTCTTGAGCTGTTCGCGCAGCGCATTGATTTCATCGATCGCCGTCGACGCGTGAAGCATGTCGTCGTAGATCGACTTGGCCAGCGTGAACTGCGCCTCCAGACCGGCAAGCGGCGTCTTCACGCGCGGATCCATCACCACCCTCAACGGCTCTGACTCCGTTTTGCCGCCGGCGATCAGCCGCACCGTGTAGCTGCCGGGCATCACCCACGGAGCCGTCGAACCAGACGGCGTGTCGTGCGGCACTGCCTCGTCCGCCTCCGGCCCCATGGTCACCCCAGGAACATCCGCATAATGCATGTTCCAAAGGAACCGGTGCTCGCCCGGCGCAGCCGAGAGCACCCGCGGCGGACGCGCCCACAAAATCGGATCCGGATAGTGCAATGGATCGATCGGCACCACAGGATCGTTGCTGTTGAAGCGCGCCACCAACTGTCCCTTGCTGTCGAGCACTTCAAGCGAAACCACGCCTGAGATATTCGGCCCCAGATAGTAGTCGAAGATCGCTCCATCCGGCGGGTTCTTGCCCGTGGCCATATCGGGCGGCCACGGCGTGGGCGGGTTCATGTCGTTGCGGATGCGGATCGCCGTCTGCGGCGCGTAGAGGTGTGCATTCTCCTCTGCAAGCCTCTCGCTAATCTGGCGCAGCGGCGTTACGTCGTCGAGGATGAGGAACCCGCGGCCATGCGTTCCCGCGATCAGGTCGTCGCCCTTGACTTCGAGATCGCGCACCGAGCTTGCCGGCATATTCAGCCGCAGCGACTGCCAGTGGTCGCCGTCGTCGAACGAGACATACACTTGCGTCTCGGTGCCCGCGTAGAGCAGCCCTTTGCGCTTCGGGTCTTCGCGGATGGCGCTGGTCGCGGCTCCGTCCGGGATGCCGTTGTCGATCTCGGTCCACGTCTTGCCCCCGTCGTGCGTGCGGAAAAGATGCGGCCGCATATCGTCCAGCCGCATCGTGTTCACGGCCGCGTAAGCGGTCCTGGCGTCGAAGTGCCCCGCATCCATATTGAAGACCTTCCAAAATGGTTTCAACTCCGGCGGAGTCACGTTGGTCCAGTGCGCGCCTCCGTCGGCCGTCGTCCAGATCAGGCCATCGTCAGTGCCGGCCCAGATGCGGTTCACGTCGAGCGGCGAAAGGCCCAGCGCATAGATCACGCCGCGCCGCGTGGGACGCGCCATCGGCGAGTCCTTGTAGTCGCCTACGACCGCCGGAAGCTCCCAGGTTTCGCGGCTCAGGTCCGGGCTGATCTGCTTCCAGTTCTTTCCGCCGTCTTCGGTAAGCCACAGCGTGTTGGCCGCAAAATAAAGCCGGTGCGGATCCACGGGCGAAAACTCCAGCGGCTCGGTGCGCAACGCGCGATAGTCGCTCATGGCGCCGGGCCCCACATCCTGAATCTGCCCGGTGCGGCGGTCGTAACGCGTCACCTTGCCGCCGTAGACGATGTCCGGGTCCAGCGGATCGGGCGCCGCGTAGCCATACTCCTCGATCCCCACCGGATGCCAATCGTGGAACGTGATCCGTCCGTCGTCGCTGCGGCTTGAAACGCACGCCGACCCCGAGTCCTGCTGCCCGCCGCATACACGATATGGAAACGCATTGTCCGTCGTCACGTGGTACATCTGCGCCGTGGCCTGGTTGAACCACTGCGTCCACGTTATGCCGCCATTCTGCGAGACGATTACGCCCTGGTCGCTGGCAAGCGCAACGATTTTTGTATTGTTCGGATTGATCCAGACGTTCTGATAGTCGTCGCCGCCGGGCGAGCCGCGAAACGCCGTCCACGTCTTGCCGGCGTCGGTCGACTTCCAGCTCACCACGCTGGCCACGTACACCGTGTCCGGATCCTTGGGATCGGCCTTGGGCACGGGAACGTCGCCGCCGCCAATGCGCGCCTCAGGCCGCGGATCGTCCGTCTCCGTGTGAACCCAGTGAATGCCGCCGTCGTCGGAACGGCAAAACTCGACCCTTCTGTTCGTGGTAGCAATCTCCGCGTAGATGCGCTGCGTGTCAGCGGGCGAAATCGTCATTTGCACCTGCAAAATATCGTCGGGCAGCCCGTTGCCCGTGAGTTTCGTCCACGTGTCGCCGCCATCGGTCGAGCGATAAATCCCGCCTTCCGAGCCGCCGAACGAACCGTTCTCCCACGGCGCTTCCTGCCGCTGCCACATGCCGGCAAATACGATGTTCGGATGCTGGGGGTCGATCTCGACGTCCGACGCGCCGGTGCGGTCGTTCACAAAAAGCACGCGCTGAAAAGTCTTGCCGCCGTCCACCGAGCGGTACAAACCGCGCTCCTCGTTGGGCCCGTAAGGATGTCCCTCGGCCGCCACGAATACGCGACTCGGGTCCTTGGGATCGATGGCAACCTGGCCGATCTGCTGCGTGTCCCGCAAGCCTTCCAAATGAACCCAGGTCTTGCCCGCGTCCGTCGACTTATACACCCCGTCGCCCACCGAGAGATCGGGCCGCTGCAAGCCCTCGCCGCTGCCCACGTAAATAATGTTCGGGTCGCTGTCTGAAACCGCAATCGAGCCGATGGAGCCGGTGGGCTCGCTGTTCCAGATGCTGTGCCAGGTGGCGCCGGCGTCGGTCGTCTTCCACACCCCGCCGTCCACCGCGCCCAGGTAGAAGGTGGCTGGCTCGCTGGGCACGCCGGCCAAAGCGCGCGTGCGCCCCGCGCGCATGGGGCCGATCTCGCGCCATTGCATGTCGGAGAAAAGCGCCGGATTGACCTGCGCCTGCGCCAGTGCGGCAACAGCAAGAACCGAGGCGGCAATAAGTAAGTGAGGCTTGAGGGCAGTCATAACTCTCCAGAAGAAACTGTTGCGAAGACGGGCTTGCGATCTTCACGGGTGATGCCACGAGCGGCGGGGCGATCTTGCGCCAACTGCTCCGCACGACACAAGATTGCTCACGTGCGCCGCGCTAATTGTTGTATTGGCGAACCGATCCAGCTTATAACAGTTCTTCGCGCCATCGACAGGAAAATCCCGTAGTGAGTCAGTTTGAAGGGTACGGGCTTCAGCCCGTACATAAGCACAGCAAAATCAGCTCCTGGTTGCAGGCGCAGCGAAGACGCCAAGCCCATTGGGACTTCCGCGGCCGCGGCGTCGATGAGGAGCGGTTTTCTCGAAGCCTCGGCTTCGGTGCGCCGCCGGGACGCGGTTGTGCTATAGTCCGACATAATCCTCCTCTGGGCACAAGGTGCAGCGATGAGCAAGGAACGCAACTCGATGAAAATTGCGGGATGGCTGGGAGGGATCGCGGCAACAGTTATTTCGGGCTATCTCCTGTGGTATTTCGAGCAGCCAAAACCGCCGCCGCCACCGCCTCCGCCGCCGGCGATGACCACGTTCGAAGGGATGGTGTACTCGGGCGACGCGCCGGTGGCGAAAGCGCTTGTAGCCGTGGGACTGACGGGCAGCGCCGGCGCGAACGGGGCGATTCACGATATTACAGACGGCAACGGCGCTTACAAGATCGAGTTGACGGGGCTGCCTGACGGGACGGGCGCGACGCTGAGCGTGGTGGCGACCGGATACAAAGACGCAGCGCCGAAGGTGCTGGCCGTGCCGCTCGAGACGGATGTGCGGGTGGACATTCCGCTGAGCCCGCTGGTGGCGGCTTTGATGGCAGAGCCTCCTCCACATGTGGGTGAGAGCCTGGGTAATGCGGCTGCGGCGCCGATGAAACCGTTGCCGCCGGTGACGCACCACGCTCCTGTTTATAAGCCGAAGAGCGCGGCGCGGGCGATGAGGTTCAAATTTATGGCGAAAAAACAGTGATGAGGCGGGAAGACCGGGAATCGCTGCAGAAGGGCCTTCTGGACTCGTTCATGGGGCGCGCCAGATCCGGGAATTCGGACCTGGAGCGCCCCATTCTTGTGCGGAAACAGGCGTCCGGGGACCTGGGCCACCCGCCTTCAAGGGCTGTTCGCAGCTCGAACAATTAAGCCGCCGGCCGCCAGCGCCGTAGCCGGAGGCTGTTGGTGAGGACGCAGACGCTGCTAAGCGCCATGGCCGCTGCGGCCACCCACGGCGACAGCAGGATGTGAAACGCCGGGTAAAACACGCCTGCGGCTAACGGGATTCCGAGAAGATTGTAGGCCACGGCCCAGCCTAAATTCTGGCGCATGATGCGCAGCGTGGAGCGGGCGAGCGAAAGCGCGGCGGGGATGGCGGCAGGGTCGGCGCGGAGGAGGAGCACGTCGCCGGCTTCCTGGGCGAGGTCGGCGCCGGCGCCCATGGCGATGCCGGCGTCAGCCTGGGCGAGGGCGGCGGCGTCGTTGATGCCGTCACCAACCATGGCTACGCGAAGGCCTTGCTGCTGCAGGGCGCGGATGCGGGCGAGCTTGCCGGCGGGGTCCAGGGCGGCTTCGACTTCGGCGATGCCGGCCTTCTTTGCGATTGGTCCGGCGGCGGCAGCGGAGTCGCCCGTGAGCATGAGGACGCGAAGGGCCCGATGGCCGTTGCCGGTTTTGCGCAATTCGGCAATGGCTTCAGCGGCAGAGGGACGTAGCTCGTCGCGGGCGTCGAAATAAACAGCCGGAGTGCGGTCTAAGGCCATCCAGAGACGGGTTACGCCGGGATCGGGAGCGGGGACCTCGGTTGGCAGCGGGATCAGGAACTCGGCGAAGAGGGACTCGTTGCCTAAGAGGCAGTCGTGGCCTTCTACGCGGGCGGTCAGGCCGCGGCCGGGGAGGGCCTGCACTTCTTCCGCTTGCGGCCAGGCGAGGCTGCGGGCGCGGGCGGCGTCGAGGATGGCGTGGGCCAACGGGTGGTTGGAGCGCTCTTCGGCGGCGGCTGCGGTACGCAGAAGGACGTTCCCGGTGTCGGCCCCGTCCCAGCTCTCAGAATCGAGACCTGGGGCGCCCATGTTTGTTGCATCCCGTGGCGTTTCCGCATTGTTCTGGGGGTGGATGGACTGTAGGACAGGGCGGCCGACGGTCAGCGTTCCGGTCTTGTCGAGGACAACGGCGTCTATGTGGCCGAGGCGTTCGAGAGCTTCGCCGCCTTTGAAGAGGACGCCGAGCTGGGCGCCGCGGCCTACGGCTACAGTGAGCGCGGCAGGGACGGCGAGGCCCATGGCGCAGGGGCAGGCGATGACGAGGACGGAAACGGTGTTGGCGAGGGCCAGTTCGAATGAATGGGCCGCGAGAAGCCACACGATGAAGGTGACGGCGGCGAGGGCCAGGACGGTGGGGACAAAGATGGCGCTGGCGCGGTCGGCGAGGCGCTCCATGGGCGCGCGCGACCCTTGCGCCTGCTCGACCATGCGGGTGATCTGGGCGAGGACAGTGGCTTCGCCGAGGGATTTCGCTTCGCAGACGACGGCGCCGTCGTAGTTGAGCGAGCCGGCGAGGACGCGGCCGCCGGGCTCGCGGGCGAGAGGGATGGATTCGCCGGTGAGCATGGACTCGTCGACCGTGGTGCGGCCTTCGAGGATCAGGGCGTCGACGGGGAAGCGCTCGCCGGGCAGCACGAGAACGCGGTCGCCGGGGCGGATCTCTTCGAGCGGGACGATGGTCTGGACGCCGGCGTCGACGCGGCGGGCGGTGACGGGACGGAGGCGGGAGAGCGAGTCGAGCGCGGCGAGGGCGCGGCGTTTGGCGCGGGATTCGAGAGCCTTGCCAAGGAGCAGAAAGCCGAGGATGAGCAGGACCGCGTCGTAGTAGACGTTGCGGCCGGGGGCGGGACTGATAGTGGCGAAGGCGGACCAGGCGAAGGCGACGGCGGTGCCCAGGCCCACAAGGGTGTTCATGTTGGTCGAGCCGTGGCGGAGGGCGCGGAGCGCGCTGAGATAGATGCCGCGGCCGGCCCAGAGGACGATGGCCGCGGTGAGGACGAGAAGCGACCAGCGCAGGAGATCGGGCGGCAGGCGGTAGAGCCAGGGGAGCAGATGCGCCAGGAGGCGGTCGGCGGGGTTCATCCGCTGCGCCGCTGCGCCGGCCATTCGATTGCCGAGGGGCATGGCGAGCAGCATGGCCGCTGCGCCGGCGGCGATGGTGATCCAGGCTTTGCGGGCGGATTCGGCGACGAGGTCGCGCGCCGGGGCCGCGGAATCGGTGGGACGGGGAAGGACGGCTTCATAACCGGCGCCGCGAATGGCTTCAACCAGCGCCGCTGGGGCGGCGACGGCTGGATCGAAGACTACGCTGGCGCGGTGGGCCATCAGGTCGACGCGTGCGGAGGCAACGCCGGGGGTGGAGCGCAGGGCTAGCTCGACGTGATGCTGGCAGGAGGCGCAGGTCATGCCGAGGACAGGGAGGGTGAGCGATTCTGTTGCGGGCGGCACCGGCTCTCCTCTCTGTTCTGGCGTTGGGGCCTGTCGTGCTGGTCAGGCTTGAAGGTGGGCGCTGAAGCCGGCTTTGGCGAGCGCGGCGATGGCGACGTCGATGGGGGCGGGTTCCTGGGGCGATGCCAGACGCGCCGAACCTATAGAGACTTCCCTGACTTCAACGCCTGCGGTCGACGAGAGCGCCTGGGTGACGCGGCGAACGCAGGAACCGCAGTGCATTCCATCGATGTGCAGCATGAATTCGGACACGATTTCCCCCATTTATCTAATTGGCTCGCTTTTTTGATGATAAAAGCAAGTGTGGGATTCATGCGCGGGGTCTGCCGGCGGGCCGGCAATCGCATTTAGAACCCGTGGCAGGAGCTGAACGATGCCGGGCCGTCAATCCGAGGAAAACTCGCACATTTTGGGCTTTGTAACAGGGCACGACTTTAGTCGTGTCCCCATGGGCCTCCGACTCACCCAAAACAATGAAAAACCAACCAACCACGCTGTCATCCTGAGCGGAGCCGCTCGCGTCTTTTGCGAGCGGCGTAGTCGAAGGATCTGCGGTTCGGGATGTGCGCCGGCGGGTGGTTTTCGACCGTGCCGCAAAAGCATCCAAAAAATCGCCGGGCTTCAGCCCCTGCCGCATTCACACTTGCCGTATCGATCGAGTTCCTGTGGGTATTTTCGCGACCTGTAAAATCCAAATGCGATCGCCTTGACGCGGGCGGCCATGGCCGGCGCGTTATCGTTGAGGGGTTCAGGGATCGAGTCAAAGATCGAGTTCAGGGATCGAGTCAAGGATCGAGTTCAGGGATCGAGGCGCGATGCAGCGAGAATTTCCTTTGTCGCCGATGGTGGCCGTAGGCGCGGTGGTTGTGGACGCGGGGCAGGTGCTGCTCGTGCGCCGCGGACGGGAGCCGCTCAAAGGCGAGTGGTCGCTGCCGGGGGGCGCGGTGGAGGTGGGCGAATCGCTCAGCGACGGGGTGGCGCGCGAGGTTCGCGAAGAGACGGGGCTGTTGGTTGAGCCGGTGGAGTTGATCGAACTGCTCGATCGTATTCATCGCGAGGAGGGCCGCGTGCGCTTTCACTATGTGATTGCCGACTATCTTTGCCGGGTGGTGGGCGGGGCGCTCAAGGCGGCTTCGGACGCGGACGAGGCGCGGTGGGTGGAGCGGACGGAGTGGAACAGCCACAGCGCATTGAAGCTCGACCCTATCACGGTGCGGGTGATCGAGATAGGTTGGCAGCGGGCGCGGGCCAACAGCTCACGGTGCGGGTGATCGAGATGGGTTGGCAGCGGGCGCGGGCCAACAGCCCGTGGTAGAAGTACGGTTTTGAAAGGGCACGACTTTACAGGCTGCGGAAAAACTCGTGGCTTTGAAAGGGCAC
>JBOGLX010000171.1:0-3220 GCA_050745765.1 Occallatibacter sp. | reverse complement strand
GGCCAAGGAGGCCCGGCAACGCTTCGAGGTCGGCCGTGGTTTTGAATTCGAGTCCCGAGAGATCAGCCGGGCGGAACAGTTTTTCCGCTGCCAGCTTGGTCACGGAACTCGCTCCATCCGTTTTCATGCGCGTTTGGTCTCCGCCACTGGCAGAGCCATCCTAGACCCATAGGATTTCTGGCGGAATCGCAGCCCGCACATCGGCAAAGACGGTGTCGCAGCTTCCGCGATGAAAATACGCGGGGCTCCGCCCCGCACGCGGCCATTGGCAAGCCTTTGGAGTCCCTTCTCTTGAAGTTCGGGGGTCTGGGACCTCAGGCCCCAGAGGTCCCATTGGGCGGGTCAAGGGCGGAGCCCTTGCCCGGGCTTTTCAGCGAACGACCTTGAGCGATGCCGGATGTGCCGGTTCCGCGGGCGACTCGCGGGGCAAAAGTACCTCTTGTTCGTGCACGCTCAGGTAGCGCAGGCAGCATACCCTGAGAAAGGAGGCAAAGTTCTGCCCCTCTCCACGGAGCTCGGTCAGTTCGTCGTGCAGTTTGCCGATGAATTGGTTGGTCGTCATGCCTTCTCGTTCGGCGATCTCCTGGAGCACGTTCCAGAACAGATTCTCCAGCCGCACCGTCGTAATGACGGTGTGGATACGGAGAGACCGCGTGCGCGACTCGGAAAGAATCGGATCGGTGTTGACGTAGATGCCGCACATAACTGATCTCCTCTGAGAGCGATGCAAGCGGCAGCTTGGTTCGGCATTCCTTGGAACCGGTGTCAGATGGCATTCTTTTGCATCTGGTCGGCGATATAGTCGGCCTGGCGCAGGGCCAGTGTTACGATCGTCAGCGTCGGGTTTTTGGCGGCACCGGAGGTAAGCTGCCTGCCGTCGGAGATGAAGAGGTTGGGAATCTCGTGGGCCTGCCCATGCCGGTTGCAAACCCCGTCCGCGGGCCGATCGCTCATCCGGCAGGTGCCGAGGTTGTGGGTGGAAGGGTATGGCGGCACCCGGTAGGTTTGCCTGGCACCGGCCGCCAGATAGACCGCCGCCCCCTGGCGGAAGCCGTGCTCGCGCATGGCGACGTCATTGGGGTGGTCATCGACATGGACGTCGGCGACCGGGACGCCGAACTGATCCTTGACGTTCGAATTCAAGGTGACCCGGTTGGTTTCCCGCGGCATATCCTCGCCGACAATCCAGAGGCCGGCGGTGAAGGCGTAGGCGTCGATCGCTTTTGCAAATTCGGCGCCCCAGGCGCCAGGGTCGAGGAACGAAGTATAGAACGGAAGCCCGAGCGCGATTGTTTCCATGTGATAACCACCGACAAAGCCGCGCTTGGGATTGAACACCGATTCATCGCTGATGATGCCGGCCATGGTGGTACCCTTGAACATTTCCACCTTGTCCGCGAACGAAGCGAAGACAGATGCGGTTGTATGGCGCATGTAGTTGCGCCCCACTTGGCCCGAAGAGTTCGCGAGGCCGTTGGGGAACATCGCCGAATCCGAATTGAGCAGCAGCCGTGGCGATTCGATGGAGTTGCCGGCCAGTGCGATGATGCGGGCCTTTTGACGCTGGAGCTTCCCGCCCGCGTCATAGTAGAGCACGGAGGAGACTTTCCCCGCCGAGTCATGCTCGATGCGGACCACTTGCGACTGCGGGCGCAGTTCCATATGGCCGGTTGCCTGACCCTCCGGGATTTCGGTGTAGAGGCTTGACCATTTGGCGCCGTAAAAGCAGCCCTGAAAGCAGAAGCCACGTTGCATGCAATGGGTGCGGCCGTCGCGCAGTACGCTGTTGATGGCCATATGGCCGGTGTTGCAATCCTTGTAACCGAGCTTGGTGGCGCCGGCGTACATCACCTTGAAGTTGTTGTTGCCGGGCAAGCCCGGCATGTCGTGCGTGCGGGTTACCTCCATCTTGTCCTCGGCACGACTGTAGTACGGATCGAGCTCCTCGCGCGTCAGCGGCCAGTCCAGCAGATTTGCGCCCGGAAGGTTGCCGTATGTCGTGCGGGTTTTGAACTCGTGCGGCTGGATGCGGAGCGCCGCGCCCGCCCAATGCACCGAGGTGCCGCCGACGGTCTTGCAGATCCAGGCCGGTAGTGTGGGAAAATCGCGGGCGATCTGCCAGTTGCCCGAGGCGGTGCGCTTGTCCAGCCAAGCCAATTGTTTGAACGACGCCCACTCGTCGGGCAGGAAAGCGGTGTGCGGGGTCAGCGGGCCTGCTTCGAGCACGACCACGTCGATACCCTTTTTCGCCAACTCGCCGGAGAGCGTGCCGCCTCCCGCGCCGGAGCCGATAACAACGACCACGTGCGCATCATCGTGCGAGAACGCTATCTTGTTGCCTTGCTTGTCGGTTTCTGTTGCCACGACCTCATTCTCCCTCGGCACATTGTCTGTCCGCGACCGATGCCGTTGCATTCAGTTCTGGGGGATCGGCCCGCTTGCCGCTGCCGGCGGGTCGGGCAGCCATTTCAGGTCATTGAAGCCCTTGCGCAGATAGCCGAGGTGACCTTCCTTACCGCCATAGCCGAAATGGGCAAAGGCCATGTCATTGTTGTAGAGGATCACCACGGTGTTAGCGCGAACAGTCTCGAAGAACGGCGTGCCTTGCATGGCTTCAACATCGATCAGTTGCAAAGCAGGGTCGCGCTTCACCCAGTCGTCGGCGGCGACCTGATCGAGTTGCCGGACACCGGAGATCAGCGTCTGCTGCACGGCATGGTCAGCGGCGGCCTTTTCATCGAGATCCTTGACCACCAGAGCATAGACCGCGTCGTCGAGCGTGGGATGCGGATAAAGCTGTCTCGCGAAGGCGAGGATGGTGGCACCCTGATGGCTCGAGAGGGCACCCAGTTCGAGAGCCCAGGCGCGGCTCGGCGCGAGCTCCGCGAGGATCGAGGACAAGGCCAGCGTGCCGGTGAGCAGGCCCGCACTTTTGAGCAGTACGCGCCGTGTTGGCGCCCCAGGCGGCAACGGCTGCTTCTCAGGCCTCGCTGCCAACGCGGTGGATGGGGTCAATGATGGCATCTCTCGTCTCCTCCTGCTTCGAACGAAGCACCGAGGTCTGACACGCGCTACTGATAGTGGCCATGGCGCTCCAGAACCTCGATCTTGTAGCCGTCGGGGTCTCCTACGAAAAAATAGCGGGCAATCAATCCGCCCTCATTGTCGTGGAATTCGCGCAGTCCCGTGGGCGATAACCCGAGATCACCCAACCGAAGCC
>JBOGLX010000170.1:0-18210 GCA_050745765.1 Occallatibacter sp. | reverse complement strand
AGGCGTGACCGAACTAACGGCCAGCGCCGTCTGGGTCGTTGTGGTGGTGCTGCCACCACCGCATCCCGCAACCACCAAAGCCGAACCCATGAGCCACCAAGCCCCACGAAATCGCATGATAATTTTCCCCTTGCAGACATTCGACGGCGCTTCCGCCGCCGCTGCACTTTGGACTATTTGCTGGTGACCGTCACGTTGATCGTATACGGCAGAGATATCTGGTTTCCGTCCCCGTTGATGAGACTCGCAATGTGGTTGTTATAGATCAATGGCGGGATCACCATGCTCCCCGCCTGATTCGCGGTGACCGTAACCCAGTAGCTCCCGGCCGGCGTAACCCCGCTCGTTGCGGTCGGTGTCCCGAGAGTCGTGGTACTGCAGGCAGTTATCCCAATAAGAGCGCCGCCCCAGAGCAGTACATAGGCGATCATCAACAGGCTTCGAAACCGGGTGACCTTTCTACGGAAAGCCAAACCCAGCAAACCCAGCCCGAAGAGGCCCGCGAAAGCGATGCCGTCCTGGTATGTCTTGAGGCTCGCACTGGTGCCCAACGGCACATCGGTGTTAATGGTCATCACGACCTGACCCGGCCCCAGGCATCCATCGCTTGCGTCACAGGGCGGCGTAGCGTTATTGTGATTTACCCCGAGCCCCGCCACAGCTCCAGGGAGAGGGCCGATATCGACGGCGCAATATTGCGGTGGCGGCGGAGCAGCGGTGGGATCTGTCGGAATGCTGTTTTGGCATAACAAACCCTGGAAGGGCAGGAAGCGCGCGGTATCGTAGGGTGCTGCCATGCTCCCCACCGCGTAGCCAAGAGATTGCCGGTCCGACGGATTGGGAACCGGATAGGTGAACGAGCACGAGGCGTACGCGGGCAGGCCCTGACACTGCAAGGCGAGCGGCATGGCATAATTTGGAATCTGGGTCGGTCCGTTGTCGCGGTTAATAAATCCATATCCCAGGACCGAAGTGAGGGTGAGCGTAGCCGTTACAGACGATCCGGGGGCCACAACGAGCGCCGCCGGGCTGGAACTGATCTGCGCCACGGGATGCGCCACTCCCCAGATGTTGATGGGCGCTGCCGTCGAGCTCTTGTAGTTCGGATTGGTATCGCTCGCGATCAGGTCGTTATAAGCCCCGGAATACTGCGGAGTGAATTGGTAAAAGGCCATGAATACCGGGACCGTGGTTACGTTGAGGCCGATGATGGGGGCGCAGTCAACCGGAAACGGCGCCGTGTCGACGCCGCTCACCTGGCCGACGTTGATAATCGATGCACTGCCCGCTCCGCTGCCGCACAGAGATCCGTTCGTCCCGGCGTAGCTCACCGAGCCTAAGTTCGCACCAACCGGAGTCGATTGGCCTTCATAGGCGGCCGTGCCAACCATGAGATCGCCGCTGGCCGACGTCATAGTCAAAGGATAGTTGTATTCCCATAGGGGGAACGTGCCGTCGCTCCCCCAGTTGCCGACGCAGCCGGTGCAAATGCCTCCAATAACCAGGTAACCGGGAGGGTTGGTTGCAGGCTGACCCCAGTTATAGCTGGTGGTGCAGTTGCCCGGAGGGCCCGACGTGCATGGAAGCGTATAAGGCTCCAATTGTGCCGGGCTGGTGGGAGGCGTGTTGAGCGGGGAGGCATCGATCGTGGGCTCGATGAGCGCGGTCGCCACCGGAGTGGTGACAGCCACCGCCGCCATGTTGCTGGAGTTCGCGTAGGTATACGCTGTGTCTCCGTTGTAGCGGGCGGTGAATGTGTAGTTCGCGATGGGCAATCCGCCAAAGAGCATCCCTTGTGCTGTCGCTAAAGCCGAATTGAACGTCGCCACGCCATTTTGGAGCTGCGCCGTGAGCTGGTACTTGGTGGGCAGGGCTGGGTTGGTGAGAGGCACGTTGCTGCCGTACTGAACTGTCAGGGTGACGCTTCCCGTGGGCGTAGGACTGCCGGACGCGGTGGGCGCTACGGTCACCGAAACGGGAACGTTCTCGACGGTCCCGGTAGTGCTCGCCGGCGCTGTCACCGTAACACTGGCCAACGTTGGAGCCACGCCGGTTGCGTTCACTCCCACCGGCGCATTGGCCACGTTGCCCTGGACCAGAACTTGCTCTGCCAGATTGCCTTCGTCGCCGGGGGCGGGGCTGAAGGTAATGGTTGCTGTGCAGGTGGAGTCAACGGGAATGGTGTTTCCGGAGCAAGTATCCGCTGACTCGGTGAAGTTGGCCACGGTGTAGCCGGCCGCGGCATTGGTGGGCTGGAAGTATCCGAGCATACTGTCGTAGCCGGTCACCTTCAGCGGCGCGTTGCCATAATTCAGCAGCGTCGCGGTCTGCGTTGTCGACGAGCCCGGGGCCGGCGGATCTGCAGTTAATGTTCCGAAATTGAGAGCAGCGCTTGCGCTGCTGAAGTTCACGTCGAGCGCAGAGCCGTCCGCCACATAAATATTGCCCAGAGAATCCATGGTCACGGCGGTGGGGTTGGCAACGCCGGCGGCTACCGTTGTCTCGCTCGCGGGGTCCAGGGCGCCGCTCACGTAAGGAATTCGAACGACGCCGCCCGTTGCTGCGACCAGGACGGAACCCGATGGATCGACGGCCAGGCCGCTGATGCCACTGATGCCGCTGATGCCGCTGAGCACTGTGGCCACGCCTACGCCCGGCGTGAACTCGTACACGCTGCTGCCATTGATCAAAACAAAAAGGTCGTTGTAAGGATCGACGGCGATCGCAGAGGGCGTGGCGCCCGCCCAGAACCCAAGTGCGCTGACCTCAGGACCTACCACGCCGGGAAGGCTGGTATTCCATCCGGTGCTGAAATTCTTGAGCTCATACACTTTCTGGTTGGTTGCGTCCGAAACATAGAGGTCGCCAAGACCGTCGGCGGCCAACTGGAGCTGGGAGCTAAGAGGAGTAGCACTGGTATTGGTAATCAGCGTTATCTGACCCTTGGCATTCAGCCCGGCGCCAGTTTCGGATTCCGGCACTTCATAGACGCTTCCGCTATCGGCAATGAAAACATCGCCGGCTCCGTCTACTGCCACGCCTGTGGGAGCTTTCAGGCCCGTGCCCACAGGAGTGCCCGCGGTTCCCGATGATGAATTGGCCGGGTACATCTCGACCGTTCCCAAGCCGGAGTCGGCGACATACAGGTTGCCGTCGGCGTCCACGGCCATCTGGCTGGGACTCTTGAGACTGCCGCTGGCGCCGATGGTAGACTGCGCAGCGGGCAGAACCTGCACCGCCGCGCCTGTCCCGCTGCCGTTCAGGGGGATGGAAGCCAGCAGCGCGTTATTCGCGCCCAGCATAACCAGCGTGGCGGAGACATTGCCCGCCGCCAGCGGAGTGAAGTTGACAGAAACCGGGCAACTGGTCTGCGCTGCGTATGGAGGCAGCAATTGGGTCGACAAGCAGGTACTTTTGGCGGCGGCGTTGACAGTGAAGTCGGGAGCGCTCTTGCCGGCCTCGAGCACTTCAATCTTCGTCGGGGTTGTGCTGGCGTTGAAGGTGAAGGTCACCTGCGCCGCGGCCGGGGCTGCCCCCACCCCTACCGCGCCGAACTGGGCTGCGTTGAATGTGACTTCGGCAACGTCCCCGTAATTGTTCGATTGCGTTTGGGTGGTTGCAACAAACAGGCCGGCGTTGCCAGAGAATGCAATTCCGCCCTGCGCGGTCACAGTTGTGAGCAGGAAGGCCGAGCTGGAAGACGTTGCCCCCTGGGGAAGCACAAAGACGCCCAGCGTGTTGTCGCCGATGTAGACGTTGCCTTGGCCATCCGCGGCCACTCCCGTCACTTGAGGCAGTGAAGGATCGATTCGAGCCAGGCCGGAATCCGATGCGAGTCCAGTTTGCCCGGCGGGTATCTCGTAAGCACCCGATAGTGCGCCTGAACCGGCCTCGACGAAATAGGCGTTGCCGGATGGGTCTGCGGCAATCGAAATCGGCGCTCCTGCCATGCCGGAGACGATCGTGGTTGGCGTTCCGGCGACCGGCGCGCTCCAGCTTCCAACCGGGATGCTGACAATGCTGCTGCTGGCGGTGGCCCCGACAGGACTGGTCCCCACAAGGAGGCTCGAAGAGCTTGTGTTAATGGCAATTGCCCAGGGCTGCGCCGAGGCTCCGAAATTGTAGAAGGTGGGCGCTACGCCGGTTGCGCCGCAAACCGTCGCGGAAGTGGAACCCGAATTAAGGACGGACAATGCATCCCAGGTATTAGTCGTCGAATCGTAGGGATACATCAGGACGCAGGAGCCACCCTCGATATAGAGGTTGTTAGCCGAGTCGATGGCGATACCAGGAGTCGCGATCGTTTCGGAAGTTGTAACGCTGACGGGAGTGCCCACCAGTCCGCCTGCCGCAACCAGCACGATGGCATCTCCACCGCCGGCAGGAAACTCATAGAGCGCCCCGTTCTTGGCATCCACGGCGAGCACGTCCCCAAAGCTATCGGCAGCGACATTCGCAATGGCGCCCAGAGTCCCGATGGTGCTAGTGGCGGTGGCATGGTTTACCCCGACGGCGAAACTGGCGATAGCAGCCGGCGCGGTCTGTGCCTGGGCTCCCACGCAGAGGCATGCGGCCAGCAACACGGCCGTCAGTGTAAACCCGGAGAACCGGCACAGCGAGATGAATGACTTGAACATGATATGTCTCCCTGGAAAACTCATACCAACCTTGCCCGATGCTTGGAACCGCGGCATAAAATGAACCTGAATTCTGCAGTTTCCGGAGGCCGGCTGCCCGCCCTCAAAGGAAACCGGTTGCTCCGGAACAACCCCGGATTACTGAATGGTGACCCCCAGCGTGAAGGGCAGCGATTCCACCTCGCCCGTTGCAGTATTCGTGACCTGCACGGTGATGTTGTAGGTGCCGCTCGGAGTCGTGTAGACAGGGACCTTGATCGTCTTGGTGTAGCCGGCGTTGGTGCAACTCGTTATGCCCATCACCGCCCCGGCAAAGAACAACACCAGGCAGACTAGGTTAAGCAGGTGGCGATTGAAGATCGCTCTCCTGCGCAGAGCCAGTCCCAACAGCCCCAAACCGAAAATTCCCGCCAGGCCCAATGGCGACCTAAAGGGTTGAGGCCTTGGCGCGTTGCTCGCGCTGGCCGGGATGTTGACGGGGATATTGGTACTAAGCGTGAGCACGGTCGTCGAGGGTTGGCAGGTATTATTCGTTGCGGTCGGCGCGCAGATAGTTGGCTGTGGATTGTTGAACGTGCATTCCGAATAAGAGGGGACCGTATCCTTCGGAGCGACCTCGCAGGTGATGTTGGCCCCGGAGGGCGCCGAGAACCCGACCAGCGACTGGATGGTGATGGTGGACTCCACCGGCGTTCCCGCCTTGGTTGTCACTGAAGCCGGACTGGCCGTGAGCAGCACGCTCGGAGGTACGATCTGGAAAGTCACCGGCACCGTTGTGGAAACCGGGGAAAAGTTTTGATCTCCGCTGTAGTTGACGGTCACACTGTATGAGGCTGCAGCCAACGCGCCAGTGGAGAATGTCCAATTCTGCGCCGAGCCGTAGATCGCGGCGCCCAGGTTCCCCTGCGTTGCATCCGTAAAGGTGACGGCGCCGGTGGGAAAGCCGCCGACCGAAGCAGGAGAGGACACGTTGGCCACCAGCGTGTTTGGCGTGCCCGACTGCAAATAGTACACCCCGTTGGTGGCATTCGGGGTAACCCCCACGGGCTGGGAAAGGGTGATGACTGGCGTTGCCGTATTCACTGTAAAGGTCGCAGGGCCGGATGACTTTGCCATCAGGTTGAGGACGCTTCCCTGGTAGTTGGCCTTAACGTTGTAGCTGCCGCCGTCGAGGGGCGGCAGGTTGCTAAACGTAACGGAAGTATTTTGGCCGGTTCCGGTAAGCGCCGCCGTCCCCGTCTCTACGATCGCAGCCTGCGTGCAGTTCGGCGAGGAGCAACTCAGGGTCAGAACGACCGGCCCCGTGGGCGCATAGGGGAGGTTGTATTGGTAGGTGCCGCCAAGTACCGGAGCGATGTTTACCGTCACCGTTCCTTTCCCCGGATAGGTGCTGGAAGTAAGGTTAACTTGAACCTGCGTTGTCGTGGATTGAAGGCCATTGACTGAAGCAGCCTGCAGAATCGCGGTGGCCGCGCCGCCGCCCCCGAGGTTGCTCGCGTTGGTTGGAACCGACAGGCTATCGCCTGCATAGAGAGTCGGAGTAAGGTCGGTGGGCGCCAGCGCCGGCGGCGTGAAAGTCGGCCCCAGCGAACAGGAAGTGCCGGCAGCCACGGCTGTGACGCCCGAGGTATCGCACTCCGTGCCTGCGCTCGGCGCAGTCAGGGAGTAATCGGCGAGGTCCGGCCCGCTAAATGTCGCCCCCGTCAAATTCAAAGGCTCGTTGCCGATATTGTAGAGATTGAGGTCCTGCTCGTCGGCGACCTTGGTCGTGAGGCCCACGCCGTAGTTTACGAATCCGTTGACGTTCAACTCGTAGAGGCTCGGGCCGGCGGTCGGATCGATATTGGCGACATAGATATCTCCCTGCTGATCCAAGGCCACACCCTCGGGATCTTCGATGGTGGCGGCAGCGGTGTTGTAGGAATTATCGGGGCAGTTGCAGACGGGGTTGATGGCCGAGCTGCCGGGCAAATCGACGGTGGTGTCAATCAGGCTTGCGCTGTTCACTTGAAGGGAGCCGACACCGTTGGTGGTGGTGTAAGGGATGCGATACAGACCTTCGCCGCTGAGCGCCGCAATCACCGACCCGGAGGCATCGACCGCAAGACCGGTGACGGGAGCAGGCAGGGAGTCTGTGATGTCAGTCTGCGCATTGAACGGAAAGGTTGAGATTTGATACAAGCTGGTGCCATCGGCAACGTACAGGTCGCCGGAAGAGTCAACCGCGACCGCCGAAGGCGCGGTGAATCCGGAGCCGACGGTGACGGTGGTTGTGGCCGCGGTGTCGCCGGCAACGTCCGGGTTGACAACCAGGGTGGCCTGAGCAGGAGTGGGAATCTTCACCACGCGGGCGTTGTCGGGATCCGCGACATACACATCGCCGCTGCCGTCGGCTGCCAGATTGAGATTGTTGCCGAGACCCATGGCCTTGGTGCTCAGGGCAATCTGGGCGCCGTACGCGCCGTATGCCGGCCCCGTGGCGTTGGGAACCCAGGGAATCTCGTACACCGTGCCCAGGCTCTTGCTCGAATTCCAATCGGCGATATAAACATCGCCCGTTCCGTCCACGGCAACGCCGGTCGGATCCGAGAGTCCGGTCCCGATCGACTGCCCCGATGCGCTGGAGGAACCAGCGGGGAAATAAAGGACCTGCTTTTTACCGGGGTCGACGACCCAGGTGTCGCCGATCGCGTCGGTGGCCACCTGCCCCGGAGTGTTGAGCGCGGCGGGAGCGGCAAGCGTATTCAACTGAGGCGAGTCGAGCATCGCAACCCCCGCCCCCTGCCCGGTTCCGTTCACATACACGTTGACGTTGGGGTTGCCCGCCGAGTACATCGTAAGCTCGCCGGAGACGGGGCCGGGGACGGTTGGGTCCACCGTGACCCATAACAGGCAGGAATTCGTCGTCGAAAACGTGCTGTAGGCTCCGCCTAAATTACCTTTTGTGTTGTTGCAAGGAACCGTGGGAGTGGCGTTCGAAGTATTTGGAAGGGGATCCGTCAGTGACAATGCAAACTGCGACGCGCTGCCCGAAGCGGAAGAGAACTGAAAACGGCTCGGCTGATACGTCCCATTGAAACTCACGTAGAGAATCCCCGCGGGCCCTGCTGTCCCCGTCGGCGAGGGGCCGGCGATGGAGTCGTTCAGGTTAATGACGCCCGGAGCAAACACAACAATTGAGTAGACACCGGTTTGGCTCGCCTCGCCGGACGGAGCGTACTGTTGATAAGTTGGGATCCAAAGATAGCCTCGCGAATCGATCGCCAGCGGTTGGTTCGCGCTGATGGGAGCCAGCAGCTCGACGTCGCTGTCGTCCATGCAGGTGTTGACATTGGAGGCAGTTATTGTCTGGGCCCCGCAAACATTCGGGATCTCCCACACCCCGGCAAAGGTCTCGTTGTAACCTGAGTTCGATTCGGAGGTCATATAGAGGTTGCCGGCGGCGTCGAGCGTCACCCCGGCATATACAACAGGGCTCGTACTACTCGCCTGGCTTATGTCGACCCTCTCCAGTTGTGCCTCCGCCGACCCGTTCGATCCCGTGATGCCGGTCGTGCCCGCGGGGATGAACCAGATGCCGGTGGCGCGCGTGGCGTTCGTCAAGGCGTGGCCCTCGACGAAGTAGATGTTGCCCGCCGCATCGACCGCCATGTGTACCCCGCCGCCTTCCGTTGAATTGATAATGGACGTAGCGGTGACGGTGGCAAGGTCCGCATTGCCATCTTTGTCTACTGCGACCGACATGATCTGATTCTGGCTGGTTCCAAAGTACAACGTTCCGCTGCCGTCCATCGCGGGGCTGTTTTCGAACTGAACGTCCACCGCGCCCTGCCCCGACTCAGCCACGATGGTGGTGGGTGCGTTGTTCGGGTCGATGATGTTGCCGCCCCAGGCGTCGGCGGTCGAAAGATCCCACGTATTCTTTGCGGCATCGTAAGGAAACCGCCAGAAGAGGGCGGTCGGGGCAGTTTTGGGGGCAACCGTAACGGAAACGTAGAGGTTGCCCACGGCATCGATGGCCATGCTTTGGCTGTTGTAACCGCCGCCGAGGAAACCGGAGTTTCGCGCCGGTCCGCTTATGTTACTCCATGACGTTGCGCCGGGCGCCAATTGATACAACACGTCGGCTCCGGCGTCGAGCGCCAGGACATTCCCCTTGTAAAAGAGTATCTTGTAAATCTGGTTCATGTTGGAGTTGTAGGGAATGGGAACCACCGAACCCACGCTCACCGGCGGAGCCTGCCCCACTGCGGCTGCGCAAAATGTCAATATTCCTGCGAGTGACCAAACCCCGGCGCGCGTCAGCCGGCGAAAGTCCGCTGCAATCTCGATGGCCATCACAACCCTCCCCCACAATCTCATTGCATAATCCTTCGCGACAGGCGTTATTGCCCGATCGCATTTTGAGGCCAGCCGCACAGGCTATCCTCGCGCTTTCCCTGCCTGGCCGGCGGATTTCCCGCCGCCGGTTCATGCCCCCAGGGCCTTCCACGGCCGCCCGGCATCGAGCACGCCGGAACCGCGGGGCGATTCGTCAAAACGTAAACTCCCCGCTCAGTTCCATGTAGCGTGCTCCGTACTTAATATTCGCGATCCCGAAGTCCTTGTATCCCAGCTCCGACTCGGTAAGGGATTGTCCCGGAACTGCGTCAAGCAGATTGCCCAGCTCCAGATTCGAGGGGTCGTTGTTGTTGAAAGAGACCAGCGGATGATTGAGGAAATTGAAACCGGAAGCCCTCAATACCAGAGCCTTGCCTTCTCCCATCGGGAAGGTCTTGAACAGCGACAGATTATTGTTCAAGTATGCCGGACCGTGAATATACGGGAGGCGATATTGCCCCTGTCCGCTGGGATTGCTGGAGAGCGCATAGGGGCCCGTCGTGGGGCTTCCGGGCAGCGGAACTCCGAACGCCGTTGGATTGATGAACTGATGCTTCCCGAGGTGTGCCCTCGGGTTGCCGGTCACGGTCGGCATCAGCTCGTAATCGGGTGTGCCCATCCAGACGACCGAGTTGATGCCGGTCACACAATGCGTTTGGCCGTTCTTGTCGGGCGGGATGCCATAGGTGTTCGCGCAGACATGATCCTGATTCGCGCCCCCGCCCTGCTCTACCTCCCAGACCTGAGTGGCTTGAATCGTCCCCGACCCGAAGGAGAAGTTTTCGCCCTGTTCGGAGGGCATGTCGGGACCGCTCTGCACGGTGGAAATACCGGAAACCTGCCAGCCGTTGGCGACCGAGGACAGCAGGTGATTGCCGCCCTTATAGAGCTTTCCTAAACTGACAAGGTAATGGATGTTGAAGACCTGCGATCGATCGAATGTGGCCGGATTGTAATCGTTGCGCAGATTGAGGGGATCGGCGAGCGCGTTGCTGTAAGACGCGGCCGTCGCCAGATCCTTGGAGAAGGTGTAGTTGGCTCCCCAACTCACCATTCCCGCCGACTTGTTCCATGAGACCTGCAGGCTGTTGTAGTTGGAGTAAAAGTCGTGCTTCAACGAATAGAGGTGCTGGTAAAAAGGATATTTCCGGAAGAAGTCCGTCTGCTGGGTGTCCAGGCCGCCGAGGCTGGCGCTTTGCGAGGTGGTTGCCCCGGAGAGATTGGGGGGTATGCAGGCAGGACAGAAGGTGGAGCCGAAAAACGTGCCCAAGGGAATCACATTCAGATCCGAAGCGCCGTTATAGCCGTTGACCCCCGCATTGGTGACCCCAGGGGCGGACCCCTCGGTGAGGCCGCCCGCATTGTAAGTAGGCAGGTTCCTGCTCTCGCTTCCGACGAAGGCAACCTCCAGCAGCGAATTCCACATTGTTTTCTGGTCAATGGTCACGTTGAACTGGTAATAAATGGGCCGCACATTATCCGAGGGATCGAGCGTTTCCACGTCGATATCCGGGGTATTGATCGGCGTCTGGTCGTCGATCAGAGCAAAGGTCTCCTGTCCCACGGTGTTGCTGGTCTTGTAACCCTGCGCGGTGGCGCCCGCCAGAGCGTAAGGGCTGAACGGTTCTTCGGCGCGATAGATGCCCCACCCTCCGCGCACCACCGTCCTGCTTGTCCCAAACAAATCGATTGCGGCGCCGAGCCGCGGCGAGAAGTAGATCGTGGGCGGGTTACTCACCGAGTTGCTGATGGCGGAGTTCGCGGAGTGCCATGTAATTCCCGGCATTGCCAGGCTGCTGCAGTTGCGCAAAACGGGGGGGCCGGTGACGGCTGCGTCGTCGTTTGCGCATTGGCTGTCATAGAGCGAGGGAGAGAACGTGGCCAGGCCATTGCCGTGGCGGTCGAACCATGGTCCGAGGTGCTCGATGCGGGCGCCCAGCATCAGCGTCACCCGATCCAGCTTCCAGTTGTCGTTGACGAATCCGGCCAGCGTGGTGTACTGCATGTCGACGACCGGCGAGAAGTTGGTCTGCGTAAAGCTGTCCGCGTAGCCCATGTACATCATGGCCACGGGGTTAATGCAGGCTCCGAAGTCCGCGGCGCCCGAGAGGCGGCTGTTGCCCTGCGGATCGGGACTCTCGCAGTTTATGAAATCGGAGTTGGCGCCCGGCTGCCCCACAGTATCGTTGAACTCATAGTAGCCGTTGCCTGGGTTGAAATCGTACTCGCCCTGAGGGAATGCCGAGGCATAATCCGCGTCCCCGTTCAAGATGCCCCGTTCTGCATAAACGCCAAATGCGAAGCTGTGCTGTCCCTTGACCCAGTCCACCGTATCGGCGAACGTCGGCACCAGCTTCTTCATCCTGATCTGATTGTTGTAGAAACCGCCCGCCATGAGCATGTTGGGATAGCCCAGGTCGCCGTAGTCGTTCAGCGCGGGCACCGAATAGTCCCCGTTACTCTTGTATTCCCCTAAGTAGCTGAAGTTGTCGGTGCCGGAATTTCCGCACTTCGCCGCGGCGCGCAAGGCCACATTCGAGCAGTCGTAGTCATTCATGTAGAACCGGCTTACCGCCTGGGGATTGCCCATATTGCCGGGGTTGCTGATGAAGGACATCGAAGCCATGGCCTCGTTGACCACGCTGGCGCCGAAGATCCGCGAGTAGTGCAGGGAGAAGACGTTCGAAATGTCGCCCGACGTAACGCCCCCTGGATATTCCATCGACCAGAAGGGAGCGTATCCAAAGGCGACAGGATCATCGCTGATTTGCGCCTGACGGCCGTAGGTGGCGTAAAACTTGTTGTTGTCGTTCAGGTCGAAGTCCACCCGGGCATGAAGTATCGACCCGTTTTGCGTCTGCACGACGGGCTGGACATAGTTGTAACCCTGCTCGTTGACAAACGGATCCGCATTGGGCAGCGGCAGCCAGTTGACCAGCGCCGCGCCGGAAGAATTGGCAGCGGATTGAGGCACGATGCCGTTAGCGATGGAAGGGCCGTTCGGCTGGTAGTTTAGCGTATCGCACATGGGCTGGACCGAGTTCAGATTCTGTTTGCCGTCGGGACGCGCGCCGCATAACTCGGTGTTCAGCGATTGCTGGCTGAAGTCGCCCTGGCGCTCGGACATGGTTGGAACCCACGAGCCAAGCGTCTCCGGCGAATAATTCTGGTTGTAATACTCGTATCCCACAAAGAAGAAGAGCTTCTTATTATGCGGTCCGAATCGGGTGCCCGGAATCCACAGCGGACCGCCCAGGTTCCCACCTGGATAGTAAAAGGTTCCGGGGGGGCGCGACTGCTGAAGATAATTGTTGTACCAGTCGTTGGCGTTCAGCACGGTGTTGCGGGTATACAAGTATGCAGCGCCGTGATACGAGGTGCCGCCGGCCTTGGTGTTGGCGTTTAGCACCGCGGGGCCCTTCGCGTATTCGGCGCTGAAGGTCGACGTGGTGGCCTTGATGTTCTGAATCATTGCCTGATCGATCATTTGCACGGTGCCGGTATTGTTAGCGATATCGGTGATGGAGACGCCGTCGAGAATGGCCGCTAGCCCGGTGGGGCCGGCCCCATTGGCGGAATAGGAGCCGGTGGGACCGCTCATGCCCACCACCGCGTTGTTCGGTCCCTGGTTGTTGACCTGGTTTTCGACCATGGCGAATCCCGGCAGCATCTCGATCAGCTCCGTCGCGTCGCGGCCCTCAATCGCCAGCGTAGCCAGATCCTTTGCCGTAATCACGTCGCTGCGCTCCGGCGTATCCAGAGGCTTAATCGACTGGTTGTCCGTGGCTTCTACGGTCACCTGCGTGCTGGCTGTCTGCACCTGCATGCGGATATCGGTAAAGCTGATCCGATCTCCGGGGTGCAGCGGGAACGGCTGCGACTGCCACGTCGTAAAGCCCGGCATTTCCACCCGCACCTGGTACCTGAGGCCCGCGGTGATCCCGGGGACGGAAAACTCACCGGTGCCGTTGCTCACCGTCTTGCGCTGGGAGTTGTTGTCCAGGTTGGTCACCACGACCGAGGCGCCGGGGATCACAGCGCCCGTCTTGTCCTGCACCACGCCGGACACAGTGCCAGTGGTCTGTTGCGCCAAAGCGGGCGGTTGCCATAACAGCATGGCCGCGATCAGTAACCCCAAACATGCGAACGCCGGCCTAAATCCAGGAAAACGCGTCATTGTAACAACCCCCTCGGCTGCAAGCTTTGCGAAATTCGGCGTAAAAAGAAAAAACGATCGAACCGTCCACGAACGATTGCACCACCCCGCGGTCGCGGACGATACAGTACCCCAAAAATCGATGAGTTAATCCGGATAGAGATTATGTGGCCTGCGAGCGATCGCGGTCAAGACATTTTTCAAGAATTCTCAAAACGGAAACTGTTTGCAACCTCAGACTAAATTGATTTACCAAAATATGAGACCATTTTCACGCGGGCCAAATGCCGCGCACCACTCCGCGGGCCGATCGCGTCGTCGAATGCGGCCCTCCGCGAGTCTGGCGCCGGCCAGAAAGTCTTCAGCGGCGGTTTGGCGGCGCGGCCCGCGATAAACCTATCTGCATCCGAATCACGGCGATAGTTCGCCGATGCCCTGGCGTCGCGTTGCATCAACGCGCCCTGCCGGCCGGGCGGAAAAACGGGATTTGGGGCGGGAAGAACCCGAACCGATCCCCTCCGCCGCGGTCCTAACGGGGTGCCGCGCCGGTCTATCCTGCTTTGATTCGAGCCGTTACGGGTCGTCAGCCTAAGCGATTTACTCGCTGCTCCTCGCTATTTCAAGCCCCGGCATAAATCTTCTTGACAACCATAACTGGCGGAACGAGAATGATACTGCATTTTTCAGCGCATCTTTTCGCACGCGGCGTTTGGGGCACCCGGGATGGAGTTGTGCTTCAGGCGGGCGCAATGAAGGCGATATCGGGGATGGCTTTGGCTGGGGATTCAGCGTGCTTCCGCATCGGTTCACAGGCTGCCCGCAGTGGTTGCGGCAGTCCGCGTGGAGTTGTGCGGGTGCGCGCGGAGCCGCACTCCGTTTTGCCTCACTGGTTCTCGCATTCCGAGCCATCCCCGCCGGCGCATGGGGGGCTGGGCCGGAGCGCGCAACAAAGACAGCTCATAAATGACGCTTTAGCAGGACACTCAGCGCGGGCGTAGATGGGCGCTCCAACCATCGATGCACGCAGCAGAATCGCTTGACCGGAGATGGCGGAGTTGTCGGCGAGGGTTCAAAAATACGGCGCTTAACTCATATAGGCCGTTCCAATACTAAGGGTTCATACCCGGAGGAATTGTGATGCTAACGAGATTAGACAGATTCAAGGGGTACTCGGCGCGAGAAACCTGCGTCGCCCTGCTGTCGATGCTGGCTATCCTGCTGTTCGCGTCCGCGATCGCAGTTGCACAAACACCCATCGTCGTCAGCCAGCAAACCTGGGGAGCGAACGAAACCAACAGCGCTGCCACCTACGAGACCACCACGGTCTCCACGGTCGGCGGAGCCTGGGGTCCCGCCTCTGCCGGCGGCCATTCCGCGGCCGTCAATTCCTATGGCGTCTTCGTAACCGGCACTTCATACGGAGACTTCATCGAGCAATTCACAACCCAGAACTCCGTGATGACCGTCATTGGCGAAAGCGACATCGCCCCCGGCGGCATAGCCATCGACAGAAACAACAACCTCTACATCTCCGGCGAGTCCAGCAACATCGTCTATAAGATCCCCGTGAACACCACCGCCCACGGGGCTTACGGCATTGGAACCTACGGGCCGATCAATTCCGTCTGCCCGACCAGCACTACTTGCCAGTTTGGGACCGCCGTTTCGACCGCGAACGGCATAACTGTCACGCCTCCTCCAACCTGCGCCGGCATCGGCCAGTCGCCTGACATTAGTGGAATCTGCCAGATCGACCTCGGCAACGGGAATTACGGCTTCAACGTGGCCAGCCTCGCGGTCGACATTCAACACAACTTGTTTTTCACCACCGATGGAAATGCGGGTTCCGCGACCCCCAGCGCTCCGTACTCGGTTTTCGAGTGCAACACGGCCTGCCTCTATCCCACGGGAGGCGCGACCCCTGCGCCGGTCCAGATCTACGTTGAGCCTGCCGGTTCCGGCGGCCAGCTCTACAGCGGCGGCATCGCCGTAGATCAAAACGACAACGTGTACTTCACCGACTCCTTCATTTCGAGCTCGGGGGCGACAAGCGGATACAGTACCTACTCCGATCTCTACCAGGCGCCGTACAACTCTACAAGCAAAACCTATGCCGCCGCGCCGACGCTGCTGGCAACGCTGACGCCGGCGTGTGCGAACCCTGCAACCGGTACTCCGTGCAGCGATGCCATCACAACGGTTGCCACCGATTTGGCGGGCAACGTCTACTTTGGCTCCGAATTGGACGGCGTGTTCGAAATCGCGAATAACGGGAGCGCACTGGCAGGCAATCCTTCCGTCTTCCCCATCTCCGGGGATGGCGTGAAGACCATTGCCCCGGATGGCAATGGCAACTTCTACTTTGTGAGCGCCAATCCCACGACCACAGATGACACCGCCGGCTTCCTCACGGTCGGCTCGGTTGTGGACACTGCCCAGGCGTGGTCCGGGGAGCCCGCAGGCCAGGGGGCGGTTAGCAATGTTTCGGCGGTCGACCCTACCGACCTCTGCTCCTCAGCGTCCAATCTGACTTTCGCTGAGAACATGACCAGCTACGGCTTCAGCGGCGCCGTAACCACCGGCTCAACCTGCACCGCTTTGCCCTTTGCTAGCGGCGCCAGCTTCCCGGTAACGATCACCTTCACACCCAGCGCCTCGGAGGCGGGTCCTTATAACACCACCATGACCGCGACCGACGCCGCCGATGGCGACACGGGAACGTTCCCGGTATCCGGCGTAGCCGCGATCGCGCAGACCATCACCGTCATCTCGCCTTCAGCAGCTTCGTCGAGGGTCGCCTTTGGCGCAGCGCCAGTAATCCTGGAAGCGACCGCGTCCTCGGGCCTGCCGGTCGTCTTCACCACGACCACACCTACGGTATGCACGGGGTTGGAAACAGCGACAGTCACCTTCATCGACAACGGCGTCTGCACCATCGACGCCAACCAGGCGGGCAACTCCGAGTATGCGCCTGCGCCGCAGAAAGTGATTACCTTCACGGTCACTCCGCAGCCGCAAAGACTCACCATCACAACGCCGCTCTCGATCCCTTACACGACCACCCCGATTCCGCTCACCGCCGCCAGCAGCAACATGACCTCCAGTGCCGCGCCGATTTGCTTCTCTTACTTGTCCGGTCCTGGCACTGTCAGCGGTGTAGGCGCTACCGCCGGTACATGTTTTCCGCCCCAGACTTTGACGATTACCGGCGCCGGTGCGATCGTTGTGACAATGAGCCAGGCCGCAAGCCCCGGCTACTTAGCAGGCTCATCGAATCCGGCAATCACGGTCACCTCGGCCCCGCAGAACATCGTCTTCACCGCGCCATCCGGCACGTTGGCATCCGCTCCTGCATCCATCGTCTACGGCGCTTCGTTGACTCTGGCAGCAACCGGCGGCGCCTCGGGCATGCCAGTCACGTTCACTCTCGACCCCTTGAGCACCGGCTACGTTCCCGCGACGCCCGCCAGCGGGAGTACTGCCGCCGTCCCCGCGTCAAGCACCGCCGGATCGATAAGCAGCAGCGGCGTGCTCACCGCAACCGGTCTGGGCACGATCGTGATTGACGCCAACCAGGCCGCCTCCGACGCCACTGCCACTCCCGACTACGCAGCGGCGACCCAGTTGCAGGCGTTCTTCACCGTCGCTCCGGTGACCGCAACCGCCGCACCGGTGATCAGCCCGGCGAACGGCGCCACGCTCTACTCCAGCGGCGGCCTGAACATGGTAACCATCACCGACTCGGTAGCCGGCGCCGCCATCTATTACACAACCGACGGCAGCACTCCGACCTTGTCGTCGACTGCCTACACGGCGCCGTTTGCCGTGACCACAGCCGGCCCCGCAACCATCAATGCCATCGCTCTCGCGGCGGGCTATGGGCTCAGCACGGTGGCAACCGCAAACTACACTCTGTCTACCACGGCGGCCAACTTCACCGCTACAGTCGCTCCGGCGTCGGTAACTGTCTCGCCAGGCTCGCCCGGCATCGTCGACATCACCGTAGCTTCTCAGTACGGGTTTAACTCCGCCACCACGTTCGCTTGCTCGACCGTGCCATCCAACCTCACTTGCAGCTTCAACCCGGCAACGGTTACGCCGGCGGCCGGCCAGAGCGCGTCTACCGCGCTCACGTTAACCGAGAGCGGCAGCACGGCCCTCCTGCACCGTTCCAGCCTGTTCCTTCCTGGAGGGGTCACGTTCGCCATCGCTTTCTGCTTCCTGGGATGGAAGAAGCGGCGGGTACTGGCCCTCACCCTGGTGCTGATCGCCGGCGCAATCGGAGTTACGCAGCTTACCGGCTGCGGCGGCGGCAAGGGCAGCGCAAAGGCCACCACCTCTAGTGTGGTCGTCACCGCTACCGGCGCCGGCCTCACCCAAACCATCAAGCTCCAGGTCACCGTGAATCCGTCGTAACCTGCAAACGCTGCCCGGAGATACCGCGGCCTCTCCTCCGGGAGAGGCCGCGGTATCTCCGGGCTCTTTTTGAATCGCCTCAGCGCGTTACGACGGTTTTCCAGTTACTGAAAGATTTCGAGTAAGCGCCTTTTCTTAGAGCAATTCCGGAGTAGGTGTATCCGGAAGACGCCGGCAAAATCTTCCCCGCCCGTTTTGCATATATTTATGCGCCTTTGGCGCACAATTCTAAGTAGAGGGTTCCGGCGTGGCGCAGCCCGCCAAAGTCTGACAGCAGCCGAAGGAGAACGTACCCAATCCGGAAAAATCCCCGCTTGAACACCCTCCCTGAAGGTGGGGAGGGTGGGGGGTGGCGCAAATCGCCCCATTTTCAGTGCATTGCACATTGTAAGTCATATGCAATGAATGGCTTGCGAAATATGCTGGGTTATCAAGTAGTAAACAATAAATCCGGTTTTAAGCCATTTTAGCCTCACTTAAGGCTGTTAAAGGATGGCTTAACAGGCTGCGGAAAAACTCTTGGCTTTGAAAGGGCACGACTTTAGTCGTGCCGCAAGTGGCACAGAATCAATGCCGACTTTAGCCGCTGAGGGACGCCTTTCGAGAATTTCGCCTCGAATT